>NZ_DATHMR010000015.1:0-102586 GCF_035486915.1 Dyella sp. | reverse complement strand
ACCTGATCGGCCCCAATGGTGAAAGTGAGCGGGTGCCCACTGTCATAAGAGCTATCGAACTTCGCGCCGTGATGATCCGGGGCCTTCGCGTCGTAGAGCCAACCTGTGTAGTTGACCTCGACTTCCGTGTCATCGCGCGCTGTATCGCCCGTACCTACTTTCTGGTCCATGATGCTGAGCTTGGCAACGTCATCGGCATGCGCAGTACGCAGTCCGAAAGCGCCTAGGACCAGCGCGGCGGTAACAAGAAAGACCAGCGGACGAGCCATGTAAACCCCCAGAAACGGAATGAATAATGAGACGTTAGCGCATTGTTTTATGCCGCGCAGCTGTTTGGCATCGGCACTGTGATGTGGTATCACTTACCCCATGATCATCGCCTCCCACCGCTATTACTTCTGGTTTTATGGCTATCCGAAGCCGGCGGCGGAGCATGGTGCGCGATCGTAACTAACCAGATCACCCACTTTCCTCGAAAAAGCCGCCAGCCAACCTGGCGGCTTTTTTGTTGGTCGCCGGGTCACGTAAAAAGGAGCTTTCCATGACCAGCCTCACCGACGATTTACGCATTCGCGAAATAAAAGAGCTCGCCAGTCCTGCCGACGTCATGCGGGATTGCCAGCCGCATCCCCAAGCACTTGGCACGGTCGCTGCCTCGCGCAGCGCCTTGCACCGCATTCTTCAGGGCGAAGACGATCGTCTCGCCGTCGTCATCGGGCCCTGCTCGATTCATGACACCAATGCCGCGATGGAGTACGCCCGGCGCCTCGTCGCCGAACGTGAGAGACACGCCGACACATTGGAAATCGTCATGCGCGTGTACTTTGAAAAGCCGCGCACCACGGTGGGCTGGAAGGGTTTGATCAACGATCCGGATCTCGATGAGAGTTATCACATCGATAAAGGGCTGCATCTGGCCCGTCGGCTATTGTGCGACATCAACGCGCTCGGCTTGCCGGCCGGTTGCGAGTTTCTGGATCTGATCACGCCGCAATACATTGCCGATCTCGTGGCGTGGGGTGCGATCGGTGCGCGCACGACCGAAAGTCAATCGCACCGTGAACTTGCATCGGGTTTGTCGTGCCCCGTCGGTTTCAAGAACGGAACGGATGGCAATATCAAGATTGCGGTGGACGCGGTGCTCGCAGCCGCGCAGCCGCATCATTTCATGGCCGTCACGAAGAGCGGACGCACGGCCATCGCTAGCACTCACGGCAATGAGGATTGCCACGTGATCCTGCGTGGCGGCAAGTTGCCCAATTACGATGCCGCCAACGTTGCCGCTGCATGCAGCGCACTGGCCAAAGCAGGTGTCACAGAGCGTTTGATGATCGACGCCAGCCATGCCAACAGCGGCAAGCAACCGGAGAATCAGCCCCGTGTCGTTGCCGACATTGCTGCGCAGCTCGAAGCTGGCGAAACCCGCATACAAGGCGTGATGGTCGAAAGCCATCTGGTCGCCGGAAGGCAGGATCTCGTTCCGGGATGCGAACTGACGTACGGTCGGAGCATCACCGATGGCTGCATCGGTTGGGAGACCACCGTAGAAGTGCTGGAGCGACTCGCAGAAGCCGTGCGCCGGCGTCGTCATAACCTTGCAGCACAGGCTGCTGCCTGAGTCAGTCATGGCAGCCGAACGAAGGTTGCTCTGCGGCCGATGGCGAGGCGTTCTATGCTTGTACTTTGCAACGCGCGGGAACGCATCATGACTGTGAACATCCGGCACCTGGCTTCCTCGCACCGTTTCGAAACAACGGTGGATGGCTTCACCTGTGAACTTGAGTACACCTTGCAGGGAAAGGTGATGACCATTACCCATACGGGCGTACCGTCTGAAGTGGGCGGCCGCGGCATTGCGAGCGAGCTGGTGCGCGCGGCCTATGAAGTGGCGCGGCAGGAAGGCTGGAAAGTGGTGCCAGCGTGCAGTTATGCGCGAGTGTGGAGCGAGCGTCATCCCGAATACGCGGGTCTGCGCGCATGAATGCGTCCAGCGAGGGCAAGACGCCGGGGCGATCGGTGCGTCGACGGTGGGCGCCCATTCGTTTCGTGCGGGCTCGTCCATGGCTGGCGATTTCCACTGTCGTCTTTCTGGCGGTATTCGTCACGCTGATGCTATCGCGCGTGAAGCCTCCTTCGGCGCTTTTGATCAGCTTCGATGTTGGTGTGTTGCTCTATCTCGCCATGCTGACGCGCATGTTCAATCGCGTCACCGCGGAGCACATGTGCCGGCAAGCGATGGGTCAGGATGTCGGGCGTCGCAGTACGCTCTGGATTGCGGTGGCGCTTTCGGTGGTCGTGCTGGTCGCACTATCCACCGAGCTGCACGCCGCCAAGGGTGGCGGCGCCAAGGCCATGGGTATGGCCGCGCTCAGCATCGTGCTGTCGTGGCTTTTCATGAACACGATGTATGCCTTGCACTATGCGCACGGCTACTACGGCGATTTCGGCAAGCAACACGAAGGCCTGGATTTTCCGGGCACGAAGCAGCCCGACTACTGGGACTTTGTATATTTCGCCTTCGTGATCGGCATGTGCTTTCAGGTATCCGATGTGCAGATCACCAGTCACACGCTACGGCGGACGGCATTGCTGCATAGTGTGGTGGCGTTCTTCTTCAACGTGTTTATTATCGCCATCAGCGTGAACATCGCGGCGGGGCTTGCGTAGTTGAAGGTCTTTCATCCCGGCGCAAGCCAAGATGAAAGCACATCGACTTAATCGCGAAAGTTGTCGAACTGAAGCGGAAGTTCGACCTCGGCCTTGCGCAAGACTGCCATCGCCAGCTGCAGGTCGTCGCGCTTCTTTCCGGTGATGCGCAGCTTGTCGCCATTGATCTGCGCTTCCACCTTCAATTTGGCTTCTTTCAAGGTGGCTATCAGTTTCTTGGCGACGGGCTGCTCGATGCCTTGCTTCACCGTGATCTTCTGGCGTGCACCGGCCAGGTTCACTTCCGGGTCGGCCATGTCCAGCGCGCGAGTATCGATTTTTCGCGATGCGAGACGACTGCGCAGAATGTCCATCATCTGCTGCAGCTGAAACTCACTGGGCGCGCTTTGCGTGATGACGAATTTGTCCAGCTCGAACTTGGCGTCCGTGCCTTTGAAGTCGAAGCGATTGGCGAGTTCGCGATTGGCCTGATCGACCGCGTTGGTCAATTCGTGCTTGTCGACCTCGGAGATGACATCGAAGGAAGGCATGGCCAGAGTCCTTTGCTGGGGTAGGCGGCAAGTGTAAGGCATGCATCTGTTGGATAATGCGTGGATGTGCAGTCCGGCGGCGAAAAAGGCGGTGGTCGCGTGAAAGTGGATGTCCTGGTCATCGGCGCCGGTGCTGCGGGCTTGATGTGTGCCATCACCGCGGGACAGCGCGGACGCAGCGTGTTGGTGCTCGACCATGCCAACAAGCCCGGCAAGAAGATCCTGATGTCCGGCGGTGGTCGTTGCAATTTCACCAATCTCGGCGTCACGCCAGCCCAGTACATCTCGGGCAATCCTCACTTCGCCAAATCGGCACTGGCGCGTTACACGCCATCCGATTTCATCGCATTGGTCGAAAAGCATCGCATTGCCTATCACGAAAAGGAGCTTGGGCAACTGTTCTGCGATGAGTCATCCAAATTGATTCTGCGCATGTTGCTGGACGAATGCGGGGCGGTGAATGCACGTGTCGAAATTAATTGCGGCGTGCAAAGAGTGCGCAAGACCGATGAGGGTTTCAGCGTGCTGACAGCGCGCGGCGAAGTGCATGCCGATTCGCTGGTTGTCGCCAGCGGCGGTTTGTCGATTCCGAGCATGGGTGCAAGCGGATTGGGTTACGAACTCGCGCGGCAGTTCGGGCACAACGTACTGGCGACACGCGCGGGACTCGTGCCGTTGACGTTGAGCGGCAAGCATCAAGAGCATTACGCGGATCTCGCCGGTGTTGCGTTGCCCGTTGCCGAGGCGCACGTAGGCAAGCGAAGTTTTCGCGCGGGGTTGTTGTTTACACATCGCGGCATCAGCGGGCCATGCATTCTGCAGATATCGTCTTACTGGCAGCCAGGCGACGATCTGCGCGTGGATCTTTCGCCTCAGCAATCCATCGGCGATTGGCTGATCGATCAGCGCGCAGCGCGGCCGGCGGCCGAATTTCGCAATGTCTTGGGTGATTTGTTGCCGAAACGTCTGGCGCAACGTCTTAGCGAGGTGTGGTTCGCCAGTCGCCCCATGCGCCAATATCGCGATGCCGAGCTGCGCGATATCGGCGATCAGCTGCATAACTGGCCTGTCGTCGCCAGCGGCACGGAAGGCTATCGCACGGCAGAGGTGACGCTGGGTGGCGTGGATACCGACGGTCTTTCATCTGCCACCATGCAATCCAAAGTGGTGCCTGGCCTGTATTTCATCGGCGAAGTCGTGGATGTCACCGGTTGGCTCGGTGGTTACAACTTTCAATGGGCGTGGGCTTCCGGTCATGCGGCCGGCGAGGTCGTATAGCCGTTTCGCGGCGGCTGAACATCTGTCGTGCTGAAGTGCACGTCTGCAGTGTGGAGAGTTCATCATGAAAGTTAGTTTTATCGGGCTTGGCGCAATGGGTAGTGCGATGGCCAGCAACCTTGTTGCGGCCGGGCATCAAGTCACCGTCTGGAATAGATCGCAAGCAGCGTCGGAAAAACTGGCGTCGCTGGGTGCCAAGGTTGCGAGTACGCCCGATCGCGCAGTGCAGGGCGAAGTTGTCCATAGCATGTTGTCGAACGATCAGGCAGTACGCGAGATATTTATCGATGACGGTTTGCTCGATGCGATGGACCCGGGCACCGTGCACGTCAATCACGCGACGATTTCCGTCGCACTCGCACGACAGCTTGCCGACGAACACGCAAAGCGCGGGCTCGGTTATGTGGCTGCCCCCGTATTTGGCCGACCTGACGTTGCTGCAGCGGGCAAACTCAATATCGTCGTCGCCGGGCAGGCGAGTGCAATCGAAAAAGCCAAGCCATTGCTTGAAGCGATGGCTGCAAAAATCTGGCCAATGGGCGACACGCCCGAGCGCGCCAACGTGGTGAAGCTTGCGGGTAATTTCATGCTCGTCACGGCCATCGAGAGCATGGCCGAGGCGTCGACGCTTGCTAAGGCCTATGGCGTCAGTACGCATGATTTTCTGGAGCTGATGACGAGCACATTGTTCGCCTCGCCGGTTTATCAGGGCTACGGCAAGTCGATCGCAGAACAGCGCTTTCAGCCGCCCGGGTTTGCGCTACCGCTGGGATTGAAGGACGTGATGCTGGCGCAGGACGCCGGTCACTCCGCGCAAGTGCCGCTGCCGCTGGCAGGTGTGTTGCGCGACAGTTTGCTGGAAGCTATGGCCGATGGTGCCGGATCGATGGATTTATCGGCGCTTGCACGGGTATCGGAACGTCGCGCCAATCTGGATGGACGCAAGAAAGGCGGCTAGGCAGGTCGACCTAACGACCGTTCCACTGCAGCGTGCCGTCGATCACGGTGTTGGTGCGCCCACCAATCCAGATGCTGCCATCGGCGATACGCGCGATCAGCAGCGCATCGTGGCCCATTTCGCGTCCCTGGCTTACCGAGTAACCCTGTGCGAGAGGACCGTTGGGTTCGGCATGAGCGATGTAAGCGGCGATCAACCCATTGGCCGCGCCCGACGCAGGATCTTCGACGATGCCCACGCCCGATGGAAAAGCGCGCACGACGAGCTGATAATCCGAATGCTTGCTACGCGCGAAGGCACACAAGCCCATGCTGCCACTGGCTACGGCAAGAGCACCGATCGTACTGTGGTCCGGCTGCCAGGCGCGCAAGCTCGCTTCATCCACACATTCGGCCAGCCACCAGCGGCGGCCGCCATCGACCAACGCTGGCGGCAACGTGCCAAGACTAATGCCGTTGAGCGTCGGCGCCAGGAGCGGATGCGCGTGCAGGCCTGTTTTCACTACGCGTGCGGCAGGCGATTGCAATAACAGCGTCCGTTGTGCACCACTGCCTTCCACACGTATGGGGAGCACGCCTGCGCCGCATTCCTGCCACAGCAGATCGCTCTTCGGTGTGGCCAGTCCGCATTCGAGCACTGCGTGCGCGCTGCCCACGCTGGGGTGGCCCGCAAAGGCGATTTCTTTCTGGGGGGTAAAGATGCGTACGCAATAACTGGCTTTGGGATCGCTGGGTGGAAGCAGAAAGGTTGTTTCCACCAGATCCGTCCAACGCGCGTAGCGCTGCATCTGCGCATCGCTCCATCCCGTGGCATTCGTGACCACGCCGAGGTGATTGCCTCCACCGGGACTGGCGGCGAAGACATCCAGATGCATATAGCGGACAGGGCTCATGGGGTAGGGGCTTGCAGATAAGACGTGATCGCGCATTCTAGCCGTCGACAACTTGGCCCGTGAACGTCAAGATGGCGGAATTCCAAAACATTGTCGGAATCGTCATATGCTGTTTACGCTTATTATCCTGGCCGTCACGTGCATCGTCTCGTTCATGGCTTTCAGCAACCGAAACCTGATCGATGACCTGATTCTCTGGCCGCCGGCTATCGAGCGAAAAAAGCAGTATTGGCGCCTGGTCACCTACGGGCTGATTCATGCCGATGGCATGCATCTGCTCTTCAACATGATGACGCTGTTTTTCTTCGGCAGGATCATGGAGCCTCAGGTCAATCAGTCGCTTGGCGCCTTCGGTTTCGTTCTGTTTTACGTGGGTGGTCTGGTCATTTCGATTCTGCCCACGTATCTGAAGAATCGACACAACTCCAACTATCGCAGCCTGGGGGCATCCGGCGCCGTATCCGCGGTCATGTTTGCTTTCATTTTGTATTCGCCGTGGGCCAGGATCTACGTGTATTTTTTGCCCGTGCCGGCCATCATTTATGCCGTGCTCTACGTGATCTATTCGGTCTATATGGATCGGCAGGGGCGCGGCAATATCAACCACAGTGCGCACCTGTGGGGTGCAGCGTATGGCGTGGTATTTACCGTCGTGGTGAATCCAGGCGTGCTGTCGACTTTTCTGGAACAGCTGTCGCAGCCGGGCATGTGATTTTCGGCACTTGCTCATTGCGCATACACCTTGAAGATGCGACTGTGATCCTACTCATCACCGCCGGAGTACCCACGCATGGCAACGACCCGCAAGTCTGCCGCGAAGAAGTCCGCGGCCCGTAAGGCATCCAAACGAGCCAGCTCAACCGGGAAGAAGACGGCCCGCAAGCCTGCAGCAGCTAAAAAAACCGTAAAAAGGGCCGCGGCCAGTAAGAAGGCAGCGAAGAAAACGGCGCGAAAGGCTGCAAAAAAAGTCACCAAGAAGGCTGTAAAGAAGGCCGTAAAAAAGACTTCGGCCAGCAAGCCCGTGAAGAAGACGGCGAAAAAAGCGCCCGTCAGCAAATCCGCTTCGTCCGCACCCAAGGCAAAGAGTGCGGTGAAGAAATCACCGGCAAAGAAAGCGCCTGCGAAGAAAGCAGCGGCGCCCAAGCCAGCCACGGCTGAGAAGAAGGCAGTTAGCCAGGCGGCAGCACCAGTGGTGGCCAAGTCACCCGCAGCGGCGCCGGCAAGCCCTAAGAAACCGGCCGCGCCCAAGAAGGCGAAGCCCAGCAAGCCCCAAGAATCCGCTACAACCGCTTCCACGCCAGCTGAAAACCACAATCACATCAGCCCGGAAGAAGCGGTCGCGCACATTCAGGCGTTGCTTAAAGCCAAGCAGGATCGCGTAAAGCAGGGGCCCACATGGCCTGGGGCCACGTCAGCGCCTCAGGGCGAAAATGGCGATCTGCACGGCAACGCAGGCAAGCCGTCCGCGGAAGCGGTGCACAACCACGTTGCGCACGCGCGTGGCGATCAAGGCAAGAACGGCAAAAGCTGACCGAATTTTCGTTTTGCGTTTGATATTTCGACACCGGGCCGGCCGTAAAAAGCCGGCTCGGTTGTTTTGTTGCTCAGGGCGGATTCAACGGTGCAGGATTAACGTACTAATCAGCGTCACTCGCATGGAGCCCGCGCTATGAAAATCTCAACCATCAAACACCTGTTTGCAGCCCTCGCTCTGGTCGTATTCACGGGCGCACTTTCCGGTTGTTATATCGCGCCGGGTTATAGCTATGTACAAGGCAACGGGTACGCGGGCGATGTTTACTATGGCAGCACTCCGGCGACCGGCTACTACAGTTCTTACCCTTACTACGGCTATTACCCCTACGGTTATGGATATGGGTACGGGTACGGGTACGGTTGGGGCTGCTGCTATGGGCCGGTTATTGTAGGCGGCGGGTGGGGTGGCCGTTATTACGGGCGTGGGTATTACGGGCATGGGTATTACGGCGGTGGGCATGGCGGATGGTCTGGCCACGGTGGATCGTACGGACATTCGAGTGGCGGACATTCCGGTGGCGGTGGTGGCAACGGTCATCACTGACCGGCCATCAATGTTCACAGCTAAGTCTTCCGCCAGAATGGGGGGATGACGTTTCGAATCCGCATTCTCCATTCCGGTATCCGGCTGATTGTCTACACCGTGGTGGCTGTCGTGCTCGGTGCCTGTGCCGATCTTCGTTACTACGCACATGTGACGCACGGTGAAAGTGCGTTGCTTTTGCAGCGCCGTTCCGTCAGCAAGGTGATTGCGGATTCGGCGACCGATCCAAAGCTTGCCGCACGCCTGAAGCTTTCCCAGGAAGCGCGCCAATTCGCCTCTGTGAAGCTCGATCTGCCGGATAACCGTAGCTACACCTATTACGTGCAGCTCAATCGCCCCTACGTGGTGTGGAACGTGTTCGCCACGCCGCGTTTCTCCGTGGATGCCGTGCCGCAATGTTTTCCCATTGCCGGCTGCGTGGCCTATCGCGGATGGTTTGACGAGCAGAAAGCGAAGGAAGGCGCCGAAAAGCTGAAGGCAGAGGGCTACGACGTCTACATCGGAGGCGTACCAGCGTATTCCACATTGGGTTGGTTCTCCGATCCCATCATCAGCAGCATGATGCGTTGGGATGACGACGAACTCATCGGCACGATTTTTCACGAGCTGGCCCACCAGCTTATCTACGTCAAAGACGATACGCCCTTCAACGAAAGCTACGCGATGTTCGTAGAAGACCAAGGCGTGCGCGAATGGCATCGTTCGCGCGGTGAAACCGTGGCGAATAATCATGATCAAGTCATGGATGACGGCTTCACCCAGTTGGTGCTCGATCTGCGTGAGCGTTTGAAGAAGCTCTACAAAAGCGGCGCGGATCAGGAAGCCATGGCTACTGGCAAGCAGCGCGAGATTGAAGACTTCCGCGCACGCTACGTCGTATGGCGCGACAAGAACTATCCGAACGATCACCGCTATGACGCGTGGGTCGCTCGGCCAATCAACAACGCGACCCTTCTGCCTTTCGGTTTGTATGACCAATGGGTGCAATCGTTCGCGGCGCTGTTCAAACAGGCCGGTGGTCAATGGCCGGATTTCTATGCGCGCGTGCGTGCGCTAGCGAAGCAGCCAAAAACAGAGCGCGAGAACACCTTGCGTGCGTTGCTCAAATCGCAAGAACCGTCGGCGGCCATGGCAACGGATTAATGAGCGGACTTACGCTGCGCCATGTAGTGCAGATACGCGATCACCGCATTCAGATCGGCGTCCGAGAGCGATTGCTGCGTCGGGAAGCCGGACATTTTCCCTTCAGGCCAACGCCGCAGTGACTGCGGATTGCGGATGAATGCGCGCAGCAGGGTGTCGCTCAGATATTCCGTCGGATTATGCGGGATGTTGAGATCCGGTCCCATGTGCGCATCGCCCTGGCCGTTGAGCGTGTGGCATGCAAAGCAGGTGCGCTGAAACACTGCATAACCATGCCGAATCTCGCTGTTGGCCGGGACTGATGTCGCCGGTGCAGTTGCCGGAAAGCGCGTCGCCACATCCTGCGTCGGTTGAATGCGCACGAGTTGATAGGGCCATTGCTCCGTGCCGATGGCCGCTGCCGCGGGGCGTGTCCACACGACGTAAAACGGCCCTGCATCGCCTTTATTATTGGGTAACGACGGCCACGGTTGTTTGGGATCTTCAATCGCAAGCCACGCTTCGGCGCCTTGCTGGTTGAGAAGAATGGTGGCGGGAATATCGGCAGAGAACCCGTCGCTCGCGACGAATTGCAGATGATCGCCCGGTTGCAGTCCCGCAAGGAGTGCCCGCAAGGGCACCGCTCGATAGTGCATGGTGCGGCCAAACGCCACATCGATCGGAATGGTGACGTTTTGTAAATCCGGGCGAGCCAGCAACTGCGCCGTTGTCCAAGTGCGGGTACCGTGTCCCGTATCGATGATCAAATCGGCAGCATGCAAAGGTAATGCAAGCATTAAGACGAAAAGACAAAGACTACGTACCCGCATGGCGATTTCCTGTATTAGCAAGCACTTGGATATGGGGAAATGCACATCGTATGGTTGTTGCGTAGTGTAGCTATCGGTTAGCTGAACGGAACGGGATGCGGCCTTGAACTTCATTTGCAGCGACCACACTAACTAGACGAATCGCCGTGAGGCGACAACCTAGATGGTTCAGAGCATCGAGCCATCGAGGGGCCGGTTCCTATTTACCCTCCCCCCGGAACGCGGCCTAACAAACCCCGACAGTTATTCCCCTGGCTGTCGGGGTTTTCATTTGTCTGCTGTTCACGACGGCAACTTCGGCTGGATAATGCGCGGGCACCGCACCATCGTGGGGTGTACCTCTCTCCCCGACATGGAAGTGATCCATGATCGTCAGCTCGTTGCTCGACACCGATCTCTACAAGTTCTCGATGATGCAGGTGGTATTGCATCAGTATCCCGGTGCTCACGCGGAATACCGGTTCAAATGCCGTAATCCCGGTGTGAACCTGGTGCCCTATATCGACGAAATTCGCGAGGAGCTGCACGCGCTCTGCACCCTGCGATTCACCGAGGATGAACTCGACTACCTGCGCCAGTGGCGCTTCATCAAAAGCGACTTCGTCGACTTCCTGGGATTGTTTCAACTCAACGCCAAATACGTTGATATCGCGCCTTCGCCGGAGGACAACGGCGAGATCGAGATACGCATTGTCGGACCGTGGTTGCACACCATTCTGTATGAGGTGCCGCTGCTGGCCATCGTCAACGAAGTGTATTTCCGCAACAACGCCCCGAATATGGATTTCACCGAAGGGCGCCGGCGTCTTCAGGCGAAAATAGCCATGCTTCGGGACACTCCAGGCTATGCCGAGTGCCGCATCGCTGACTACGGTACCCGCCGCCGCTTCTCGCGCGAGTGGCAGAAAGAGGTAGTGACCGCGTTGCACGAGGGATTGGGTGCGCAGCTGACTGGCACTAGCAACGTGTGGCTCGCGCGCGAAGTGGGTTTGCGCCCACTGGGCACGCTCGCACACGAATACTTGCAGGCTCATCAGGCGCTTGGCCCGCGGCTGCGCGATTCGCAAATCGCAGCGCTTGAAGCGTGGGCAAAGGAATACCGTGGTGACCTCGGCATCGCGCTATCGGATGTCTACGGACTCACCGCCTTCCTACGCGATTTCGACATGTACTTCTGCAAGCTCTTCGACGGAACGCGACACGATTCCGGCGATCCCTTTGCGTGGGGCGAGCGCGTGCTCGCACACTATGAAGCCAAACGTGTCGATCCTCGCGGCAAAGTGCTTGTCTTCAGCGACGGCCTGGATATTCCCAAGGTGATGAAGCTCTACGAACATTTCCATGGGCGCTGCCAGCTCGCCTTCGGTGTGGGTACCAATCTCACGAATGACGTTGGTCCCACGCCGTTGAATATCGTGATCAAGATGGTTCGCTGTAATGGACAGCCTGTGGCCAAGCTCAGTGATTCGCCCGGCAAGAACATGTGCGATGACAAGGCGTATATCGCTTATTTACGGCAGGTGTTCGAGATTCCGGTGACAGCGGAAATTTAGTTGGCCGCTTTGAATGGCTCAAAAAAGCCTGCAAGTGCGCAGGCTTTTTTATGAACTCTTAGAACGCCGGTAGCACCGCGCCTTTGTACTTTTCTTCAATAAATGCCTTTATCTCAGGACTGGTCAGCGCCTGTGCCAACTTTTGCACGCGCGGATCGTTTTGATTGTCCGGACGTCCCACCAGGTAATTCACATACGGTGAATTCTTGTCTTCGATCAGCAGCGCATCTTTGGTCGGATTGAGTCCGGCTGCGAGTGCGTAGTTGGTGTTGATCAAAGCCAGATCCACTTCGTCCAGCGTGCGCGGAAGCATCGCGGCTTCCAGCGGCTTGAAGGTGAGGTTCTTGGGATTGCCGACGACGTCCTTGGGCGTGGACAGTTCGTTGCTCGGATCTTTCAACGTGATCAAGCCGTTCTTGGCGAGCAGCAGCAGGGCGCGACCCTGATTGCTCGGATCGTTGGGGAGCGTCACGGTCGCGCCATTGGGCAACTGATCGATGGACTTGTATTTATGCGAGTACGCGCCGAACGGCTCGATATGCACGCCGGTGACGATCACCAGATTGGTCTTGTGCTCGCGATTGAAGGTGTCCAGATAAGGTTTGGTCTGGAAGTAGTTCAGATCGATGTTCTTTTCCTCAACCTGTGTATTGGGCTGCACGTAATCGGCAAACACCTTGATATCCAGGTCGATACCTTCCTTTGCAAGAATGGGCTTCACCTGCTTGAGAATTTCTGCATGTGGCACGGCGGTCGCAGCCACGGTAAGCGTCTGGCCGTTGGAGCCGCCGGAACCGGACGACGAGCAGCCAGCCAGCAGCAGCGTAGCGGCAAAGAAAGCCAATAGCTTTTTCATGGGGATGGGGTCCTTGTGCAATGCACAAGAATAGCCGTCCAGACGGCTGTATGCAAAGCCGCCGCCTGGAGCCGTTCAGATCGCCACGTCAGCGCTTGCTGTAATGGGCCACGATCCGATCACCGAGCATCTGCAGAAGCTGAACCAGGACGATGAGAAGTAGAACGGTGACGACCATGTAATCGGACTTGTAGCTGAGATAACCATAGCGATACGCCAGATCGCCCAAACCGCCCGCGCCGATGGCACCGCCCATGGCCGTGTAACCGACCAACGCAATCGCGGTGACCGTGACACCCGCCCACAAACTGGCGCGTGCTTCAGGCAGTAGCACGTGGCGCACGATCTGCCACGTCGTCGCGCCCATGGCTTGCGAGGCTTCAATCACGCCGTGCTCCACTTCGCGCAAGGCAGTCTCCACGAGACGCGCAAAGAAGGGCGCTGCGCCAATCACCAGCGGGGGGATCGCGCCGCGAATGCCGAGCTTTGTGCCAACCAGGAAATAAGTGACTGGCATCAGCACAATCATCAGGATGATGAATGGAATCGAGCGAAGCACATTCACGACAAGCGAAAGGCCGCCATATAGTTTCGGCATCGCGTGCAGCTGATTTTTGCCGGTAAGAAAGAGCAGCACGCCGAGCGGTAAACCGATCGCAACGGTGAGCAACAACGAGCCGCCGAGCATTAGTAAGGTGTCGATGCATGCCTGCCCCAACTCACCCCAATCGTCTATATTCGGGAAGAGGGTTTGCAGCAACGGAAGGTGTGTGGCGATCATCGTGCGAGTTCCTCCACTTCGATACCAGCGGCGCGTAGCGCTTGCAAGGCAGCGTCCACATTGGGGCCTTGCATGGCCAGGGTTAGCTGGCCGTAAGGCAGATCCTTGATGCGATCGATGCGCCCGGCAAGGATGTTGAAGTCGATGCCGGTTTCGCGCGTCACGCGCCCAAGCGTTGGCGACCATGTGGTGTCGCCACGAAACGACAAACGCATGATGCGGCCTTGTACGTTTTGATAGGGAACATTTTCGCCGGCGGCTTCCTCGGGTAATGCTTCGCGTACGAAACGCTGCGTGGTCGCATGCGTCGGGTGCAGGAAAACATCGGCGACCGTGCCTTGTTCGACAATGCGACCCGCATCCAGCACCGCAACGCGATCGCATACCCGGCGCACGACATCCATCTCGTGCGTGATCAGTACAATAGTGAGCTTCAGCTCGCGATTGATTTCCGCGAGAAGATCCAGCACGGATGCCGTGGTTTGCGGATCGAGCGCACTGGTGGCCTCGTCGCAAAGCAGAAGGGAGGGACGATTGGCCAGCGCGCGTGCAATGCCTACGCGTTGCTTCTGTCCACCCGAGAGTTGCGACGGATACTTGTTGGCGTGCGCGGTAAGGCCAACGCGTTGCAGCAGCTCGTCAACACGTGCACGGAGCACACGGGCGTCTTTCTCACCCGCGATGCGCATCGGAAAGGCAATGTTTTCCGACACGGTTTGCGACGACAGCAGATTGAAGTGCTGAAAGATCATGCCGATCTTCTGGCGCGCCGCGCGTAGCGCCGGATCGGGCAGGGCGGCTATATCGGTATCGCCGATGAGGATGCGTCCGCCGCTAGGACGCTCCAGCAGATTGATGAGCCGTATAAGCGTCGATTTTCCCGCGCCGGAATGCCCGATGATGCCGAACACCTCGCCATCGGCGATATCGAGGTCGAAGGGTTCGAGCGCCGGAACATCCTTGCCGTCGACACGGTAGGACTTGTGGACATCAACAAAGCGGATCACGGCAAATCCTGCGCGGTGGCCAGAACGCGCATTCTATGCCAGCGAGGCAGGATAGGTTTGAAGTAGACTGCCCTATGCATATCACCCGGAGCGATTAGCATGACGACGGCCTATGACTTCAGTGCACGCGATATTGATGGCACAGAGCAATCTCTCGGTGCCTGGCGCGGCAAAACCATGCTGGTGGTGAATGTCGCGTCCAAATGTGGATTTACGCCGCAATACAAGGGTCTGGAGGAGCTGTGGCGCAGCCATCGCGACGAGGGACTGGTGGTGTTGGGCTTCCCCTGCGATCAGTTCGGTCACCAGGAGCCTGGTGACGAGGCCGAAATCAGGAACTTCTGCTCCACCAGCTACGACGTCACCTTCCCGATGTTCGCCAAGATCGAGGTGAATGGTGACAACGCTCATCCGTTCTACAAATGGATGAAGAAAGAGCAAAAAGGTTTGCTTGGCAGCGAGGCGATCAAGTGGAACTTCACCAAGTTCCTGATCGATGCCGAAGGCAACGTGGTCAAGCGTTATGCGCCCACCGATACGCCGGAAAAGATCGGCAAGGATCTGCAGAAACGCTGATTGGATACGGCGGCGTTCAGCCGTGTCCCTGATACGCCGCCAGTAATTCGACAATCGCATCCAGATTGCGACTTGGACTGGGCTCGTCTGCATCTTGCACGTAATTGTTGAGCATGATGGCGAATGCCAGATGCGCACCGGATGCTGTCGTCACGTATCCGACCATGCAGCGCACATACGTCATGCTGCCCGTTTTCGCGTGCACGTTGCCCATGGCCGGCGTATCGCGCATGCGGAATTCGAGCGTGCCGTCGACGCCCGCATTTGGCAGTGCATCGCGCAAATCCGCACCGTAAGGCTGGCTGGCGAGGTAAGTGAGCAGGCGGACCATGGCGTTGGGTGTGGCCAGATCCTGTCGCGATAAACCTGCGCCTTCTTCCATCTGAGCGGTGTCGGGTGAAATGCCGATGTGATTGAGCAACTCGTGCATGGCGCGTGTTCCCCACGCTTCGGAGCTGAGGAATCCCGCATCGGGATCGCCCGCTTGCTCTGCCGCAGCTTTTTGCTTGACTCCGGCGATTTGCAGCAAGTTTTGCAGATAGAGATTCTGCGAGCGCTTCAGTCCGCGCGATAGCACTTCCATCACCGGTGGCGACAGAACCTGTGCGACGACTGTGCCTTTGTCAGGATCGACCGCGCTTTGCTGCGGCCAATGCTGCACACGAACGGTGCCATCAACGCGTATGCTGTGTCGACTCAATGCCTCTCGCAAAAGCGTTCCTGCAAACCATGCTGGATCAGCGATGGCGAGCTTGAAATTCTGCGGCTCCGAACGTTGTGCAATGGTGCCGAACGCGTAGAGCGTTGAATCGCCGGGCGCGCGATACAGATTTATGTCATTGCGGGTGCCGGTAACGATGCGATTGATGACGTGCGGCATGGACCCTCGCGGATCGAACGTCAACGATGCAGTGCCGCCCATGCCCGTTGGCGACACCGTCAGATCGACGACATTTTCCTGCACGCTCAATGCCGAAGCCGGCACCGCAAACCAGCTTTGCAGATCGCGTGCTTCCCAACCGGACCCAATGGGTGGGCCCTCGAAATAGCTATCGTCTGCGACGAGATCGCCGTGCACCTCATGCACGCCGTTGGCGGCCAATTGCGTGGCGAGCTGATCGGCCCAGTCGCTGTTGGTGCCGGGCGTATCCAAGGTCGGATCGCCCATGCCACGCAGCATCAGCGAACCATTCAGTCGTCCGTGCTCGATGGGGCCGATAGCGACAAGCTGCGTGGGAATGCGGTAATCGGGACCAAGCGTATCGAGCACGAATGCAGCGGTGTAAAGCTTGGCGGTCGAAGCCGGTTGCAGCAGGCGATCGGCATCGCGCGCGTACAGCGTGTGGCCACTGTCGAGCGAGACCACGGAAATGCCCCAGCGCGCGGAAGCAAAACGCGGCTGGTCGATTTGCGTATCGATCTCGCTAGCCAGTTGCTGTTGGGTCGCCGTGCTGACGACGGCCGAAGGGGGAGCTGCGATGCCTGTCGGCATCGTCATCACGGCTCCGATCAGCGTGCAGGTTGCACCCAATCGAAACAGGTATCGCATGGGAGGGCCTCCATGTGCGCAGTATCGCTGAAGCGGAGACGCTTCACGATAGCTTTATACGGTCAAATCCCCGCACGATGCAGGGCAGATGCAGACACAATTTCGCACGTTTCCGGCACCCATGGTGTGGGTGGTACCCTAGGCAATCCGTCGGCGAAGGCCGGCGCTTTTTACCTTTACGAGATCATCATGCAGATTGCCGACCAGACCGTTGCCTCTTTCCATTACACGCTGACCGGCGACGACGGTCAGGTCATCGACAGCTCCCAGGGCCGCGAGCCGCTGACCTATATGCAGGGCACCGGCCAGATCGTGCCGGGTCTGGAGAAGGCGATGGCCGGCCGCGTGGCTGGCGATCAGTTCAAGGTCCAGGTTGCGCCGGCAGAAGGCTATGGCGAGCATCACCCGGAACTGATGCAGGAACTCCCGCGTGAAGCCTTCCAGGGCGTGGAAGACATCCAGCCGGGCATGCAGTTTCAGGGTCATGGTCCGCAGGGCGTGATCAACGTGACGGTAACCAAGGTCGATGGCGAGAAGGTGCACATCGACGGCAACCATCCGCTCGCCGGTCAGACGCTGCATTTCGACATTGAAGTGACCGAAGTGCGCGAGGCAAGCGCGGAAGAACTTGCTCACGGCCATGTGCATGGCCCGGGTGGTCATCACCACTAAGCCGTTGATATCTGGCGCAACCCGCTGGAGGTTCCATCGGATTGCGCCATTTCAGTACCAGTCCAGCAGCGAGATACCTACGCCCACATAGGTCGCGTTGTGGTTGTAGTCGATGATGCTCTCGCCGTATCCCTTGAAGAATTCCACGTAGCCGCGCAGGTTGCGCACGATCGGGAAGCTCCACGTGAATCGTCCCGCACCGTGCTGCTCGCTGCCGCCGCGCAACGAATCGCGCAACATCAGTCCAAATTCCTGGCCATTCCATTCGTGGATGATTTGGACATCTGCGCGGCCCATGTAATTGCTGATATCCGGGTTGTTGTCGTCCGCCGCCTGCTCGGGGATGCGCCACCACGGGCGGAACACGATCGTCCAGCCGCTGCGTTCGAAGCCGATTTGTCCCATCACGCGATTCCAGCTGCGCGATAGCGGATCGGACTCACCGTTCGATTGATGATTCAAGCCAATGCTAAGCAGTCGCCCATCCCAGCCGAACACCTGGTAATCGGTGTTAAAGACCAGCATGGCTTCGGGCTCGTAATCCGTCTCGCGGAACGGACGCGATTCCTTCGAGTTGTAGACCTGCCAGTACGAATCCTGCGTATAGCCCACCCACAGATCGCCGACATCGCCGAATACACCTTGCCAGATCTTGGTTTTCAGGCTGATCTGGAACTTGCTTTCCAGGTTCTGCATCCCCAGCGGGGTTTGCACCGTGTTCACCGGATTGGGGCTGGAGGGCAGGTTGTTCTGATTGCTCGTCGCAAAAACCGGCAAGACGTAGATGGGTTTGTAGCCGCGCAGATTGAACGTGCCGAGCTTGCTGTCGGGCGATAATTCCCAGCGGCTGTCGAGCAGCGAAAGCGGCGCCGCTTTCCCATTCGGCACGGGCGTAGCGGCGATGACATTTGCTCTGGAAAACACATTCGACGGTGACGATGCCGCAGGCTCCGTGCGTTTCTGCGCGGCAGGCATCTGCGTGCGTCCCGTTGCGCGGTCGTAGCACGCCAGTCGCTGTGCATCACTCTCGATGCCCGTGCAGGCGCGAATATCCGTCGGGTTGGCGTTCTGCGCGTGGGCTGGCGAAAAGGCCGCCCCGACGCACACTCCAGCAATCAGGCGGTTGAACCACGGTCTCATGAGCGACTCCCCAGCACGCCGATCCTGCGTGTGTGGCCGCCAGTTTAATCATGTTGTATGTGGATAAATCAAAAAAAACCGGCCGTTGCGAAAGGCAACGGCCGGCAGACGCGTTTCATCACGTGTCATCGCTGCTCATCAATTCAAATTCTGCAGCCAGTGCTCGTATTGGCTCTTGGTGATGTGGTCGCTATGACCCGCGACATGGATGAAGTCATTGGCCAGCGGAGGGTAAGCCTTAGCCTGTTCCTGGGTGATCATCTTCGAACCGCCCGAAAGCTGCTCAAAGGACGGTGGCGAGGCGGTCGAAGGCACGTTGCCCGTTTTCGAGTTGACCGTCAGCTGGCCTTGCGATGAGTTGTAGGTGGCGCTGCTAGTTGTCGAGTTGCCTTGTGTAGCGACCGGGGCCCCTGAGGGCGGTTGCATGGTCGAGTTCTGGGCCGCCGCCGATGGCTGCTGCGCCGCAGAGGTTTGCGGTGCTGTTGTAGGCTGCTGCACCGTATTCTGCGGTGTTGCGGTGGGTTGCATGGTCTGGTCTTGCGCGATGACCGCGCCCGACATAAGCAGACCCGTGCTGATCATAGAAGCGAGAAGTAAGGTGCGAGGTTTCATCGTCGTAGCTCCATGCAAAAATGCCTGAACTGCCGGGGAGCTGCTTCCTGCCAATGCATGACCGTCGATAGCCCCGGCCATTTCAAGCTTGTTTCGACGTTAGCAAGTACGTTGTAAATGCCAGCACAATATATGAGTCACGATCGTGTGAAGGCGTACATCCGTTGAGCGAATCTTCATCTGGCATTCGTCCCTTGTCGCTTGTGCAGGCGCGTGCGCTGCACCTTGCAGCACAAGGTCTGTTGCAGCCATCCAAGCGGCGCGCGCGTCGGGACGACCTGTTGGCAACCATTCAGCGCATGCGCCTGTTGCAGATCGACAGCATTCATGTCGTGGCGCGAAGCCCTTATTTGGTGTTGCATGCACGCCTGGGCGATTATCCGGCCACATGGCTGGAAGAAGCGCTGGAAAAGGGCCGTATTGCAGAATGCTGGGCGCATGAAGCGTGTTTCATCACGGCATCGGATGTCGGTTTTCATCGCGCATGGCGATCGCAAGCGGAAAGCAGTCATTGGGCCGATCGTCATGCTGCGCGCACCAGAGATAGTCACGCAAAGGAGATGAAAAATCTTCTTGCACGCATTCGTGAATCGGGCCCGGTTCGCGCATCCGATTTCGAGCGCGCAGATCGCGGCGTTTCGGGCTGGTGGGAATGGAAGCCGGAAAAGAAATGGCTGGAAGCGTGGTTTGCGTCCGGTGAATTGATGGTGACGCGGCGCGAACGCTTCCAGCGCGTATACGATCTGGCCGAACGTGTGCTTGCCAAGCTTGATCCACCTTACGATGAAGTGGCCTATGCATTGTCGCCATCGGATTTACGCAAACGCTTTGTCCTTGAGAGCGTGCGCGCACTTGGCATCACCCAGGCACGATGGATTGCGGACTACTTTCGCCTGAAACCCTCGGTGGATGATCGCGAACTTGCTGCGCTGGTTGCGTCGGGTGAGTTGCTGAGTGTGCAGGTATCCGGTTGGGACAGCCTCGCCTATGTGCATGCCGATCATGCCGAGCTATTGGACAAGGCACGCCTCGGACGTTTGCGTGCAACGCATACGACCCTGCTTTCGCCATTCGACCCGATCGTGTGGGATCGCGCGCGTTTGCGTGGGATGTTCGGCTTCGACTACACCATCGAATGCTACCTGCCAGAAGCAAAGCGCCAGTACGGCTACTACGTGCTGCCTCTGCTTCATCGTGGTCGACTGGTGGGACGTGTCGATGCCAAGGCGCATCGCGGTGATGGCGTGTTCGAAATCAAGGCACTTTTCCTTGAGCAGGACATCGACCCGTCCGAGCGCATGCTCGAGGAAATTGCACAGGCCATTGCCGCAACGGCTGCGTGGCATGGCACGCCAAAGGTTCGGCTCGGACGGTGCCGGCCAGCACACGTTGCAAGTGCGCTGCGTGCGCGGTGGCGCGCCTAAGGAGTTGGGTTCAATGTGGAGCGGTTGTGGTCCTGGCGGCTTGCGTTGCGCAGGAGCGTCCGTTCAACGCAGCAGTCATCTGTTGCGTCAGGCCTACGCAGCGATCATTGAGATAGGGCCGCACCAGTGGATCGTTTGCGTCGTGCTGCAGGCTCTGCGTCATCGTCTGATAGTGCGTCTGCAGCGTTGCGTCGTTGTACGTGCCCGCAGCACGATGGCAGGTCAGATAGCTATTCAAATAGGCGTCACAGGTGGAAATTCCCGTGATAACGGCCTGCTTGTACGGCGGGGTGGGAGGCGGTGTAGGGTTCTTACGGACGGTGTGGCTACACCCTCCCATCAGCAGCCCGGCGGCGAGGCAAGCCCACCGGCACGCGTAAGAAAGACGAAAGATACCTGTCGAATTAGCCGCTTCCATGGATGCTATTTTTTGAGCTCGAATTGAGCATGGCTAGCATAGCGCGAGCCTTAAAGTGCGTCTTTCTTGAACATGTATTCGCGTTATGCCGGTATTTGCAGGTATGATGGCGGGACTGTGTTTGCCGGGGTCACCAGAGTTTCGTGACCCGATGCAGCCGATTACGATCTGCCTCATCGCTCACCCCTAGGGTTTTCCTTAGCACACCAGTAAGCCGGCTCCCGTATGCGGGAGATCGAGTCTCTTTTTGAAAATCCTAGTTTTGGAGTGTGTTTCATGTCTGATCGTCAGATCGGTACCGTCAAGTGGTTCAACGATGCCAAGGGTTTCGGCTTTATCAGCCGCGACAATGGCCCGGATGTTTTCGTGCACTTCCGCGCGATCCAGGGCAATGGCTTCAAGAGCCTGCAAGAAGGCCAGAAGGTCAGCTTCAAGGTTGTGCAGGGCCAGAAGGGTCTGCAGGCTGATGAAGTCGTTCCGGCCTAATTGCCTTATAGATCGATATAGATCGATTTAAATAAAAAAGCCGGGCTTAATGCCCGGCTTTTTTATTGGGAAATAAGCTGATTTTGGCTTATTCCAATTGTGAGCTCTCATGTGAAATTTTCATCACATATCGATTCACAAAAATCATTATCCTCACGCCACTGTGTTTGCTTGGTAACCCGCGTGTCCCGATGCGGACTTATCCGTATCGCTTCATTCGATTTTCAGCATACCCAGTAAGCCGTCGGCCCGGGCGGGTCGACTGGTCTCAGAGTCAAACGCTCGAACGAATGGAGTGAATCATGTCGGATCGTGAGGTAGGCACAGTCAAGTGGTTCAACGACGCTAAAGGCTTCGGTTTTATCAGCCGCGAGAATGGCCCCGACGTCTTCGTGCATTTCCGTGCAATCACAGGGACGGGTTTCAAAAGCCTGAAAGAGGGGCAGAAGGTGAGTTTCAAGGTTGTGCAGGGACAGAAGGGCTTGCAGGCCGACGAAGTCGCGCCAGCTTGAGCCATTGGCAATAACTCTATTGATCAAAAGGCCGGCATTTGCCGGCCTTTTTGTATCTGTCATGCGCATTGATTAACCTGCACCGATGTCTGCATTAGTCACATCAAAACAAACACAAGTTGCGTCGAGCATGGTTGTTCCCATGACATCCAGGGATGGCGCGCACAGCGAACTTATTGTTACGCAGCCGCGCGAATACCCTCACGATGTCATTTACTGGTTGCCCGCATTGGGTGTACCGGCCAAACACTACCTGCCTTTGGCCGAAGCGTTTGCTGCCAATGGAATTGCCATGGCGTTGCACGAATGGCGCGGGATTGGATCCAGCGATCGTCGCGCGGGAAGACACTGCGACTGGGCTTATCGCGAGTTGCTGGAAGCGGACATTCCGGTTGGTGTGACCGAGGTAAAAACGCGTTGGCCGAACGCAAAACTATGGATGGGTGGTCATAGCCTTGGCGGTCAGTTCGCCTGTCTCTACGCCAGCCTTCATCCGCGCGATGTGGCTGGCATCACCTTGATTGCCAGTGGCGCGCCGTATTGGCGTTGTTTCCCGCGACGCGCCATGATCCGCTGCGCCTATTCCCTCGCTTCGCCGTTAGCGCGTCTGGTCGGCCACTTGCCAGGGCGACGCATCGGTTTCGGCGGCAATGAGGCGCGTGGCCTGATCGCCGACTGGTCGCATAGCGGCCTTACCGGACGTTATCGCGCGAAGGGCATGGATGTGGATCTCGATCACCAGCTTGCCGAACTCGATGTGCCGCTGCTGGCACTACGCTTGCGTGACGACTGGCTGGTGCCGCAGGCGTCGCTCGACTGGTTGCTCGACAAGATGCCCAAGGCGCCGCGACGCGTGGATATCGTTTCTCCCGAACGTCTGGCGGGTCAGCGTGCCGATCACTTCGCCTGGATGAAAGGACCCAATCCGCTTGTTGCACAGCTGGCCGAATGGATCGGCGATGTAAGTGTTCGGCCTGTCGATGCCATCCAGCCTTGATCGTGCGCCGGTTCGGCGCCATGTGTGCGGTTTCGCCTCTCAAGTGGTGTTCTCATGAAGCTGTTTGAACCCTATATCCAACGCAGCGTGACGTTTCGCAATCGCATCGTCATCTCGCCCATGTGCCAGTACTCCGCGACGGACGGTGTGCCCGACCAGTGGCATTTTGTGCATCTGGGCAGCCGCGCGGTGGGTGGTGCGGGGGCAGTGATTACCGAAGCGACAGCGGTTTCGCCGGAAGGACGCATTTCAGCGCACGACACCGGCATCTGGAACGATGCGCAACGCGAAGCATGGCGTCCCATCGCTGCCTTCATCGAAGCGCACGGCGCTGTACCAGGCATGCAGCTAGCCCATGCAGGCCGCAAGGCGAGTGTGTTTCGCCCGTGGGAAGGCGGCGGTTCCTTGCCGGCTGACAAGGGCGCGTGGCAAACCGTTGCGCCGTCGGCCATTGCTTTCGACAGGGATTGGCACACGCCACAGGCACTGGATGCCGCAGGCATTCGCAAAGTGATCGCGGATTTTCGCGCGGCCGCCGTGCGTGCGAAGGAGGCGGGTTTCAAGCTGATCGAGCTACATGGCGCGCATGGCTATCTCATGCATCAGTTCATGTCGCCGCTTAGCAATCATCGAACGGACGAATACGGTGGCAGCTTTGAAAACCGCACGCGTATCGTGCGCGAAGTCATTGCTGCAGTTCGCGAGGTCTGGCCTGCGGATTTACTGCTGTGGCTGCGCGTATCGTCAACCGATTGGGCCGAAGGCGGTTGGACGATCGACGATAGTGTGCGGCTCGCGGGTGACGTCAAGGCGCTGGGTGTGGATCTCATCGATGCTTCCAGCGGCGGTCTTGTGCCTCACGTAAAGATTCCGGTGGGGCCGGGTTATCAGGTGCCTTTTGCGGCGCGTATTCGTCAGGAAACGGGAATGCCAACTGGCGCTGTCGGCCTGATTACCGAGCCTGCGCAAGCAGACGGCATCATTGCCGGCGGTGCGGCCGATGTGGTGTTGATTGCCCGCGCCAGCCTGCGCGACTCCTATTTTCCGCGTCGTGCTGCGCAGGAATTGGGTGCAAGCCTCACGCCGCCGGAGCAATATCAGCGAGCCTGGTAAGGAGCATTGGACATGCAGTCGTATCCGACCTTGATCGACAATACACGCCTGCACGATCTTGGCGATGGATTTGTGGTGCGGCGCATGTTGCCTGTTTTGCAGGTACGCCACGTCGGGCCTTTCGTCTTCTACGACCACATGGGTCCTGCGGAATTGCCCGCAGGTAAAGGCATGGATGTCAGGCCGCATCCGCATATCGGCCTTGCGACGGTGACGTGGTTGTTCGAAGGCACGATTCGTCACCGCGATACCTTGGGCAGTCTCGCCGACATCACGCCAGGTGCCGTGAACTGGATGACCGCAGGACGCGGCATTGCCCATTCCGAACGCACTCCGCCGGATGTGCGTCGCAGCGGGCAGCGCATGCATGGCATCCAGGTGTGGGTGGCCTTGCCGCGTGCCGATGAAGAAGTCGCACCGGAATTTCACCATCACGATGCGGAAAGTTTGCCCCGCCTCGTTCAGAACGACGCGCAACTTGTGCTGATTGCGGGCACCGCTTACGGCAAAGCATCGCCGGTGAAAGTATTCGCGCCGATGTTCTTCATTGAAGCGCAACTGGAAACTGGCGCATCGTTAACATTGCCCGAAGAACATGCCGAGCGTGGTGTTCACGTTATCGAGGGTGAAGTCACATGGGGCGATCTCACGATAGGCGCTGCGCAGATGGCGACGCAGGCAGGTGAATCGGCACCGGCGGTTCATGCGAACAAAGCGACGCGCCTGATGCTGTTTGGTGGTGCGCCGCTGGATGGCGAGCGTCACCTGTGGTGGAACTTCGTCTCAAGCTCGCGAGAGCGTATCGAACAGGCAAAGGCCGATTGGGCCGCCCAGCGGTTCGGCAAAATACCGGGCGATGAGCACGAGTTCATCCCGTTACCAGGCTGAACAATGGTGCAGGACAGGCGGGTTGGCGTTAGGCTGAACGAACTGGAGTCCACCCGGTAAGGTGCCATGTCAGCTTTTCCCAGCTTTCGCGACTTCTATCCTTTTTACCTCAACGAGCATCGCGATCGCCGTTGCCGCCTGATGCACTTCATTGGCAGCTCGCTGGTGCTGCTGATTGTGGTGTATGCACTGGTATCTGGAAAACTGGTCTGGTTGTGGCTCGCGCCGGTTGCCGGTTACGGGTTTGCGTGGATCGGTCACTTTGTATTTGAGAAGAATCGCCCCGCCACCTTCAGTCACCCTCTTTACAGCCTGATGGGCGATTGGGTGATGTACTGGCACGTGCTGCGCGGCAAGGTAAAGATTTGAAAAGCGCCTTTACGTAGGTTTGGAGCAAGTTATCGCTCAGCTGCCGTGTGTCGCTTTGATGACATGCGTCCAACGCCCCAAAAATGGCGCAAAATAGCCGTTCCCCACGCACCGCTTCCGTCGGTCGTATCGATTTTTCATACGTAGGTCGCCAGTCATGGGAACGATGGCGACTGAACGCGCACCAACCTGTCACATGGACCTGACAACCGATCCATGTCGCTCGCGTTAGATTCCCGTCCGTCATGGAGCGCGGCGTTGGTATCCAAGGATGAACCCATGCGAACGACACGCGGTATCGAAACAATTTGTTCGGCTGTGAATGTTTATGGCGATCGATAACAAACTGAAGTTCGTATCCGCCGAAAAGTGGCCACGGGCGGATATCGCCTGGATGTTGTTCGTGCTGGTTATCGGTCTGGCGGTTCGGCTGTTCCGTATCGATCACCAGCCGCTCTGGCTAGATGAGGCGCTGACCTCGCAACGCGTGCATCTGGGATTGGGCGATCTGGTTGTCGACAGCTTCAGCAATCGGCACATGCCCACGTACTTCATGCTGCTGCAGTTGCTGACACCGTTTACCTCCACGGACGCATGGTTGCGTATTCCTTCGGCGTTGTTCGGTGCCTTGTCGGCCATCATGGTGTTTGTGATTGCGCGGCGCCTGGGGGGGCGCGGTGCTGCATTGTTCGCTGGTTTGCTGATGGCGTTGTCGCCGCTGCAAGTGCAGTACGGTCAGGAAGCTCGCTCCTACACGCTTGTTACGTTGCTCATCACAATTGCGCTGTGGGGCCTGGTGCGTCTTGCGCAGTATCCCTTGCGCGCTTCGCTCGACGTACGTCGGCATGAATCAGATCGTTTGGGTTGGGCTGCTTATGTGTTTGGTTCCATCGCCGCACTGGATGTACTCGGCGATGCGGCCCCTTGGTTGATTGCCTCGAATCTGTCGCTGTTCTTGATCTGGCGTGGGCTTCGCCGTGAACCCTCGCCGGTGTGGCGTATCGGCTTCCAGCGCAATTGGATACACAGCGTAATTGCGATTATCGCCTGCACGTTGCCTTTCTACGGCGCCATCATGGCTGCGGGCGATCACCACATCATCGACAAGTTCAACTGGATTCCCGAGCTCAGCCTGAAGCATTTATGGGTGACGGCCAGCAGCGTATACCTGATGCGCATGTCTGCCGTTGTGCGATTTGCGCTGCTGCCTACCGCCGTTCCTGTGCTAGGCAGCTTCGTGGCGTTGCTTGGATGTATTGGCTTGTATCGCATGCGCAATCGCCAGGAAGGCCGCGTGATGATATTGGCGTTTCTGGTACTGCCGCTGTTGATCCTTGTCATATCGCTGTTCAAGTCTGTGTTGTTGCCGCGCTACATTCTGTGGAGCGCAGCGCCGTTCTTTGTGCTGGCGGGTTTGGGTGCCGCGGCAATTCCGCGTCGCGTCATGCCGGCGGCGATCACGCTGTTGTTCCTGCTGGGCGCAGTCAATCTTGGCCCTGTCTACCGCACGGAAACCAAACCGCGCTGGGATATGGCCGCGGCGACGCTGGCAGCGAATGTGCGTCCTGGCGATACGGTGTTTACGTCCGATCCGAACGCGCCAACGATGCTTTCGGTGCTCAATCCCAAGGGCACGTTGCCGATCGAATCCACGGCCGTGGTGACTTCGCAACTGGACGAGGCACTGGCGCGCTGGAAGCAGGGCAGTCGTGTGTGGGCCATAAATGGTCGTTCGGCACTGGGCAAGCGCGAGGAACTGGATGCGTTCAAGAACCGCATCGCGGCCCTTGGCACGCCGACCATGGAAATTCCTCAGGGCAAGGAAATCACGATCCTGATGTTCCCGGCGCCCCCGGCAGAAACCGTGGCGGTCCAGCCTGAACCCGGGTCCTGATCGCTCAGCGATACTGCTTGTGGCAGTCGCCGCAAACCTTGTCCACAGGCTTCAGCGCGGCAATAAGTGCCGGGCAGTCGGCCGGTGCCGATTGCGTGGCGGTCTGCACCGCCGAATGCAGCTGGTGGGCGAGGTCCAGGAAAGGTTGCGGCGCATCCGGGAAAGCGGCCGGAATATCCTTTGAAAGCATCTGCATGCTCTGCAACTGCTCGACGGTGGCCGATGCATCGCAGTGCTGTCCTCTAATCGCCTGCTGCAGCTGATGGCGGTGGAAGTTCATCGTCACCATCATCGCGTGCGGCAGCGGATTTCGATCCTCAAGTGCATTCATGGCGAATACTGTGCCGACAATGCCAATGGCCAGTCCGAGCACTATCAAAAGGGCTGCACGCATGGTCTATTCATACCAGGGACGATGGGCGCCGAGGATACCGCAGTGATATGTCCCCATGTCCAGCGTACGGGCCGGTTAAAATGGGGTATCAACGTCTTGAAGGTCCTTGCGTGAATCCTTGCGTTTCTGACGCTGCGATCGGTGGCTATCCATGACCGGCGCGGCTTTCCCCACCGAACGTTTCGACGGCGTCGAACGACTTTACGGCGCAGGCAGCGTTGCGCGTTTCGCCAAGGCGCACGTGTGCGTGATCGGTATTGGCGGTGTCGGTTCGTGGGCAGCGGAAGCGCTGGCACGCACGGGCGTCGGCCGGCTCACGTTGATCGACGCCGATGAAGTCTGCGTCTCCAACACCAACCGCCAGCTGCACGCGCTGGATGGCGAGTATGGCAAGCCGAAAGTGGGCGTCATCGCCGCGCGTGCGCATGCGATCAATCCGGCGATACGTCTGGAAGCCATCGAGCGATTTCTCACGCCCACCACGCTCGATGAGCTGCTGGATCGTGGCTATGACGTTGTGCTGGACGCGTGCGACGCGTTCCGCGTGAAGCTCGAAGCGATTGCCTGGTGTCGACGCCGCAAGTTGCCGATGGTGACGGTGGGATCAGCTGGCGGCCGCACCGATCCGACACAGGTTCGCGTACGCGATCTTTCGCGCACCGAGCACGACGCAATGTTCAGTCTGATCCGCAAGAAGCTCCGGCAGGACTTCGGGTTTCCCCGCAATCCGGATCGCTACTTCGGCGTGTCTGCCGTGTATTCGCTGCAGAACGTGCAATACCCGCAGCCGGATGGAACGGTGTGCGGCACGCGTCCGCCCGGCGGCGATGCGTTGAATCTGGCATGCGGTGGCGGCTTGGGTGCCGCCACGCATGTGACCGGTGCGTTTGCGTTTGCTGCGGTCGGCAAGGTGATCGAGAAGCTGCTGGAACGCTGACGCCTGCTTCACCAACCCCCGCCTTTACCAACCCCAGCCTTTACCAACCCATGTAATGGCCACCGTTGATGGCCAGATTGGCGCCGGTAATCCAGCTGGCTTCTTCGGTGGTAAAGAACGCCACGGCATGCGCGATTTCTTCGGGTTTACCCAGGCGCCCCACCGGAATCTGCGCCACGATCTTTTCGCGCACTTCTTCGGGCACGGCCATCACCATGTCGGTGCCCACGTAACCGGGCGACACGGTGTTCACCGTGATGCCGAAGCGTGCATTTTCCTGCGCCAGCGAAATGGTGAAGCCATGCATGCCGGCTTTCGCCGCCGCGTAGTTTGCTTGACCGTACTGACCCTTCTGGCCGTTGATCGAGCTGATCTGCACGATGCGACCCCATTTACGCGTGCGCATGTCTTCAATCAACGGGCGCGTGACGTTGAAGCAGGCGTTGAGGTTGGTGTTCACCACGTCCATCCACTGCTGATATGTCATCTTGTGGAAGGTCGTATCACGTGTAATGCCCGCGTTGTTGACGAGAATATCGACCGGGCCGCACTTGTGATGCACCGCGCTGACCATCGCTTCGCACGAAGCCGGATCGGCGACATCGCCATGTACCATGCATATCTGGATGCCTTCGTCCGTCATGGCCTTGTGCCAGGCGTTGGCTTTTGCTTCGTCGCGGTAATTGGTGGCGACGCGATGTCCCTGTTTGGCCAGGTAGCGCACGATGGCAGTACCAATACCGCCGGTTCCGCCTGTAACGAGTGCCGTACGCTGTGTCATGACCTGATCTCCTTGAATGTCTACGTGGGAAGTCTTCGTGCCATATGGCGCGAAAAAATGGGGTTATACGCAGACAGCATGAAAGAATATCGGTTCCGGTATCGCAAACATGTTACGGCTGCGTACCGTTCTTTATACCGGGTTATGCCAGGCGATGACCGCTGCAATGCGGCAAATTTTTCGGGTCGAAATGCGCCAGTGCCGAATCGAGCAATTCCCCTGCATTCACGGCGTTTTGATCTGACTGGATGGCGAGGAAGGCGAGCGCCCGGCGCAGCGCTGGCAACGGGTCCGATGCGTCGATCTCCAGCGAGCGTTCCGACTTCGACAGCTTTCGCCCTTCGGCATCCAGCACCAACGGCAAGTGCAGATAACGCGGTGTGGGCAAACCAAGGCATCGCTGCAACCAGATCTGCCGTGGCGTGGAATCGAGTAGGTCGCTGCCGCGTGCCACGTCGGTGATCCCTTGCGAGGCATCATCCACGACACAGGCCAGCTGGTAGGAATAGAACCCTTCGACCCGTCGAATGACAAAGTCACCGACGGCATCGCGTAGGTTTTGCCGCTGTTCGCCCTGCAGTGCATCGATAAAGGTGATTTCTTCGTCAGGCACCCGCATGCGCCATGCGGGTGCGCGATGCGGATCGGGAGCGGCGATGCAGCGGCCATCGCGATGAATGCCATTGGCCGCGGCCAGGTCGCTGCGGCTGCACCAGCACGGGAAAACCAGCTGCGCCTGCTTCAATTGCTTAAATGCCACGTCATAGGCGGCCTCGCGCGATGACTGATAGATGACGGGGGCGTCGGCCACCAAACCGAAAGCGGGTAGCGCTGCGAGGATGGCCGCGGCAGAACCGGCCACTTCGCGCGGTGGGTCGATATCCTCCATGCGTATCAGCCATTGACCATGCGCATGCTTCGCGCACAGCCAGCTACCCACGGCAGCGGCCAGGGAGCCTGCGTGCAAAAGGCCAGTCGGGGAGGGGGCAAAGCGTCCGCGATACGTCATCGGCTTATTTTACGGAAGCTGACTCGGATTCTGGCATCGACGCGATAACACACTCTTAAGGCTTGAAAGAAACGACTTTTGCCCGAATCTCTGACAGCTGGATTACCATATCCAGCCGTGTGACCGACCAGAGAAACCTATGCGCCGCATCGCACTCTTCCTGCTTACCAATATCGCCGTCCTGTTCCTGCTGAGCATCGTCTGCCACCTTTTCGGCGTCGATCAGTGGGCGGCCATGCACGGCCGTAACATCAACACGACGGGATTGCTCATCTTCGCGGCCATCTTCGGCATGGGCGGCTCGTTCATTTCGCTGGCTATGTCCAAGATGATGGCCAAGATGTCCACTGGCGCGCGGGTGATCGATCAGCCGCAGAACGAAGCCGAGCGCTGGCTGGTGGAAACCGTTCGCCAGCACGCGCAGAACGCCGGCATCGGCATGCCCGAAGTGGCCATCTATGACGCACCGGAAATGAATGCGTTCGCCACCGGCATGACCAAGAACAGCGCGCTCGTTGCAGTCAGCACGGGTTTGCTGCAGCAGATGGATCGCGAACAGATCAAGGCCGTGCTCGGTCATGAAATCGGGCACGTTGCCAATGGCGATATGGTGACCCTGGCGCTGATTCAGGGCGTTTTGAATACCCTGGTGATTCTTGCCGCGCGTATCGTTGGCAGCCTGGTCGACAGCTGGTTGTCCGGTGGCCGCGGCAACCGCGGTGGCGGTGGCATTGGTTATTTCTTCACGGTGATCGCGTTGCAGATCGTCTTCGGCCTGTTCGCCTCGATGATCGTGATGGCTTTCTCGCGCTGGCGCGAATTCCGCGCGGATGCTGCTGGTGCGCATCTGGCCGGTCGCGGCGCGATGATTTCCGCACTTCAGCGGTTACAGCTCAATCATGGCGAAAGCACCTTGCCCAAGACGATGGCCGCCTTCGGTATCTCCGGTCCGTTGGCGAGTGGTCTGCGACGCCTGTTCATGAGCCATCCGCCGCTGGACGAACGTATCGCTGCGTTGCAGAGCGCTGCACAGTAAAGACAAACGAATTTGCCAGGTTGCTTCCGTCGTGTTCGCGTGAGCGAGTGACGGAAGCGCGTTATTCCTTTCGCTCTCACATCCAGACATCCCGATATGACCGCACCCGTTGAAACCCGCAAATTCGAAGCCGAAGTCGCACAGGTTTTGCACCTGGTCACGCACTCCTTGTATTCGCACAAGGAAATTTTCCTGCGTGAGCTGATCTCCAATGCTTCAGATGCCTGCGACAAGCTTCGTTTTGAATCCATCGCCAAACCCGAGCTGCTATCGGGCGATGCCGAGCTGCATATCGATGTGAGCTGGGACCCGCAGGCTCGCACCATTACCGTGCGCGACAACGGCATCGGCATGACGCGCGATGAAGTCGTCGCCAACATCGGCACCATCGCCAGCTCCGGCACGCGCCGCTTTCTGGAAGCGATGAGCCATGAGCAAAAGAGCGACGCCCGCCTGATCGGCCAGTTCGGCGTAGGTTTCTATTCGGCCTTCGTAGTTGCCGACAAGGTGACGGTGCTGAGCCGTCGTGCCGGTGCGCCTGCTGGCGATGGTGTGAAATGGGAGAGCGATGGCAAAGGCGAATATTCGCTGGAACAGATCGATCTGCCGGAACGCGGCACCGCCGTGGTGCTCCACCTGAAACCCGAGGAAGACGAATTCCTCAAACGCTGGCAATTGCGTTCGCTCATCACACGCTATTCCGATCACGTCGCCTTCCCGATTCGCATGCCGATCGAGCAAGACGACAAGCCGACGGACGAGTGGGAAACCGTCAACGACGCCTCGGCGCTGTGGACCAAACCCAAGAGCGAGATCAGCGACGAGGACTATCAGAGCTTCTATAAAACGCTCGGCCACGATTTCAACGACGCGCTGGCCTGGACGCATAACCGCGTCGAAGGTAGCCAGAGCTTCACTACGTTGCTCTACATTCCTTCGCAGCCGCCGTTTGAGTTGATGATGGGTGGTCGCGACGAGCGTAAGGGACTGAAGCTCTACATCAAGCGCGTTTTCATCATGGATGCGGCAGAAGAATTGCTGCCCAACTACCTACGCTTCGTTCGCGGTGTGGTGGATGCGGACGATCTTCCGCTCAACGTCAGCCGCGAGATCCTTCAGCACAATCGTCAGTTGGAGCGCATCAAGTCGGCATGCGTCAAGCGCGTGCTGGATCTGATCGAGAAACTGGCCAAAGACGAACCTGAGAAATTCGAGACGTTCTACAAGGCGTTCGGCAATACACTCAAGGAAGGCATTGGTGAGGATCAGGCCAATCGCGAACGTATCGCGAAGCTGCTTCGTTTTGCCTCCACCAAGGGCGACGGCAGCGCGCAAAAAGTGTCGCTGGACGATTACATCAGCCGCATGCCTGTGGATCAGGACACCATCTGGTACATCACTGCCGATAGCTACGCTGCGGCATTGGGCAGCCCGCAGTTGGAAGCATTCAAGGCCAAAGGCGTTGAAGTGCTGTTGATGTCCGATCGCATCGACGAATGGATGCTGGGCAGCCTGCACGAGTACGCAGGCAAGAAGCTGCGCAACGTCGCGAAGGGCGACTTGCCGCTGGATGACGAAGGCAAGAAACAGCAGGAAGAGGCAAGCAAAGCCGCCGAACCACTGTTGAGGAAACTCAAGGAACTGCTCGGTGATCGCGTTGCGGACGTGAAGGTGTCTGCACGTCTTACCGATTCACCGTCCTGCCTGGCGTTGTCCGATTATGAAATGGCACCGCATCTGGCCCGCTTGCTGCGCGAAGCTGGACACGATATGCCCGACAGCAAGCCGACGCTGGAGATCAATCCGCAGCATCCCTTGTTGAAGCGCGTGGAAGCGGAAGGTGATCAGGCTAAGGCGAAGGATTTGGCCAGTCTTCTGTTGGAGCAGGCCGAGATTGCCGCCGGTGCGCAGCTTCCCGATCCGGCTGCCTTCGTACAGCGCATGAATCGCGTGTTGCTGGGTTAAGGCGGCTGGCAAAAGCATCGCGCGATGCGTAGTCCCTTGCTCGTCATTCCGGCCTTCGCCGGAATGACGAGCAAAAACAAGGGCTGGTTGGCTTTAGCTAGCGATTGTCAAGCCAACTCACTGAGATACTCGATCAAGGCGGCCGCTATACTGCGGCCGCCTTTTTGTTGAAGGGTATCCATGAGCGCGCTGATTCTCCTGTTCGCCTGCCTGGTGTTGGGCATCGCGGTGAAGCGGTGGGCGAACCCACCCGCGGGCATCGTGCCTGGCATCAACTGGTGGGTGATCAACGTCGCGCTGCCCGCGCTCGTGCTCGATCTGATTCCGCAGGTCAAATTCAATACGCAGCTGTGGTTTCCCGTGGCATCCATGGTTGTCACGTTCTTCGGTGCATGGCTGTTATTTGCCTTAATCGGCCCACGTCTAGGCTGGTCACGCCAACGCATTGGTGCGATGACGCTCGTTTGCGGACTGGGCAACACGTCATTCATGGGTTATCCGATGTTGATGGCCTTGCACGGACAAGCGGGACTTTCACTCGCCGTTGTCGCCGATCAACTCGGAACTTTTCCGTTGCTTGCCTCTGCTGGCGTGATGGTTGCTTCGATTTACGCCGGTCGCAGCGCGAGTGCCGGGATGATTGTGCAACGTATCCTCACCTTTCCCGCCTTTGTCGCGCTGATCGTTGGCATCTTTGTCGGCATGATGGGCGGTTGGCCCAGCGCCGTGCATGGCGTGCTCGCGCCGCTGGGTGCAACGCTTACGCCGTTAGCCCTGTTCTCTGTGGGTATGCAATTTCGCTTTGGTTTGGAGCAAGGGCAGGCGGGTGCGCTTGGCGTAGGGCTTGGCTGGAAGCTTTTTATTGCGCCGTGCCTTTGCTTGCTGATGGGGCGCTCACTCGGTGTGGGCGGTTTGGTGCTGACTGTGGGTGTGTTGCAAGCGGCGATGGCACCGATGATTTCTGCCGCCATTCTCGCCGATGAATATGACCTCGATCCTCAACTTGCTAACGCCATACTTGGCGCCGGCATCGTGTTGTCGCTGATCATGATTCCGTTGGGAAATCAGTGGCTGCCTGCGAGTTAATGCATCGCATGCAACCGCGGCAGATGCCATCCAAACACGACGGCGGCAATACGCAACGCGAGAATCGCCAGCACACCTGCGCTGACCGCGACCGTGCGTGGCAAACCGAGCTTCTGCAGTATCAGATACACCGCGATGCCTGCGATGGCCGCCGTCGCGTATAAATCCTGCTCGAAGATCATCGGCACACGTACACTCATCACATCGCGCAACATGCCGCCGGCGGTGCCTGTCATCGCACCCATCAAGATGACGATCAACGGTGAATGTTTGTCGGCCTCGGCAATTTGCGCGCCGCTGATGGCGAACAGCGCAAGCCCCAAGCCGTCAGCGATCAGCAAGCTATAAACGGGGGGCGGAAAGAAGCTGATGTAAGCCATCGTGAGCAATGCGGCGACAAGAATCACCCAGAGATATCGCGCATCGCGAATCCAGAAAATCGGATGGCGATTGAGCAGCACATCGCGCAACGTACCGCCGCCGATGGCCGTGAGTGCGGCCAGCGCCAGGCCGCCCAGCAGGTCCATGCCCGAACGCGACGCGGCGAGTACGCCGCTCACCGCAAACACCGCTACGCCAATCAGATCGAGCAGATACAGAAGCATGCTGTTCCCCTGTGCACTGGATTCCGTCAGGCCTGCGCAAGCATAGTGGGGCTTGAAGTCGCCATGCACCCGATCGCCTCTGATTCGATAATGCCACCGATGAAACACACAACGAACGAAGAACAGAAGGACGTCCGGGCCGATGTGTGGCTTTGGGCTGCCCGCATGTATAAGACCCGCAGCATGGCCAAGCAGGCGATCGAAGGCGGCAAGGTCGATGTGAACGATGCCGGCTGCAAGCCTTCCAAGGCGGTGCATATGGGCGATCGTATCCGTTTGACCCGTGGTGAAGAGCGTTTGGAGCTGGAAATCCTGGCACTTTCGGAAGTTCGCGGACCGGCTGCTGTCGCTCAGACGCTGTACCGTGAAACCGATGAAAGCAAGGTTTCGCGCGAGCAAATAAGAGAGCAGCGACGCTTGAGTGGAGCGGGGTTGAATCGTCCCCCCAAACGTCCAAACAAGCAGCAACGTCGAGAATTGCGACGGCTTAAGGATTCCTCATGAGCAGCACATCTCAGAAATTCGCATGAAACTGCGTGAATATGCTTCCAAAAGAGGGCTCTCAAAAATCATGAGAGCCGCGGAAGTCGCAGTGGATTTAGGGGTACATCATGACCGGAATGAATTTCTTCAAGCGTCTGCTTGGCAACCATGCCGCCGAGGCTGCCCCGAACGGGCGACAACTTCAGGCTGCATTGGGGACACGGATGCTGGTCGTGGACGACTCGCCAACCATCCGGGCCGTACTGGGGAAAATGCTCGGACAGGACGGTTACATGGTACAGAAAGCGGTAGATGGCGAGAGCGCCATCGACATCGCCAAAGCCGAGCAGCCGGAGCTGATCTTTCTCGACATCGTGCTGCCGGGCATCAACGGTTTCGCTGTGTTGCGCGCGCTGAAGCACGATCCGCTCACGCGTCATATTCCGATCGTGATGATCAGCGGCAATCAGCAGGCGACTGAACAGTTCTATGTGCAACGCTTCGGGGCCGACGACTTCATCAAGAAGCCATTCGGTTTGAAAGAAGTGCAGCAAAGCATTCATGCGCTGGTTCGCGCCGGTCGCCTTGTTGCGCGCGCACCCATGCCGCTACCGACGCCTGTGCCAGCCACATCCGTCACGCCTTACGAAGAAATCCGTAGCACCGTCTCCGGTATGGCCGCCTAGGGCTGTGCTGCAGATAGCGTTCAAGTAAAGCCCAAGGTACCGCCTGACTTCAGACGGAAACGCCGCAGTGAGGGGACGCTGCGGCGATTTTTTGCCTGTCGCTTTTTCAATGTCGATGTGACGTATTTCGACAATGTGTTTTGATTGAGAAAGATTTGGTTTGTATGCAGGGAAAGAAGTTGGCTGGCGGCGGCTGGCTTTTAAAGCAATGTAAGCAATGAAGCACGCCAACAGAATTTGAATCTCCCAATCCCTTTCATAGTCCTTGGCTATCTCTCTTACGAAAGCGATTTGAGGCGATACAGCGCCTCAAGTGCTTCGCGCGGCGACATTGCATCGAGGTCCATGCCTTCAAGTTCGCGTTCGACAACGGAAGGCGCCGCAGCGAACAGCCCGAGTTGCGGAGAAGAAGGCGCTGCGGCGGGCGCAGCAACATGGGCGTGCATGCCTCGTTCGAGTTCCGCCAGCGTGCGTCGCGCATCTGCAATCACCGATTTGGGCAAGCCTGCCAGCGCAGCTACTTGCAAGCCAAAGCTGCGATTTGCGGGACCTTCCTTTACGGCATGCATGAAGACCAGTTGATCGCCATACTCGACGGCATCCAGATGTACGTTGGCAATGGTGGAGTATTCGGAAGCAAGTTCCGTCAATTCGAAATAGTGCGTTGCGAATAGCGTGTAAGCGCGACTCGTTGCTGCAAGGTGCACCGCGGCGGCGCGAGCGAGGGCGAGACCATCGTAAGTGCTGGTACCACGGCCGACTTCGTCCATCAACACCAGACTCTGCGGACTGGCGTTGTGAAGGATGTTTGCCGTCTCGCTCATCTCTACCATGAAGGTGGATTGGCCGCGTGACAAATCATCGCCCGCGCCAATGCGCGTAAAGATGCGATCGATCGGGCCGATCACTGCGCTCGCGGCCGGCACGTAACTGCCAATGTGCGCGAGCAGGACGATCAAAGCATTCTGTCGCATGTAGGTGGATTTGCCGCCCATGTTCGGGCCGGTAATCACCAACATGCGTCGATCTTCGCCCAGTGCGATATCGTTTGGTTCGAACGGCTCCTCGCGAACCTTCTCCACCACAGGATGGCGACCACGCTCGATCGCGATGCCCGCGACGTCGGCCAGCTCTGGTGCATTCCAGTCCAACGCTTCGGCACGTTCGGCGAGTGTGCACAGCACGTCGAGTTCGGCGATGGCGTTGGCGGCATGCTTGAGTGGTTCAAGGTGCTCGGTCAACGTGTCGAGCAGTGCTTCGTACAAAGCACGTTCGCGCATCAGCGAACGTTCCTTGGCGGATAGCACTTTGTCTTCGAACGTTTTTAGTTCTTCCGTGATGTAGCGCTCGGCATTTTTCGTTGTCTGGCGACGCGTGTAATGCGTGGGCGCCTTTTCCGATTGCGCCTTGCTGATCTCGATGTAATAACCATGCACGCGGTTGTAGCCCACTTTGAGCGTAGGAATGCCGCTAGCGGCTTTTTCGCGTTCTTCGAGTTCGACGAGGTATTGATCGGCGTGCGTAGACAGACGACGGAGCTCGTCCAGCTCCGCGTCGTAGCTGTCAGCGACGATACCGCCATCACGCAGCAACACGGGTGGTTGCGCCACGATGGCCTTTGTTAACAGCTCCGCTGTCGCAGCGTGATCGCCGATCCCGTCGACCAGCGAATGCAACAGCGGGCTATCCACCGACGCAATGGATTCGCGCAGCGCCGGCGCAGCCGCAAGACCATCGCGCAAGGTGGAAAGATCGCGCGGACGTGCCGAACGCAGTGCAATGCGGGCGAGAATACGCTCCAGATCGCCAATGCCGCGTAGCTGATCGCGAAGATCCTCATAGCGACGCGTTTCAATCAATGCACCGATCGCCTGATGACGGCGGCGCAGTGTTTCGCGCGAGCGAAGCGGGCGATTCAGCCAACGCCGCATCAAGCGCGCGCCCATCGGCGTGACGGTTTCATCGAGCACGCCAAGCAGCGTGTGTTCGGTACGACCGCTCGGATGTGTGTCCAGTTCCAGATTGCGTCGCGTCGCCGCATCCAGCGCAATCGTCTCGCTTGCGCTTTCCACCGCCATACCGGAAAGATGCGGGAGCGCGCTCTTCTGCGTTTCTTCCACGTAGCCGAGCAGGCAGCCGGCGGCGGCAATCGCAAAGGGCATGTTGTCGACGCCGAAGCCGCCGAGATCGCGCGTGCGGAAGAAGCGATTCAATTCGCGCCGGGCAGCATCGCTGTCGAAGTGCCACGGCGGACGTTTGCGCAAACCGGGCAGGGAACTGACCAGCTTTGGCCAAATGACATCTTCGCCAACCAGCGTTTCGGCGGGCTGCAATCGTGCAAGCTCTGCGGCAAGTGCTTCAGCATTCGGTACTTCGCTCAGCAAAAAGCGGCCGCTGGACAAATCGACCCAGGCAAGGCCGTAGCTGCCATGCGATCCCGCCGCGATGGCGAGCAGAAGGTTGTCGCGACGCTCTTCCAGCAATGCCGCATCCGTCACCGTACCCGGCGTGACGATGCGCACCACCTTGCGTTCCACCGGCCCCTTCGCTAACGCCGGATCGCCGATCTGCTCGCAAATCGCCACCGACTCGCCCAGACGCACCAGCTTGGCCAGGTAGTTCTCCACAGCGTGATACGGCACACCTGCCATCGGGATGGGTTGACCTGCCGATTGACCGCGTTGCGTGAGCGTAATGTCTAGCAATCGCGCGGCCTTACGCGCGTCATCGTAGAAAAGCTCGTAGAAGTCGCCCATGCGGAAAAACAGCAGCACGTCCGGGTGTGCGGCTTTTGCCCCGAGGTACTGACGCATTAAAGGGGTGTGTAACGAAAGTTCGTCTTGGCTCATCTAGTCAAGTCTTGGCGTCGTGGCGCTGAAGGGGTACAACGGCCGCTTCACGCCGTGAATTAGGGCGTCGAGAAGACTGGAGTCTCGCATGGAGTTGTCATCTGTTCCTACTGACGCCGAATTGGCGGTGTGGGCGACGCAGATTGCTGCCGATATGCAGCACCACAGACTGATGCTCGTGACGGCCGAGTCGTGTACAGGTGGCTGGATCGCCAAGACGCTGACCGATCTTCCCGGCAGTTCCGCTTGGTTCGATGCAGGCGTGGTGACCTATAGCTACGACGCGAAGGCCTCGTTGCTGGGTGTGAGTCGAGCCACGCTGGAGCACAACGGCGCGGTAAGCGAAGAGACTGCGCTGGAAATGGTGTCGGGTGCGCTCGACCGTTTCGGCGCGGGTGTTGCCGTGGCGGTGACCGGCATCGCCGGGCCGACCGGCGGAACGCCCGACAAGCCGGTCGGCACCGTCTGGATCAGCTGGCAGCGACGTGGCGGCGCGCCTCGCGCAAAGCGCTTTCACTTCAGTGGCGATCGCGACGCGGTGCGCCGACAGACGGTCGCGGCTGCGCTGATCGGCCTCCGCGAAACGCTGGCGGATTGATCAAAAAATAGCCAGCAAGTGTGCTTGACCGATGTGGGATACTCGATCTGGCATCGATCCTAAGCCGTGAGACGGCGACGGATCATGATGCCTGCCATACCCACAACGACCGGAAAGAAGACGATGGATGACAACAAGCGCAAGGCGCTCGCTTCGGCCCTAGGCCAGATCGAGAAGCAGTTCGGCAAGGGCGCTGTGATGCGCCTGGGCGATCGCATCGACGACAACATCGAAACGGTATCGACCGGTTCGCTGGGCCTGGACATTGCGCTGGGTGTCGGCGGTTTGCCACGCGGTCGCGTCGTCGAAATCTACGGTCCGGAATCGTCGGGCAAGACCACGCTCACGTTGCAGGCCATCGCCAGCTGCCAGAAGAACGGCGGTACTGCGGCGTTCGTCGACGCTGAGCACGCGCTCGACCCCAGCTACGCGCAGAAGCTTGGCGTGAATGTCGACGATCTGCTCGTCTCGCAGCCCGACACCGGCGAACAGGCGCTGGAAATTGCCGACATGCTGGTGCGTTCAGGTGCTGTCGACATGGTTGTCGTCGACTCGGTTGCCGCGCTCACGCCGAAGGCCGAAATCGAGGGCGAAATGGGTGATTCCCACGTCGGCCTGCATGCGCGTCTGATGAGCCAGGCATTGCGCAAGCTCACCGCGAACATCAAGAAGTCGAACTGTCTGGTGATCTTCATCAACCAGATCCGTATGAAGATCGGCGTGATGTTCGGCAATCCCGAAACCACCACTGGCGGTAACGCGCTGAAGTTCTACGCCTCGGTTCGTCTGGACATCCGCCGCATCGGCGCGGTGAAGAAGGGCGAGGAAGTGATCGGTTCGGAAACGCGCGTCAAGGTCGTGAAAAACAAGGTGGCGCCGCCGTTCCGTCAAGCCGAGTTCGAAATCCTTTACGGTGAGGGTACGTCGCGCGAAGGCGAGATCATCGAGCTGGGCGTGGCACAGAACCTGATCGACAAATCCGGCGCCTGGTACAGCTACAAAGGTGAACGCATCGGTCAGGGCAAGGAGAACGTGCGTCAGTTCCTGAAGGACAATCCGAAGATCGCGGACGAGGTCGATCACGAATTGCGTTCACGCCTGCTGGTAAGCGGCGGCGGTGCGAAGGCGTCGTCCGAAGAAGCACTGGAAGAAGTCTGAGCATGAGTGAAAGGCGGTTACGCATTCTGCTTGTGGGCGCGTCGGGTACATTGGGACGCGCCGTAGCCGCCGAGCTTGGACAGCGTCATGAAGTCATTGCTGCCGGACGCAGTTCCGGCAGCATCACCATCGATCTCACCGATGTGGAAAGCATTCGTCGCGGATTGAACGAGGCGGGCGAGCTGGATGCGGTGATCAGCGCTGCAGGCAAGGTGACTTTCGCACCATTGGCCGATTTCACGGCGGCGGCGTTCGGTGAATCGCTGCATACGCTGGGCATCACCGACAAACTGCTTGGGCAGGTAAATCTTGCGCTTGCCGCGCGCAATTATCTGCGCGATGGAGGCTCGATTACGCTGACGACGGGCATTCTCTCCGAGCAACCTATCGTGGCAGGTAGCTCGGCCAGCATGGTCAACGGCGCGGTCGAAGCGTTTGTCCGCGCTGCCGCCATCGAGTTGCCGCGTGGTTTGCGTATCAATGTGGTGAGCCCGAATGTGCTGACCGAAGCGATGCCTTCGTATGGGCCGTTCTTCCGCGGATTTGAACCGGTGACCGCGGCGCGTGCTGCGCTGGCTTTCAGCCGCAGCGTGGAAGGCGCGCAGACGGGGCAGGTTTACAAGATCTTCTAGCTAGTCAATGACGAGCTGAAAGCTGGATGTCTTCGCACCTGGGTCATGAAACGCAAATCAGGCGACAAATCCTCCGAGAAACCCAAGGCCAGCGCGTATAGCAAGGCGCTGGGTCTGCTTGCGCGCCGGGAGCATTCCCGTCGCGAGCTGAAGCAGAAGCTCGACCGCGGAGGCTACGCGCGGGACGAAGCTGCCGATGCACTGGATCGTCTCGGCGAGCAGCAGTATCAAGATGACGACCGCTTCGCCGAGGTGCTGATCCGCACACGCTCCGCACAAGGTTACGGACCGATGCGCCTTCGCGTGGAGCTGAGAAGCCACGGTCTTTCGGATGCGCAGATTCGCCACCTGATCGACGCCGCCGGCATCGATTGGAAAGACTCTGCCGGTGCCCAACTTCGCCGCCGTTACGGCTCCAAAGGCACGGCGGACCCCGCGGAACGGGCCAAACGAGCGCAATTCCTCTTGCGTCGAGGCTTTCCCGCCGCCACAGTACGGGATGTCACCCACGCCGACGTGGACGACGCCACCGACGACAGCCCCTGAACCCCTGCTTTTTCGCGGGTTCGGGCGAACTGATCGCGGAGCGCCGCGATGACGCGTCCTCCCTGTTCTTTGCCCCCGACACGCATGAAAACTGCTGATATCCGCTCTGCTTTTCTCGATTACTTCCGCGCCAAGGATCACACCATCGTGCCGTCCAGCTCGTTGGTGCCGGCCAGCGATCCAACCCTGTTGTTTACCAATTCGGGCATGGTGCAGTTCAAGAACGTGTTCCTCGGCAGCGAAAAGCTGCCCTATGTACGCGCCGCCGATGTGCAGCGCTGCCTGCGTGCGGGTGGCAAGCACAATGACCTGGACTCGGTCGGTTACACCGCGCGTCACCACACGTTCTTCGAAATGCTCGGCAACTGGTCGTTCGGCGATTACTTCAAGCGCGATGCCATTCGCTACGCGTGGGAGCTGCTGACATCCGTCCTTAAGTTGCAGCCGGAAAAGCTGTGGGTCACCGTCTATCACACCGATGACGAGGCCTACGACATCTGGAACAAGGAAATGGGGGTGCCTGCCGAGCGCATTGTGCGCATCGGCGACAACAAGGGCGCACCGTTTGCATCGGATAACTTCTGGCAGATGGCCGATACCGGCCCCTGCGGTCCGTGCACGGAAATCTTCTATGACCACGGCCCGGAGATCGCCGGTGGTCCGCCCGGCTCGCCCGATGAAGATGGCGATCGCTACATCGAAATCTGGAACCTGGTGTTCATGCAGTTCGACCGTGCCCCGGATGGCACGCTGTCGCCACTGCCTGCGCCGTGCGTCGATACCGGCATGGGTCTGGAGCGCCTGGCCGCAGTGCTGCAACACGTGCATTCAAACTATGAAATCGACTTGTTCCAACACCTCATCGCGGTGGCGGCGCAGCTCACGAACACGAAAGATCTTGCCAATAAATCGCTGCGGGTCATCGCCGATCACATTCGTGCATGCTCGTTCCTGATTGTTGACGGCGTGCTTCCGTCGAACGAAGGCCGCGGTTATGTGCTGCGCCGAATCGTTCGCCGCGCGCTGCGTCACGGCTGGATGCTCGGCGTGCGCGGCGATTTCTTCTGGAAGATGGTCAAACCGCTCGTCGAAGAAATGGGCGCGGCGTATCCGGAGCTTGCTGCGAAGCAATCGTTCGTGGAAGAAGCATTGCGCACGGAAGAGCAGCGTTTTGGCGAAACGCTGGAGCACGGTATGCGCGTATTCGATGAGGTGGCGGCGAAGTCGGGCGAAACCATCCCGGGTGAAGATGCGTTCCGTCTTTACGACACCTACGGCTTCCCGGTGGACCTCACCGCCGACATCGCGCGCGAGCGTGGTCTAACCGTGGATATGGCGGGTTTTGAGCAATCTATGGCACAGCAGCGCGATCGCGCGCGTGCCGCGAGCCGTTTCGAAGCCAAGGGCCAGATGCCTGCCGAACTCGCGAGCCAGATCAAGCCGACGGAATTTCTCGGTTACGACACCCTATCTGCGCAAGGCAGCAAGGTCGTTGGTATCGTGCGAGCGGGCAAACAGCTCGATCAGCTTAGCGATGGCGAAGAAGGTTTCGTCATCATCGACCGCACGCCGTTCTACGCCGAATCCGGTGGCCAGGTCGGTGATACGGGTACGCTGTCGAACGGTTCTGGCCAATTCGATGTAGGCGATACGCTCAAGATGGGCGGTGTGTTCTTCGGACACGTCGGTCGCTGGCATGGCGCGCAGCCGCTGCGCACTGGCGATTTGATCGACGCGAACGTCGATGCCGTGCGTCGTCAGGCGACGATACTCAATCACTCCGCGACGCATTTGCTGCATGCCGCATTGCGCCAGGTGCTGGGTACGCACGTCACGCAGAAGGGTTCGCTCGTCGCTCCCGATCGCTTGCGTTTCGATTTTTCCCATTTCAAACCCGTCAGCCGCGAAGAGCTCGCGAAGATCGAAGCGTTGGTCAACAACGAAGTGCGTCGCAACGCCGAAGCGGAAGTGCGTCACATGGCGTACGACGACGCGATCGACTTCGGTGCGATGGCTTTGTTCGGCGAAAAGTACGGCGACGAAGTGCGCGTGCTGAAGATGGGAGATTTCTCCACCGAACTCTGCGGTGGCACGCACGTGAGTCGTACCGGTGACATCGGACTTTTCAAGATCGTCAGCGAGGCCGGCGTGGCGTCGGGTGTGCGCCGTATTGAAGCGGTGACGGGCGAGGGTGCGCTTGCCTATGTGGCGGATGAAGAGCGCCGCCTCGGCGAACTTTCTTCCATGCTTTCCAGCAGCGGCGAGGATGTCACTGAAAAGCTGCGTCAACTGCTCGATCGTCAGAAAAAACTCGAGCGTGAACTTGAATCGATGCGTGCGAAAGCGGCCGGATCGATGACGGGCGATCTCGCTAACGCCGCACGCGATGTGGGTGGTATCAAAGTGGTCGCCGCACGCGTGGAAGGACTGGATGCCAAGGCGTTGCGTGACGGCGTGGACCAACTCAAACAGCAACTTACGAACTGCGTCGTCTTGCTTGCGGGTGCTTCCGATGGACGTGTTTCGCTTGTGGCGGGTGTCAACGGTCATGCTGCCGGAAAAATCAAGGCAGGCGATGTTGTTGCGCATGTGGCAAATCAGATCGAGGGAAAAGGCGGTGGCCGTCCCGACATGGCGCAAGGCGGTGGTCTGGACAAACCACAATTGCCAGACATTTTGAACGGTACAGTGGAGTGGATTGGTAAGCAGCTAGCCGGATGACGCGCTGCATATGGACCCCTTGTCAAGATTGTGTGTAGATTGCACGTGTCGCGGGGGCTCGGCTAGTATCGGTCAGATAACGGCGCTGCTAGTTGCGATGGCACCGTTAAGGCAAGCTGTCTTTCGAGGCAACTTGGTAGTTTGGAGCCGGGGAAGGCGGTAGGGCCTTTTGACGGATACAACGTCAGATCTGCGTGGTGATGTGCTCAGGGGTGAGGCAGCAACATGCAGAAGGCCCGTAACCACAAGCATTAAAATGGAGTAGCAGCTATGTTGATTCTGACCCGCAGGGTCGGTGAAACCCTGATGATCGGCGACGAGGTGACCGTTACCGTTCTCGGCGTAAAAGGAAACCAGGTTCGCATTGGTATCAATGCGCCCAAGAACGTGGCCGTACATCGCGAAGAGATCTACCAGCGCATCAAGGGCGAGAATGAAGGCGAGGGCGGCAGCTCGGGTGAATCAGGCGCGCATTGATCGCCTCTTTACCTGAAAGGCTCTGACCAGTATCCTTTCCGGCTCCGTGACGCCACGGAAACAGCTTTTTGGAGAGATGCCCGAGAGGCCGAAGGGGCTCCCCTGCTAAGGGAGTATAGGGTCAAAAGCCTTATCGAGGGTTCGAATCCCTCTCTCTCCGCCAGAAACAAAAAAACGCTCTTTTTAGGGCGTTTTTTCGTTTCTGCCAGGGCGATTAATGAGAAGCCTCGAAGGGTTCGCTCGATTCGCGGGTACGAATCAAGCCAGCCGAAGGCTGGTTACGAAGTGCGAAGCACGCTGCAGTGGGTCCATGGATGGACCGGACAATTCCTCCGTCTCTGCCAGACGAAAAGAGCGCCCTTTGTGGGCGTTTTTTTGTCTGAAAAACGATGAGGCGGAAGTTTCCAGCTAGTGCCGCAGTGCATTTTTTTCTTTTTGTTACAGCGAGATATCGCAACGCTACGTCGCCGGAACCAGACATCACTTACAATGGATGGTTTCGGAGAACCGCGATGACTCAACTCGACTCTGCCGGCAGCCGCTTTCGCGCCGCACTTGCCGCCGAAAAACCACTTCAGGTGATGGGCGCTATTACTGCCTACGCAGGCATGATGGCCAAGCGCGTGGGTTACAAGGCGCTCTATCTTTCCGGCGGCGGTGTCGCTGCCAATTCGCTGGGTGTGCCGGATCTGGGCATCAGCACGATGGAAGATGTACTCACCGATGCACGCCGTATCGTGGATGCCACGCAGCTGCCGCTCATGGTCGATATCGACACGGGTTGGGGTGGCGCTTTCAACATCGCGCGCACGATTCGCTCTTTCATCAACGTGGGCGTCGCTGCCGTACACATCGAAGATCAGGTCGGTCAGAAGCGCTGCGGCCATCGTCCCGGCAAGGAAGTGGTGCCGAAGGAAGAAATGGTCGATCGCGTGAAAGCAGCCGTTGATGCGCGCACCGACGCGAGCTTCGTCATCATGGCGCGGACGGACGCCGCCGCCGTCGAAGGCATCGATGCGGCGATAGATCGCGCCTGCGCTTATGTGGAAGCCGGCGCCGACATGATTTTCCCCGAGGCGATGAAGACGCTTGATGATTACCGTCGCTTCCGCGCTGCCGTGAAAGTGCCGATCCTGGCGAATCTGACCGAATTCGGAACTACGCCTTTCTTCACCACCGACGAATTGCAAAGTGCGAACGTAGACATCGCGCTCTATTGCTGTGGCGCCTATCGCGCCATGAACAAGGCAGCGCTGAATTTCTATGAAACGGTGCGTCGCGAAGGCACGCAGAAGAACACCGTTCCTACGATGCAAACGCGCGAAGAGCTGTACGACTTCCTTGGCTACCACGCCTACGAAGACAAACTCGACGAACTGTTTGCAAACCAGAAGTAATTCGTCATTTCGTGTTTGGTGACGCTACCCTGCGTCGCCGAAGTTCAAGTACCGCACCAGGAGCATGATCCGATGAGCGAGCAATCCACCGCCCCCAAGCCGAAAAAATCCGTCGCCCTTTCCGGCGTGGTGGCAGGCAATACCGCGCTGTGCACGGTCGGCCGCAGTGGCAACGACCTGCACTACCGCGGTTATGACATTCATGACCTCGCGGCCAAAGGCAGCTTCGAAGAAGTGGCGTACCTGCTGGTCCACGGCGTTCTGCCGAATTGGGCAGAGTTGAAGGCCTATCGCACCAAGCTCAGGCGCTTGCGTGGCCTGCCCGCGCCGGTGAAGAGCGCGCTGGAATTGCTGCCGGCCGCCACGCACCCGATGGATGTGATGCGCACTGGCTGCTCCGTGCTTGGTACCGTGTTGCCGGAGAAGGAAGATCACAACATCACCGGCGCGCGCGACATCGCCGATCGCCTGATGGCAAGCTTCGGTTCCATGCTGCTGTACTGGTATCACTTCAGCCACAACGGCAAGCGCATTGAAACGGAGACCGACGACGAATCGATTGCCGCGCACTTCCTGCATCTGCTGCACGGCAAGAAAGCGAGCGAGCTGTGCGCACAATCGCTGGATCGTTCGCTGGTGCTGTACGCCGAGCACGAGTTCAATGCATCGACCTTTACTGCGCGCGTGATTGCCGGTACCGGCTCGGACATGTATTCGGCCATCACCGGCGCCATTGGCGCATTGCGTGGTCCCAAGCACGGTGGTGCTAACGAAGTGGCGATGGAAATCATCGCGCGTTATCACAATGCCGCCGATGCGGAAGCGGACATCCGTGCGCGTGTCGAGCGCAAGGAAATCATCATCGGCTTCGGTCACCCGGTTTACACCGTGTCCGATCCGCGCAACGAGATCATCAAGGAGATCTCGCGCAAGCTGTGCGCCGAAGGTGGCAATCCGACCTTGTTCGAAGTGTCCGAACGCATCGAAAAACTGATGTGGGACCTGAAGAAGATGTTCCCCAATCTCGATTGGTATTCGGCCAGCGCCTACCACATGATGGGGGTGCCCACCGCCATGTTCACGCCGCTGTTTGTGATTGCGCGCACGTCGGGTTGGAGCGCACATGTGATCGAGCAACGCGAAGACGGCAAGATCATCCGACCCAGCGCCAATTACACCGGTCCGGAAGATCGCACATACGTGCCGATCGAAAAACGCTGATCACAGGGTTGTCAGGCCGAAGAAAGAGGGAGCGCAAGCTTCCTCTTTTTTTACATTGCGTTGACTAAACATTCGTTTGGCGACGTGCCAATGGTGCATACCTGATGTAGCACGGTTGATACACCCATCCATGCATGACAGTTGTTGCATGAATTGCTGTTGCCACGGCACCTGCGCGTCGACATGTCGTTGAAAACGAACGCGCTGCCATCGTCGGTGTTGCATTCGTGCATCACCACCTGAAGAAACTGACGATTTTCAGATACGTGAATGAGCCGCAATCGACTGATTTCACTACATGTTGCTGACGGTACGTTACCTACGCACGACTGGCACGCGTCTTGCCACATATCGGAGCTTCACGAGTAAAAAACAGGGGGTCAAACCGCATCCGTTCCCGGGAGGAATCAACATGCGCAAGACTCTAATCTTTATGGCAGTGACGGTTGGCTTGGGACTTGCCCTCCCTGCTATGGCTGACGACAACTCCAACCAGAACAACAAGAATCATGGCTCCATCACGAGTTCCAACACCAACTCGAGTACACACTCCAACACCAACACCAACTCGAGCACACACTCCAACGCCGTCGCCATTACTGACAGCGGTGACGACTCCACCAGTAACGGCATGGGCAGTGCCGCCGCGAATGCTGGTAACGCAACGTCGACAGTCAGCGACGCATTCAATAACAGCACAGCAACCGCCAGCAGCGACTTGAGCGGAGAGGTGTCAAATGTTTCTGTCTCCGGCATTGGCAACTGGGCACAGGACAACGGCAATGCCAACGGCGGAAAAGGTGGCAAGGGTGGTGCAGGTCTGGGCGGCATAGCCGTAGATGGCGGTGGCGGATCCGGCGGTAGCGGCGGCAATGCCAATGCTCACAGCGGACAAGCCGGTGGATCGCTCTCCAACAGTGGCGGTGCGTTTGCAGGAAGCGGAGCGAGCGGCGCGGGTGCATCGGGCGATGGCGGCGGAGCCAAGGCCGGTGGCGGCAGCGGTACCGCGACCGCGGGTGAGGGAGAGGGTACAGGCGGTACCTCAACGGCTGGCGCAGCTTCGTCGACGACCGGCAGCAGCAGTTCAATGGGCGGAACGAGCGGAACTGTTGCAAGTGCCGGCGGTGCAGGCGGTGCAGGCGGTGCAGGCGGCACACCCACTGGCGGTAACGGTGCGGGTGGCGCAGGCGGCGCAGGCGGTGCAGGCGGCAGCACCATGGCAGATGCTGGCACCTTCAATATGTCCAACACCATGGACAGCACCGCAGCGGCAGCAGCTGGCATTACGACGATTGCCCAGAACAGTGGCGCAGCTGCGTTGATTCAGCAGGGCGTGACCGTTCAAGCCAATCTGAACGTAGGCGGCCATTGAGTAGCGACTGATCAGCACGGTGAAGCGCGCATCGCTTCACCGTTGCTGTGCGGGCCGACCGGCTGCGCATGCAACCGGTCGGCGCACGGTCGTATTCGATGCGCTCATGCGTTCGGAGTCGTGCCATGTCCCGGTCAACAATCGTTGTGAGTGCGGCAGTGGTATGTGCAATGGGGTTGCCAGGATGGGTGCTGGCGGGCGATCCGCCTGCGAGTGCCGGCAATCCGCCGCGTGGAAGCACTCCTCCTTCTGCCAGTGTGCAGCAAAGCAGTGTCGATATTTTTGGCGCGCCGGTGAGTACCGATACGCTCAAGCGCTACAGCGGTGGCGCGATCACTACCAACAGCACGCAAGCCATCACTGGTACCGTTTCCAATGACAGTGCCTCGCAAGTCGTCACCGGAAGCAACGCCATCACAGGGGATGCTTTTTCAAATGCATCAGGCCTTCCGTCGGTGATTCAGAACAGTGGAAACAATGTTCTGATTCAGAACGGTGTGATCGTCAACGTTGAGATGAAGCCATGAATCGATGGATGCCATCGTTGGCGACGCTCCTCTTCGCGGCGACTGCGGTGAGTGGTGTGTCGGCGGCGACGGTATCTATCAACGATAACTTAGGCCAAACCTACACGATGCATCTGGCAACGCTGAAGGAAGTCAAGTTCCGTAACACGATCCATCAGAAATATGACTTCAGCTGCGGCTCCGCTGCCGTGGCGACGTTGCTGACTTATCAATACAACTTTCCGGTGAACGAGCAGATCGTCTTTGCCCAGATGTACCTGCATGGCGATCGCAGGAAGATCAACAAGGAAGGTTTCTCGCTGCTCGACATCAAGCTTTATCTGGAAAGCATTGGCTTCGATGCGGATGGTTTTCACGCATCGCTGGATCAACTGCAAAAGGCTGGGCTTCCGGCGATCGTGTTGATCCAGGATCGTGGCTATCACCATTTCGTGGTGATCAAAGGCATTCGCTATGGTCGCGTGCTGGTGGGCGATCCTGCGCTAGGTACGCGAGTCATTCCCATCAACCGCTTCAACACGTTGTGGAAGAGCGGACTGTTGTTCGTCATACACAACCGGCGCGAATTCGCACGCTTCAATGCCGACAGCGATTGGCGTTCCGCGCCTGTCGCACCACTGGGCATAGGTATCGACCGGCGCGGGCTGGACACGATCACCATGTCCAAATACGGACCGGGTGACATATGAGGCGGCCTATATCTGCGTTACATCTCGCGCTGCGCATAAGCATTGCGCTCGGAGCATTGGGTTGCGCGGCACTCGCGCACGCACAGTCTGTGCCTTCAGCGCCCATCGCGGTGCATCAGGTGGCCGGTTTTGGATTTCCCGTTCCCAACGCGCGCTTGGACACGGTGCGCGGTGGATTCGATCTGGGAAATGGTCTGGAGGCCTCGTTTGGTATCGTGCGCGCTGTCTACGTCGATGGCGCGCTTGTTTCCTACACGAGCGTGAATGTCCCCGACATTGCGCGCATCACCACGCAACAGGCTACAGCGCTCGCATCGGCGCTTGGCACGGTGAATATACAGATAGGCTCCGGCAATTCCTTCACACCGTCGTCGATGGGACAAACCGCTGGCGCGACGGTGATTCAGAACACGCTGAACAATCAAACCATCAGCAACCTCACCACCCTGAATGTGGGGGTGAATACGCTCAACGCATTCCGCGGCGAAGCTCTGCAGCAAGCATTGCAGAACGCGTCTGTACAAGCCCTTGGACATTGATAGCGATGACATAGCCCAGTTGGGGAACGACATGTGCACAAAGGAAGGGGGAAGGAAGATGGAACCTAAACGCAACCAGTGGGCATGCGCAGCCGGCTGTGCCGGCTTGGTGCTGTTTTGTGGCGTGGCGGTTGGTCAGGATGTGCCGGCATCGTCTTCGTCGGTATCGATACCGACGAAAGCCGATACTGCGTCATCGCCTGTCATTCGGCAGCGTCTAGAAGATCAGGACAAGCGCATTGAAGCGATGCGCAGCCAGATCGACGCGCTTCAACAGCAACTCGCCCAGCAAGCGGCCGATTACAAGGCGTTGCGACATGCTGTCGGCATGGATGAGCTGGACAAACAGCGCGGCGGAAATATTGCAGCTGCGGGCGGCACGGCCACGGCGTTGCCGATGCCGTCGCCGGATGCGGTTCCGGATCAACAAGCATCGCAGCAAACCCCCGCAGCGCCTGGCGCTCCTTCGGAACCGGTCGGACAGGCACCGGCACAGAATTCGCGACCGCCGGAAGTGGCGCCGATCTTCCAGCAGCCGGGTGTGCTGACGCCGAAAAACAAGATCGTCATCGAGCCGGCTTATCAGTTCGGCTATTCAACCGCCGATCGTGTCGCGTTGGTGGGTTACACCATTATCCCGGCGATCCTGATCGGTTTGATCGATGTGCGAGAAGTACGCGACACCACGCAGACCGCGGTGCTGACCGCGCGTTACGGCATCACCAATCGCCTTGAACTGGAAGTGCGCGTGCCTTATGTGGATACGCACGATGACACCGTCAGCCGCGCCGTGCTTACCGGTTCTGCCGTGAACAGCGTGTTCAGTTCCAGCGGCAAAGGACTTGGCGATATCGAAGCGACCGCACGCTATCAGATCAACAACGGTGGCGCCGATAGCGCGTATTACATCGGTTGGTTCCGTTTCAAATCGCGCACGGGTACCGATCCTTTCCAGGTCGTCACCGACTGCGTGACGCGTTGTGTCGAGAACCTCACCGGCACGGGCCTGCCATTGCAGCAACCCACGGGTTCGGGTTTCTATACGCTTCAGCCCGGCGTGACGTGGTTGTTCCCTTCCGATCCGGTCGTGTTCTTCGGTAATTTGAGTTATCTCTATAACGTCGAACGCCACAATGTGTACGAAAACATTTTGCTGGCCGGGCGACAGTATTTAGGTAACGTGAAGATGGGTAACGAGGCCGATATCAGCATCGGCATGGGCATGGCGCTCAACGACAAGGCATCGCTCAGTATTGGCTACGACCAGACGTTTATTGGCACAACGTACGAGAGTAACCAGAAAGTGCCGGGCTCAACCAAGATTTGGTTAGGTTCGCTGCTGATCGGCGGTTCTTATCGATTTAACGAAAAGCGCACGCTGAATTTCACGTTGGGTGTTGGCGTGACACGAGATACGCCTGACGCCACCGTCACCGTTCGCGTGCCGATGATGTACTGATTCGCGCGAGTGTGAAAGTCATCATCATATCGATGATGACTTCATGGAATTTGCGTTGCTTGCCCGCCGCGCGACGTCGACATCACTGAACATACACCCAGCGCAAGGCAGATAAATCCTTCGCGAGTATGTTGTGCGCAAAAAAATCCCGTGCTTTGCACGGTGCGTGCACGTTTGGCATCCCTACTATTTAAGCCGGGGAATCACTCATTACTTCTTGGGAACGCAATGAATCGTTCCGGGCATGCATTTGCCAAAAAAATCCAACAAGGAGACGCACCATGCACCGTACCGCTCGCTTAACCGCTTGCAGCCGAGTCATGTTTGTAGGACTCGCCCTGACAAGTGGTTCTGTATTTGCGCAAAGTACCGACAGTTCAAGCTCCGATACCATTTCCCCTGCACTCGACCGCGTTAGCTTATGGCTGGGTGGCTATTACGCCAATACAAGCACGACGATTGGTGCGGGGCTGAATCAATACGATGTGCATGGCAATCTCAATCTACAGCACGACCTTGGCTTTCCCCAGCACGAGGTCGTACCGCGACTTCGCTTCGACTTCTTGTTAGGCGATAGCCAGGGTTTTTCTTTTGACTATTATCGCGTCGAGCAGTCGCGCACCGGATCAGCAGGCGCAGCCTTCGATTTCGACGGTAATACGTACAATGCGAATGCTTCCATCACCGGCAGGCTTAATTTCGACTTCGGCAGCGCCGCGTACAAATGGTGGTTTGGGCACAGCAGCGACGTATTTGGTGTAGGCCTTGGTGCGGGCTACTACCACATTTTTGCGGGCATCAAGGGCCAAGCGAGCTTGAACGGGAATTTCTTGGGCGAGGCGTCCGCGAGTGCCAGCGAAAACGCCTGGGCGCCTGAGCTCGAGCTTGGCTGGCGTCACGCTTTCACCGACAACATTCGCATGTACTTCAACGCGCAGGGCTTGAAGAAGAACGGCGATCTCGGCGGCCACATCTACGATGGCGCGCTGGGCGTCGAATGGTTCCCCTGGAAGAATGTCGGCTTTGGCGCCGAGTACGATTACACGCGCATCAGCGTGCACGATCGAAAAGAGTATTACCACGATGACGTGGCACTGGATCTCGACGGTCCGTCGGTCTACTTGCGTTTCCGCTTCTGAGGGCGGTGACCCGGAGCCGTTGCGTCTTGCGGGAGTTGCGCATCGGCGCCGGGCAAGGAGGAGGGTCTTTGGCTCGCTCGGCTCAAGCTTTGCGTGTGCGGCGATTGAACAACCATCGCCCGCCGCAAACGGCGACGACCAAAGCAACCTCAAGCACGTGCTTCATCCATCCGTGCGCGGTGAACCAATCGAGCCACAACTTCTCGTGACTGATCATGCGACCAGCTGTCCACGCAATGGCCGCTGCGCCGGCGTAGACGATGATGGGAAAGCGTTCGATCAATTTCAGTATCAGCGTCGAGCCCCACACGACCAATGGAATGCTGATCAACAGACCGGCTACGACCAATCCCATGTGTCCCTTTGCAGCACCTGCGATGGCGAGCACGTTATCCAGACCCATCAGTGCATCGGCGACGATGATCGTGCGCAATGCCGCGACAAAGTTTTCAGCGGGGGCGACGGCGTGCTCGTTGCCGTCGTCGGGTTTCAACAGTTTCCAAGCAATAGGCAACAACAATAGGCCGCCAATCAGCATCAACCCCGGAAGATTGAGCAGATATACCACCAGCAACGTCAGCACGATGCGCACAGCGACGGCGCCAACGGTTCCCCAGAATACGGCGCGTTTCTGCAACTGCTTGGGTAGTTTGCGTGCGGCGAGGGCGATCACAATGGCGTTGTCGCCCGCCAGGACTAGATCCAGCAAAACAATGGTCAGCAGGTCGTATAGCAGGTGAGTGGGAAAGGCCATTGAGATTCCTTGGCGCGCGGGACTCAAGCGGCGACGACGGACGCGCGCGGCCCGCCATCACCGCAAAAGTCTCGTTCGTGGCATAAAACCACCGCGGTGCCCGGAGCGATGTCTCGCTCGTGATGACGTCCACCGCGCGGATGCGGGCTGCTGCATCCGGAACTACTCCCCTTTGGGATGATTCGCATGGATTTTCGAGAGGGCGGCACGGCCGGTCAAGTCGGCGAACGGTGCCTCGGAGCGGTCCGGGCGGCTACAATGTGCGTTTCCCTACACCTGAGACCCTGCCATGAGCGCTCACGATATTCGTTCCGCCAAGCGTCCTGACCCCGATCAGCCGCTCGTCGACATTGCCAACTACGTTGCCGACTACCGGATCGATTCGAAAGAGGCTTACGACACCGCGCGCTACATGCTGCTCGATTCGCTGGCGACGGCGATGATGGCGATGAAGTTTCCCGAATGCGTCAAGCATCTGGGTCCTTTGGTGCCGGGCGCCACGCTGCCGGGCGGCGCGCGCGTGCCGGGCACCAGCCATGAGCTCGATCCGGTGCAGGCCGCGTTCGCCATCGGTACGCAGATCCGCTGGCTGGATTTCAACGACACGTGGCTCGCCGCGGAGTGGGGCCATCCGTCGGACAACCTCGGCGCAATTCTTGCCGTGGCCGATTACCTCAGCCGCAAGGCCGAGCGCGAAGGCGGCAAGCCGCTGACCGTGCACGACGTGCTGACCTACGCCATCAAGGCGCATGAAATCCAGGGCTGCTACGCGCTGCTCAACAGCTTCAACCGCGTGGGTCAGGATCACGTGATTCTGGTTCGCCTCGCCTCTACGGCAGTCGCCACGGCGATGCTGGGTGGCAACAAGGAGCAGATTACGACCGCTGTGTCGCACAGCTGGATCGACAACGGTGCGCTGCGCACCTATCGCCATGCGCCAAACACCGGGCCGCGCAAGAGCTGGGCCGCGGGTGACGCCTGCCGCCGTGCCGTCACGCACGCTATCAACGCCGTCTACCGTGGCGTGGTCGGCTATCCGTCGGCGCTTTCGGCCAAGACTTGGGGTTATTACGACGTGGCCTTCAAAGGCAACGCGTTCCAGTTCGAGCGCCCGTTCGGCAGCTACGTCATGGAAAACGTGCTGTTCAAGATCAGCTTCCCGGCTGAATTCCACGCGCAAACCGCCGTGGAGTGTGCGATGAAGCTGCACAGTCAGGTGGCGGGCAAGCTCGACCAGATCGAGAAGGTGGTCCTTGAGACGCAGGAAGCCGGTTGCCGCATCATCGACAAGACCGGTCCGCTGGCCAACTACGCCGACCGCGACCACTGCATCCAGTACATGGTGGCCGTGCCGTTGATCTTCGGCCGTCTGACCGCTGACGACTATAACGACGATGTGGCTGCCGACCCGCGCATCGACGCCCTGCGCGAAAAGATGGTGGTGACCGAGAACCCGCAGTTCACCAAGGACTACTTCGACCCGGACAAGCGTTACATCGGCAATTCGGTCCAGGTGTTCTTCAAGGACGGTAGCAGTACCGAAAAGGTCTCCATCGACTATCCGATCGGCCATCGCAAGCGCCGTGGCGAAGGTATCCCCGTGCTTTTGAAGAAGTTTGAGGGCGCCATGCGTGGGCATTTGCCGTCGCACCGCGTTAAGGCCATCCTAGAGGCCACGGCGGACCCGGCTAAGCTGGACGCTATGCCCATCCAGTCGTTCCTGGGGCTCTTCACGTTGTAAAGACAGCGTGAAGGGAGAATGTAAGGTAATTCGCAGGGATTTTGCAGATCGTTTAGATTTTGTTAAACTCCGTAATGCCGGGTGCAGTAACTTTCGCAGGAAATTCGTTAATTGGATTCAGAGCCAATAAACGAGGCGCGGATTTTTATCTTGGCGGGAAGTGCCCTAATCATTAAGAAGAGGAGAGATCTGATGAAGCGTAAGGGCCTTTATTTTCTTATTGCTCTTGCACTGGGCGGCGTAAGCGCTGTTCACGCGCAAGACAACACGTCTTCTGCTGCAAGCAGCTCGAGCACCAGCAGCAGCGACACCAGCAGCACTAGCACCAGCGCTCCCGCTTGGCCGAATGGCTTCGATGATCGTTGGTATATCGCTCCTTATGTCGGTGGTTACTACAATGACACCGATCGTGATACGCGCAGCCGTCAGTTCTTCTATGGCCTCGGCGTGGGCAAGTTCATTTCGTCGAACGTGGCGATCGAACTGTTTGTCGATCGCACCAAGCGCAAGGCAGACAGCGACGTGTTCGGTCAGGGCAACACCTGGTCGAACAACAACTACGGTGTGGCCGCACGCTACTTCTTCGGCGATTGGAACTCTTGGCGTCCGTACCTGATGGGTGGCGTGATGGGCAGCTACCACCACAACCCGCTCGATAAGGGTTGGGAACCGGCTGCACAGGCAGGCGTGGGTATTTCCAAGTCGATCACTGACAGCGCCGACTTCCGTGTGGAAGCCGCTTACCGCTACGACTGGGACGACAAGACCCTGCCGCAGAACAACGCCTATGGCGACTGGTACCTGGGCTTTAGCATTGTTGCTCACATCGGTGCGGTTCCAGCGCCGGCTGCTCCGCCTGCACCGCCGCCGCCGCCGCAACCGGATTGCTCCAAGCAGTTCCGCAATGGCGTGAACCTGTGCGACAACAAGTGCCCGGATCTGCCGGAAGGCACGATCGTGGGTCCGGATGGCTGCCCGCAGAAGGTTGTGATCGATCTGAAGGGTGTCAACTTCAAGTTCGACCGTCCGAAGAAGGGCGAGACCAACATCGAGCCGACGCTGGCTGTGCCGAGCAGCGACTCGCTGGCGATCCTCGACCAGGCTGTGGATACGCTCAAGCGCTATCCGCAGGTGCACGTGACGGTGGCGGGTTACACCGACGGCGTCGGTACACCGGCCTACAACCAGGGCCTGTCGGAGCGTCGTTCGAAGATCGTGTACGACTACCTGACCTCGCACGGTATCGATGCAAGTCGTCTGGAAGGTCCGATCGGTCATGGTATGAACGATCCGATCGACACCAACAAGACGGCCGAAGGTCGCGCTCGCAACCGTCGTACGGAACTGCAGGTTCAGCAGTAATCGAACGGCAAGCAACACGAAAAAGCCCGGCGTATGCCGGGCTTTTTCTTTGTATACGCAAAACCCGAGTAGGCTTGCAAGCCGATGCCAGCACCACGTAACCCTTTTTCGAACCAGACGCGCTTCGGTCTCGCGCGAGTGCTCAGCAAGCTTGGCGTGTGCTCACGCAGTCAGGCAGAACGCGCTGTGCGCGAAGGAAGGGTAAGCGTGGATGGCCGCGTCGTGCTGGATCCGGAACGAACTGCCGATCCCGATCGTCAACGCATTTTGCTGGATGGTGAGGCGGTATTCGCCGCCAAACGGGTGTACATCGCGCTCAACAAGCCACGTGGCATGGTTGTGAGTGCAGCCGATGAACAAGGTCGCGACACCGTGTACGAATTGCTCGCGACTTCCGGTTTGCCGTGGCTTGGCCCCGTAGGGCGACTGGACAAAGCGAGCGAAGGCTTGCTGCTATTGAGCAACGATAGCGTGTGGGCAGCACATCTCACCGATCCACGCTTTCATGTCGACAAGACCTATCACGTGCAGATCGACACGATTCCCGACCGGCACGTACTGAATCGGATGATTCAGGGCGTCGCCGACAAAAACGAAACGCTCGCCGCGAAACGCGTATCGCTACTGCGTTCCGGCGAGAAAAACGCATGGCTGGAAGTGGTTCTGGATGAAGGGCGCAACCGGCACATCCGGCGCTTGCTGGAAGCCCAGGGCATCGGCGTCCTTCGATTGATTCGCGTAGCCATCGGCAATCTGGCCCTCGGCGATCTCACCAAGGGCCAGTGGCGGCATTTGAGTGCGGAAGAAGTGGCAGGTTTGCAAACTCACTGATGCCGCCAAGTTGCCTCTCCCCGCAAAGAGAGATGCAACGGGTTCAAGCGCCAATGACACCCAGCGAGCGTGCGACTTTCGTAAACGCTGCAATCGCGCGATCCAGATGTTCGCGCGTATGCGCGGCGCTCATCTGTGTTCGAATGCGCGCCTGACCTTGCGGCACCACGGGATAGAAGAAACCCGTGACGTAAATGCCTTCCTCCAGCAACCCAGCAGCCATGGCTTGCGCCTTCTTGGCGTCGTACACCATCACCGGCACGATGGGATGCACGCCAGGTTTGATATCGAAACCCGCCTTCGTCATCTGTTCGCGGAAATAACGCGTGTTTTCTTGTACGCGCTCACGCAGGTCGCCCGCCGAGCCGAGCATGTCGAACACCTTGATGGCCGCGGCGACGACGTGCGGAGGCAGAGAGTTGGAGAACAGGTACGGACGCGAGCGCTGACGCAGCATCTCGATCACTTCCGCACGGCCGGTCGTGAAACCACCCAGCGCACCGCCCAATGCCTTACCGAGCGTTCCAGTGAAGATATCGATCTTGTCCATCACGCCATGCACCTCGGCCGAACCGCGGCCGTGGGGGCCGAGAAAGCCGGTGCAATGGCACTCGTCGATATGCACCAGTGCGTTGTACTTGGCGGCAAGTGCGGTGATCTTGTCGAGCGGTGCGATAAACCCGTCCATCGAGAACGCACCATCGCTGGTGATCAGCTTGGTGCGTGCGCCTGCCGCATCCGCAGCTTTCAATTGTGCTTCCAGATCGGCCATGTCGCAGTTTGCGTAACGGAAGCGCTTGGCCTTGCACAGGCGAATGCCATCAATGATCGATGCATGATTCAACGCATCGGAGATCACTGCATCTTCTTCACCAAACAGTGGTTCGTACAAGCCACCGTTGGCGTCGAAACAGGCGGCGTAGAGAATCGTGTCTTCCGTGCCGAAGAATTCGGCGATCTTCTTCTCCAACTGCTTGTGCAGATCCTGCGTGCCGCAGATGAAGCGTACCGAAGCCATGCCGAAGCCATGCGTATCCAGCGCATCCTTGGCCGCCTGGACCACGTCCGGATGATCGGCGAGGCCGAGGTAATTGTTCGCGCAGAAATTCAGAACCTTGCGGCCGCCCTGTAGTTCGATTTCGGCCGATTGCGGCGAGGTGATGATGCGCTCGGCCTTGAACAGGCCCTGTTCGCGGATGGATTCGAGTTCTTGGGCGTAACGCGCCTGGCCGGAGTAGGTCATGGGGACATGCCGAGGTGGGGAAAGCACCAATTGTCGGTCTTTCTTGCGCCGGGGGAAACCATGGGCGTGTGAAAACCGAACCCGTCCCACCGAGCGGGTTCATCGCAGGACCTAATGCAATCCGAAGTCGTCGCGTGTGGTTTTGCCCTTATCGTCGATGCCCTTGGCGTCGAGCTTGGGCGCCAGTACAAACACGCGGCCGTCGTCGATCTTGCCGTGCATGTATTGACGCACCGCGTCGGCACGCCGCTCTGCAAGGTGGCGCAGCGCATCCTGATCGACTACGACATTGGCTTCCATGAGTTTGATCATCGTATCGGGCGGCTCCGACTTCGCCAGGCCAACGAGGTCGCGCGGCTTCTTGAACTTGTCGTGCTTATAGGCTTTTTCGAGATACTTGTTGTAATCGTCGGTGCCCGGTTTCACCGGTGCGGCCGTGGCCGCAGCCGTGCCGATGTCATCGGCTTGTTCCTTTTGCACCAGGTCGTCCACCATCACCGTGCGCAAACCGTCCTGATCGAAGGATGGATCGACGCGGCCCGTGACATCCAGCTTCAGATCGGGCTTCTTGGTGAGGATGGTGACAATCTGCGCCAACCGCGAGTTGGCTTGCGCATCGAGCTTGTCCGAACCAGGTGCGAATTCCACGTAGCCCAGGTCCTGATTGCCGCCGCCACCCATTGCGGAGCCCAACAATCGGAACGGCGCGGTCACCGCGCGCTTGATCAGATTGACGAAGGCCTGCCAAATCACGCCACCCAGACTGAAATGCGGATCGTTGAGCGAGCCCGACACCGGCACGTGAATATCGATGTTGCCGTTGGAATCCTTCAACAGCGCGACGGCCAGTTTCACCGGAAGGTGGCTGACACCGGGCCCTTCGATGCGGTCGCCAAAGGTCAGCTGCGTCAGCACGATGTGATTGTCGGCGTTCAACTTGCCCTGATCGAGCTGGTAATGCACATCCATCGTCAGGCGTCCCTTGGTGATGGGATAGCCCGCATATTTGCCCGAATACGGCGACAGATGCGTCAGCTCGATATCGTTCGCTCCCGCCGTGATGTCCAAAAACGCCACCGGTGTGAGCGGATTGATGGTGCCGTTGATGTTCACCGGCGAGTTGTTGTCGATCGAACCTTGCAGCGTGACATCGGCCGGCGTGCCGGTAGTAGCTGTGCCGAATGCGCCGATCTTGCCCGCCAGTTGCGTGATGTTGGCGGTGTAATTGGGTTTGATGAAGTTATCGGTGTAGTTGAGGTTGCCATTGGACAGCACGATTTGACCGATATGAATTTCTGCTGGCGGCGCTGCGGTGGTGCTGGCACTGGCGATGTTCGCCGTTGTCGACGTGCCGCCACCTGCAGCACGCGTGACAACCTTGGGCGGTGGTGGCGGTGCGGTGGCAGCCGGAGCCGGGCCGTTTTGTGCGCGCGTCACTGAAACGGGCGCAGCGGAAGGGTTGGAAACCACGTCCTGGATATTGATGCGGCCGTTGGCGTTGATGATCACACGCGCGTAGAAATCATCCAGCGCGATGCCCCCGATATCGACATGCGGCGCACCGTCGCCCATGCGTACCTTCATGTTGGTAAGCGACAGCGAATTCCAGCGGAGAAAATCGTCGTTGGTAACTTTATCCAGCACATGCACGCGACCCAACACGACGCGGCCCTGATAGTTCACCAGCGGATCGGGCTTGTGATCACGATAACGCCCCCGTCCGTTCAAGCTGAGCAGAGCGGTATCGACGCGAACATTCAGCGGTACCTTCACCAGTGACTCGAAGGGCGCCACGTCCAGACGTGTTGCCACTACACGCAGGTCCGCATCGGCGGGCTGCGGCTTCACCGTTCCGTCAATGTTGAACTTGCCACGGCCTATGCCACCGGCAAGATTCAGTTTGATTGGCTTGTGCATGTCGTCAGACAGATTGTCCAGACCGAACTTGTCGGCTTTGATGACGATGCGCCCATCCTTGTTTGGCAGTGTCGGATCTGTCAGCGCAAACGTGCTTCCATCCACGCCCAGATGCGTAATGCTCCAGTGCCACGACGGCGATGCGGCCGCCTTGCCGTGACTCGGCGGCGAAGATTTCATTAGACGCGTGAGGTCGATGCTCCCGTCCTTCAGGCGGCGCGCATCTATCTTCAAGCCATCCATCGTCACGTTGCTGAGCTGCGCGACGCTGCTGCCGAGATCCAGGTGGGAGATCTCCGTCGTCAGCGCTTGCCATGACACCGGTTTGTGCCCGTGCTGATCCAGCGCGAAGTTATTCACGACGAGTTTGCTGCCATCCATGGTCAGCTCCATCGTCTTGCTCCAATCGGCTTGCAGGTGCATGTCGCCGTCGAGCGTGCCGTTGGCGATCTGCGCATTGAGCATGGGGGGCGCCATGCCCATCAGCGGGTCCAATGCCACGTTGTTCATCGTCACTTCGCCATTGAAGCGGCTGCTGCTCATCAGCAAATTGCCGGTGACGTGCAAATTGCCGCCATTGAGACCGGATGTGAGATCGATGGTGCCCGGTTGCGCCGATACCGTGGAAAGATTGCGGATCGTGCCGGCGAGCCCCTCCAGCGTCAGGCGTGCAGGCTTGCCGCTGGTGAGATCGCTGTATTCAAACGTGCTGTTCTGCAAACCGAGCGTATCGATATGCGCGTCGGTAGGTGGCGTTCCCGGTTTCGGCGGCGGCTTGTCCTTACCGAGCAAGCTGTCGAAATTCGTGCGCCCACCTGGCAACTTTGCGTAATGCAATGTCGCCTGACCAATCTGGATCGCGCCAAAGTGATAGCGCGATACCAGGGGCTCGACATCATCCAGTGTCGCGCTGCCGTGACCCAATTCAAGCAGTTGTCCGTTGTCTTGCCCGGTCAATGCAAAGTTGTCGGCTTGCAACTGACCTTTGAGGATCAATTGCTGCGTTGGCTTTGTATCGATGAAATTCAGCTCGAGATGACCCGACAGTTGTCCGCTGGGAATTTGTGCAGGCAGCGGCTCGGGCACGTAAGCGAGGTAACGCGGCAGATCGAAATGATCCAGCGTGAAACCGATCACCGATTCATGGGTGTCCGCAAACGGTTTGGTCTGACCTTCAATGCGCAACGGGCTGCCATCGACCTGCATGGCAAGCAACGGTTGCACGAAGATATCCACGTCGTGGGGCAGGTTGGCGACGAAGGGAATGCCCAGTTCCAACTGCGAGATGTGGTGCGTCGTGTTTTGCACCTTGTCGTCGAAGGTGATGTCGCCGTTGTGCACACTGATATTGGATAACGCAAAGCGAGCGGGCGAAGCGTTCGGATCCGCAGGCTTCGCGTTGAAGCGTTGGATGATGTCCGCGAAATTGAATGCTTGCGGTCCGGTGCGCGTGATGTGAATCTGCGGCGTTTGCACCAGCAGCTGATCCAGCACCGGCGCCATGTGGAAGACCGAACCCCACGACGCATCCACCACCAGCTGATCCACATCGACGAACGGCGATGTGCCATCCCGATCGGCAATATGCAGCTTGTCCACTTCCACCCGTAGCGTGTACGGATTGAAATGAATGGCACCGATGGAAACCTGACGGCCCAACATGGCGCCGAGCCGCGTCTGCGCCTGAGTCTTGATGATCGAGGGCGCAATGAAGAAGCCGAATAGGCCCAGCAGCACCAGGAATATGACAATGACCAGCGCCGTGATGCGCAGGCCGCGCGATCGATACAGGCCTTTCGCGCGTTCGCGCCCAGCCTCGATCATTGAACCAGGGGACGAATTTCGGTTTGCCATAACCACGATGCTCCCGTGACATCGCGGACCGACCGTGCCCAGCAGTGCTAGCCGTGCACATCCGTAAGCCAAATACTCAAGTCGGCACGCCTGTCAGGGAGTGTAACGTGCAGCGTAGGCATTTGCGCAGCGTTGGCGACGCAGTTCACAAACCTCGTTGCCGGAGAAACGATGTCAAGCACCTTAGCGCCGCCCTCTCGGTGGGAGAGGGCGCGCCAGACCCTTACTGTGAAAGAAGGGTCAAACGATCAATGCCAAGAGCAAACGACCTTGCCGCACACACCGGCATCCATCAGGTCGAAACCTTTCTGGAAATCGTCAATGTGAATCTGATGCGTCAGCACTTTCTGCAGCGGGAAGCCCGTCAGCACCATCTGCGTCATCTTGTACCAGGTCTCGTACATGCGGCGGCCGTAAATGCCCTGCAGCGTGAGACCCTTGAAAATCACGCGGTCCCAATCGATGCCTGCACCCTTGGGCAGAATGCCCAACAGCGCGATCTTGCCACCGTTGTACATGCAATCGAGCATGTCGTTAAAGGCGCGCGGATTGCCGCTCATTTCCAGGCCGACGTCGAAGCCTTCCATGTGAAGGTCTTTCATCACGTCTTTCAGCGACTGGTTGGCAACGTTCACCACGCGCGTTGCGCCCATATCGGCAGCGAGCTTCAAGCGGTAATCGTTGACGTCGGTGACAACCACGTTACGTGCACCGACATGCTTGGCGATACCCGCGGCGATGATGCCGATCGGACCGGCGCCTGTAATCAGCACGTCTTCGCCGATCAGATCGAATTCCAGCGCGCAATGTGCAGCGTTGCCGTACGGATCGAAGAACGCCGCCAGTTCCGACGGAATCTGATCCGGAATCGGCCACAGATTCGATGCGGGCATCGTCATGTATTCGGCGAATGCGCCGTTGCGGTTCACGCCGATACCGACGGTGTTCGGGCACAGATGCTGACGTCCCGCACGGCAGTTGCGGCAATGGCCACACACGATGTGACCTTCGGCCGAAACGCGGTCGCCAATTTTGTAGCCCGTCACGCCGGGGCCGATTTCCACGACGCGGCCGACGAATTCGTGGCCAATGGTCAGGCCCGGTTTGATGGTGCGCTGGGACCATTCGTCCCACTTGTAGATGTGTAGGTCCGTACCGCAGATCGCGGTCTTCTCAAGTTTGATCAGCACCTCGTTAGGGCCGACTTCCGGTACGGGCACCTCTTCCATCCAAATGCCTTTCTCGGCATGGCGCTTGACCAGGGCTTTCATCGTTTGCGGCATGGGGGTTTCCAACAGCGGGCGGGGGAGTGAGACAAGACCGCAATTATAGATCGCCAGCCCGCTGCCCTGCCTTGACGCACTGCCGCATCAAAGGCGACGCCGTTACTGGGCGCCCAGCTGATCGTAAACCCGCTTGAATACGATGGGTTGTTTCATGTCCACCGGCGTCCACGTCTCGGTGACGGTCAGATGATGGCCATCCGCCGATTTCACCCAGTCCTGTTCCAGCCGGGTGCCATCGCTGAACTCCATCGTCAGGTGCATGCCATCCGACGAGAGCTGCGTCTGTATTTGTGCCGTGCCGTTGAGCGACGGACGCGTGACGCTATCGAACTTCGTATCGAGCCGATCGGTGTTGTTGAAGTCCACCTGCATGTCGGCAGTGCGTTGCTGGATGTTCAACAACGCATCGTCGGCGAAAAGGGGCGGGGTGGGATCGACCGGCCCTTTGTTCTTATCAAAGCTGTGGCTTTCTTCGTAGTCATGGTTACCGCCACCGCCGCCATGGCCCCCGCCGCCGCCTCCATGGTGTCCGCCGCCGCCGCCACCAAGCAGGTCACCTACCGTCGATGGCGCTGACCCGTTGTTGTTCGACGTATTCGCCGATGGCGCTTCCTCGTGCTTTTTTTCGACGTGATAGCGCTTGTTGACGTCTGAGGCACTGTCGCTCTGGGCATCGTTGAGCTGCCAGACGCCCGAGAAATCCGGTGCAGGCGGCGTTGCGGCTTTCGCGTTACCGCAAGAAAGTGATCCAACCGCGAGCATCAGGAATAACGAGCCAGAGAATTTCGATAGCGACATGTGCCGGGCTTCAAAAGGACGGTGAACGATCATTGTGCCCTCATTCGCAGGAGGTTTTGCAATCGAACGCGTCACGCACGATCCCGTGCACGCGCCTGCATGCTGTCAGCGCCGATTAGAATGGGCGATGCCCGTTGATCGCCGCCCGCTTGCCGTTTTCCTGATGGGTCCGACCGCGTCGGGCAAGACCGCGCTGGCTTGCGCCTTGAGCGAGCAGTTTCCGCTTGGCTTGATCAGCGTCGATTCGGCGCTGGTCTATCGCGGTTTGGATATCGGCAGTGCCAAGCCCGACGCAGCAACGCTGGTGTGTTATCCGCATGAACTGATCGATATCCGCGATCCCGCTCAACCCTATTCGGCTGCGGATTTCAGCGCTGATGCACAGGCAGCCATGCAACGCGTGCATCAAGCAGGCAAGGTGCCGTTGCTGGTAGGTGGAACCGGCCTTTATTTCCGGGCGCTGCAGCGCGGCCTGTCCAGCCTTCCCGAAGCCGACGCCGAGATACGGGCAAAGTTGGCCGAACAGGCCGCCGACATCGGCTGGAACGGTATGCATCGACGTCTGGCCGAACTCGACCCGGCTGCCGCCGAACGCATCAAGCCGGGCGACGCCCAACGCATTCAGCGCGCCCTGGAAGTCATCGAACTGACGGGCCAGCCGCTAAGCGTGCAGCAACAGGGTGGCCGGGGTGAGCCTTTCCCCTGGCGGGTGCTCAAGCTCGCATTGCTTCCCCAGGACCGCGCGCCTCTGCACGCCCGGATCGCCCGGCGTTTCGAAGACATGCTTCAGCACGGCTTGCTCGACGAAGTAGCCGCCTTGCGCAGGCGCGGCGACCTACGGCCGGATCTCCCAGCTATCCGTGCGGTGGGCTACCGCCAGGCCTGGGAGCACCTGGAAGGCCTCTACGACGCATCCGAGCTGCGCAACAGAGGCATCTTCGCCACCCGGCAGCTCGCCAAACGGCAGATCACCTGGTTGCGAAGCGAGCTCGACGCCCGCACGTTGGACCCAGAAAGTCCCCATACGGCTGCCCGGGCGGCCGATGCCGTCCGGCTATTCCTTGGATGACAGCTCTATGGCCATTTCTTAAGCGAGGATGTGACCCAGTTTTGTTATCTCTTTGTCATAACTTACAAAACTCTTTCAACCACGATTTAAAAGCGGTTAACATTCAAGTGAACTCGGGCCGGGGCGCCGTTTGGCCCCACATTTCTTCGGCCCATCCGTTGCACGTGGGGGAGAACAACAATGTCAAAAGGGCAATCCTTGCAAGATCCGTTTCTTAACGCTTTGCGCCGCGAGCGCGTACCGGTCGCTATTTACCTGGTCAACGGTATCAAGCTGCAGGGCACGATCGAATCGTTCGATCAGTTTGTCGTGCTGCTTCGCAACCAGGTCAGTCAGATGGTCTATAAACACGCCATCTCCACAGTGGTCCCGAGCCGTAACGTGCGTGTCGGCAACGGTCATGAAGGCCATGACGGCCATGAGAACCACCTCGAGGCGCACGCGTCGGCCGACGAAGGTTGATCCACTCTGTTTGATAGACAAAAGAAAGGCGAACGAGCCGTATTAGTCCTCCCGCATTCCCGCGGCGAGGGCGATACGGCAGAGCGTGCGGAAGAATTCGTCGAACTGGTGAAGTCGGCTGGCGCAGAAGTGCTGGCGACGATTCCTGCGCGCATCGAATCCCCGAATCCTCGTTACTACATCGGGACCGGCAAAGCCGAAGAGGTGGCCGAAGCCGTACGTGCGCTCGACGCAGATCTGGTGCTGGTCGACCATCTGCTCACGCCGGTGCAGGAACGCAACCTTGAGAAGTTGCTGAGCACTCGCGTGGTCGATCGCGCCGGGTTGATCCTCGACATCTTCGCTCAGCGCGCCCGATCGCACGAAGGCAAGATGGAAGTGGAGCTGGCGCAGCTCAAACATCTCGCTACCCGATTGGTACGCGGCTGGACGCACTTGGACGCCCAGCGCGGTGGTGCCATCGGCAACCGCGGTCCCGGCGAAACGCAGCTGGAAACCGACCGCCGCCTGCTGGCCGAACGCGTCAAGATGCTCAGCAAACGGTTGGAAAAAGTGCAGACGCAGCGCGTGCAGCAACGTCGCGCGCGTTTGCGCAATACCGTGCCGCGTGTGGCCTTGGTGGGGTACACCAACGCCGGCAAATCCACGCTCTTCAACAAGCTCACGCAGGGTGAGGTGTACGCGGCGGATCAACTGTTCGCCACGCTCGACCCCACTGTGCGCAAGCTCGACGATCTCAGTTGCGGACCTGCGGTAGTGGCCGACACCGTCGGCTTTATCCGCGAACTTCCGCACGATCTCGTCGCTGCCTTCCGTGGCACGTTGGCCGAAGCACGCGATGCGGATCTGCTTTTGCACGTCAGCGATGCCGCCGATGAAGAACGCGAGCGTCTGCATCGTGTGGTCGATCAAGTGCTGGAAGAAATCGGTGCGGGCGACGTGCCGCAACTGCACGTGATGAACAAGATCGATCTTGCCGGCGGCGAGCCGCGCATTGTGCGCGATATAGAGGGCGTGCCCCAGCAAGTGTGGGTTTCCGCAGCCACGGGCCAAGGTCTCGATCTGTTGCGCGATGCATTGGGTGAGGTACTGGGTGGCGATCGCATTCGCTCCGAACTGCTTTTGCCACTGTCAGCCGGCCGTCTGCACGCGCGACTTCACGCCGCGGGCGCCATTGCCGATGAAGCGGTGGACGAATACGGCTGGCGCTTGCGCATCGATGCACCGCGCAGCGTGCTGGCACCGCTCACCGGAGGCAAAGGTCCGGACATGGAGTTACTGCGCGACTTGCTTGGCAACCCCGACGCCGCCATCGACGCCCCGACACTAGACCCGTAACGCTAAACATTTGACCCTTCTCCCTTCGGGAGAAGGTGCCGGCAGGCGGATGAGGGTACGCCCGGTAGCGAACCACTGCGCCTCGACGCAAAACCCCGAACTCTCACCCTAACTCCTCCCGGCGGCCGAGAGGCCACCCGCGCCGCTCGTATTTCAACCGTCTCTGTTAGAATGCGACCGTTTGTGCACCACGCCTTTCTGGCTGCTTGCACGTCCACTCACCCGTCACCATGTCCCATCCAGCACAGAGCGTTTTCCGGCCGTTGTTGCCGGCCTCCCAGCGGCCTCAAGGAGACTGACCATGGCCTGGAACGAACCCGGAAACGGGCAGCGCGATCCATGGAACAAGAACAAGCGTAGTTCCGGTGGTAAATCGGGCATTGAGACCGCACTCAAGGATTCGTTAAAGCGGATCGGCAGGCTCGGCGGTCCGGGCGGCATCTTCACCATCATCGGGGCCATCATTCTGGCTTGGGTGTTGCTGAGCAGCTATGCCGTCATCGGTGCAGGGCAGGTCGGCGTAGTGCAGCGCTTCGGCGCCTATGCGCGCACGGTGGGCCCCGGCTTTCATTTCAAGCTCCCGACGCCGATCGAATCGGTCACGTCCGTCGCCACCTCGCGCGTGCGGGCCATGTCCGATCAGATTCGCATGTTGACCAAAGACGAGGACATCGTCGCCGTCGATTTCAACGTGCAGTATCAGGTCACCGATCCGCAGAAATACCTGTTCAACACGCGCGACCCGGACGGCACACTTAACGAAGCGGCCCAGGCTGCCGTGCGCACCGTGATTGGTGCGCAGCAGATGGACACCATCCTTACCGGTCAAAGCGACAACGCTGCGGCTGCCCCGACGCTTGCTGCCCTTCAACAGTCCGTGCGCAATCAGCTGCAGCACACGCTGGATGCATACAACTGCGGTTTGCAAGTCACCGATGTCAGCTTCCAGACGATTACGCCGCCGCAGGAAGTGAAAGACGCTTTCGATGACGTCAATGCGGCACGCCAGGATCGCCAAGGTGCGATCGATCAAGCACGCGCCAACACCAGCCAGGAAATTCCGCTGGCCAATAGCGACGCCAAGCGTCTTTCCGCCCAGGCCGATGCCTACAAAGCCGAACGCATCGCGCACGCGCAAGGCGATGTCGAGCGTTTCAACCTGATCCTGAAGGAATACAAAGCCGCGCCGGATGTCACGCGCCGCCGCCTATGGCTGGAAACGATGGAGCAGGTACTCAGCGTCAACAACAAGGTGATCGACGGTTCCGATGGCCGCAGCGTCATCAACATCACCAACGAACGCGAAACGCCGGCCACCAACTTGCCGGGCGTTGGAACCATCGCGCCGCCCGCGAACGATGAAGCGGACAAGGGGAAGCAGCCATGAAAACCACCGCTGCCATCATCATCGCGTTGCTCGTCTTGCTTGGCGTCAACAGCTTCTACACGGTGCAAGACGGTCAGACCGTGCTCGTCACCCAGTTCGGCAAAATTCTGCGTGCCGACAAGCAGCCTGGCCTGCATGCCAAATTGCCGCTGTCGCAACAGGCGCTCGTGCTCGACAACCGTATCCTTGCCTACGACGGTGCGCCCGAGCGCTACGCGACGTCCGACAAGCAAAGTATCAACGTCGATTACTACGTGAAGTGGCGCATCGATAACGCGGCCGATTATTACCGCGCAACCGGAGGCGACGAACTGCAAGCCGGGCAACGTCTCAGCCCCATCGTCAGCAACACGCTGCGTGACATCGTCAATACGCATACGTTGCAGCAGCTGGTCGGCGGCGGCCAGAACGATCTCACGGCGAACGCCATCCAGCAGTCCAACGCACAAGCGCAAAAAACGCTCGGTGTTTCTATTGTGGACGTGCGCATCACCGGCATCGAATTCCCGGATGACATCAAGACTGCCGTCTACAAACGCATGCAGACCGAGCGTCAGCAGCAAGCCGCCACCATTCGCGCCGACGGCAAGCAGCAGGCCGAAGCCATCAAGGCCGACGCCGATAGCCAGGCGCAGATCATCCGAGCCAATGGAGAAAGCGATGCCGAGCGCGTAAAAGGCGAGGGCGATGCCCAAGTCGCGCAGATCTACGCGCAGGCCGCCTCGCAAGATCCGGATTTCTTCGATTTCTACCGCAGCCTTGAGGCTTACAAGCAAGCCTTCGGCGACGGTAGGGGTACCATCATCCTGAAACCCGATTCCGAATTCCTGCGTTACTTCGGCAATCCTTCACCCGCGCCGGCGGGGCGTCGCTGACGTCATGCCGCGCGATTTATACGCTGCGCTTTGCCTTGTGCTGGTCATCGAAGGGCTTGTGCTATTCGCGGCGCCGAAAGGCTGGCAAACCATGATGCGCGAGGCCCAGAAGCTGGATCCGCGCACCCTGCGCATCTTCGGCGCGGCGGCCATAGGCGTAGGTTTGTTGACGCTCCAGCTGGTGCACTAACACTTTTCACCGCGCGGTAATCAATGCGCGCGATAAAGGTGCTCTGATTCATTCAGAGCATCCGCGAGACAAGGATGTCTCGCCCGCCCATCAGGTACGTAGGTGCTTGATGGGCGGAGGTGAGTCCGGACCTGTGCCGGACTCATCGTGTCGGAAGAAATCCTGGATGGATTTCTCCCGAGGACAAAAAATTCCCCGTTCCGCCGATCGGAACGTCTTTAGAGCGAGAAACATCATGGGCAAGTCAGTCGTAATTCTTGGCGCACAGTGGGGCGACGAAGGTAAAGGCAAAATCGTCGACCTGTTGACCGAACGCGTAGGCGCCGTCGCGCGCTTCCAGGGCGGCCACAACGCCGGCCACACCCTTGTCATCAAGGGCAAGAAGACCGTGCTGCACCTGATCCCGTCGGGCATTCTGCGCGACGACGCGCTGTGCCTGATCGGCAACGGCGTTGTGCTGTCGCCGGCCGCACTCAAGCAGGAAATCGAAGAACTCGAAGCGCAAGGTGTCAGTGTGCGTCCGCGCCTGAAGATCAGCCCGGCCACGCCGCTGATCATGCCGTACCACATCGCCGTCGATAAGGCGCGCGAAATCGCCGCAGGCGGCAAAGCCATCGGCACCACCGGCCGCGGCATTGGTCCGGCATATGAAGACAAAGTCGCGCGTCGCAGCGTGCGCGTGGCAGACCTGATGTATCCGCACGAACTGCCCGGTCTGATCAAAACCGCCGTCGAATACCACAACTTCATCCTCACCCAATGGTTGAAGGCCGAGCCGGTCGACTATCAAAAGGTGCTCGACGACGCACTCGCCTACGGCGAATTCATTCGCCCGATGGTCGACGACGTTGCCACCATCCTGCACGACGTGCGCAAAGACGGCGGCAACATCCTGTTCGAAGGCGCGCAAGGTGCGCTACTCGATATCGATCACGGCACCTATCCGTACGTCACCTCCAGCAACACCACCGTCGGTGGCGCGCTCGCCGGCACTGGCGTCGGCGCGGGCGATATCGACTACGTGCTCGGCATCTGCAAAGCCTACGCAACGCGCGTCGGTGGCGGTCCGTTCCCGACCGAACTCAACGACGAAATGGGCGAACGCCTGCGCAAGGTCGGCAACGAATTCGGCGCCAGCACCGGCCGTCCGCGCCGCTGCGGCTGGATCGATCTGGTTGCGCTGAAGCGTGCCGTGCAGATCAACGGCATCAACGGCCTCGCCATCACCAAGCTCGATGTGCTCGATGGCCTGGAATCCATCAAGGTCTGCATCGCGTACGAATACCGTGGCAAACGCCGTGAACTCGCACCGCTCGACGCCGACGGCTGGGCCGAATGCAAGCCCGTCTATCTCGAATTCCCCGGCTGGGAAGAATCCACCTGCGGCATCCGCGACTGGAACAAGCTGCCGCCGGCAGCGCGCGCCTACCTGCGCGCCGTCGAAGAACTCTCTGGCTGCCACCTCGCCATCGTGGCGACCGGTGCGGATCGCGAGGATACGATTGTGCTGGATGATCCGTTTGCATAAGCCTTAACCGCACGTGGAATGACATAAAAAGGGCCCTCTCGCGAGGGTCCTTTTTTGTCGTAGGGATGAAGAGCGACACGGAAAGGTTTGTTCAAAAGACCTTTAAGGCCCATAACTTGCTTGATGTCTTAACGGACTTGCCAACGCCACGGCGAGAAGCAAGGCCGGTATGAGCGCAGGCGTTGTATATCCCCCTGCGATCAACCGATAAGAGTATTTAGAGGACATGGGGTGAGCCCCGCGAATGTGACGCAGATGGTCCATAAATGCTGCGTCGCATTCGATACTCCATTTTAAGGGAGTGGTTAAGGGAGAGGTTTCTTGCGCGTCGTTTTGCTGCTCGCACTACTGCTGCTGGGCCATCTTGCTCTGGCGAACTGGAGTGGCCATACCGAAGATGCGTGGCCGCAGCTGGCCATGTTGGCTGTGCAGGCGACGGCACTGTGGGCGGTATTCACGCGCTACCGGCGCAGCCCGGCGCTGATCCGGTTGCCATGGTTGCTGCTGGCGCTGGCCGTCCTGATGCAGGTGCTGTGGGGAAGCACCAATCTGCTTACGACGGTGCTGGGTGACAAGGGCGGTTATCTGTACGCACTCGCCACGGTTTTCTCCAGCATGTATGTGATCCCATGCATATTCATGGTGTCGCGCTCGTTCGTGCGAGACGAACCTCGCGTCGTAGCCGCGCTGGATCTGGTCATGGCGTGCGTTATCGCGACACTGCTGTATGAGTTCTTCACGCATATGCTGAGCGGACCGCTCGCCAAAGATCCCAGCAGTATCTACGTAGTGCTCTATAACGCGGATGCGATTGATTTTTCGCTGGCCATCATGGCTATCCTGCGTTTGCTAGGTGCGCGCAGCTTCCGTTGGCGCTTCTTTTACTTTGCAGCCAGCAGCTATTTGTTGGTCAACGCCATCGTTGCGACCATCTATAACCGAGTAGAAATGCATGGCTTACCCTGGTGGGCCGGATCTCTGATAGATCTTCCCCACGCATTGCTGGCGCTGGTAGCGATACGACAGCCGCCGCGCTGGTTGCGCGCCTACCATCCATCCCTGGCGGTATCGCAAACCATCGCATCGCTTGCACCGATCATTCTGTCGATGACGGTCGTCATGCTCGGTTTCAGCATGACGCGAATCAGTTTTGTTGTGGGTCTGTTGACGGGCTGCGCATCCGTGTTGTTTTACGGCTTGCGCGTGGCATTCATCCAAGCCCGTCAAATGGACATGCTGCGCGCCGGTGACCTGAGCTCCTTGCGCCTGGAGCAACAAGTGGGACGCGATGCGCTCACCGGCATTGCCAACCGTGTGACCCTGGATACACGCCTGCGTGAAGCCATGGAGGAAGGACAGCGAACAAGCCACTACTGCGCGGTGTTGATGATCGATATCGATTTTTTCAAGCAATACAACGACAGCCTGGGCCACATCGCCGGCGACGCATGCCTGGTCAAGGTGGCTTCAGTGCTGAGTAGCCAACTGCGCGCACGCGATTCAGTCGCGCGCTACGGCGGCGAGGAATTTGTCGTCGTGCTGATGGATGCCAATGCGGAAGCTGCGGTAGAAGCGGCAAAGCGCATGACGGGTGCCATTGAACGTTTGAACATCCCACACCCGCTTAGCCCCTATGAGCGCATAACGGTGAGCATCGGCATCGCCATGCAGGCGGCCGATACTCCCATGGATCCCGTGTTCCTGCTGGAAGAGTCCGATCGGGCGCTTTACATGGCCAAGAAAAATGGCCGTGATCGCGTGGAAGTAGCCGATGAGTCAGCGCACGATTTGACTGCGGGATGGAATAAGTTCGATGTCCGCGGCAACACCATCATTTGAAGTCTGGTCTCGGCCCAGAGTGGACGTTATGCCAATGACTATGACGTTCTAGGCGTCGTTAGCGCCTTGTGCAGCCAGATCTTTCGAAAGGAAGACGCGAGAGGTGCCCGGAGGATCGCAAGGAATCTCGCCGAAAACCTTCCAGCCATTGTGGATGTAGAACTGGGGTGCCTGAAAGCTGATCGTGTAGAGCACCCCCGTTTTACAGCCTCTCCGTCGTGCCTCATCTTCGGCGGCTGCAAGAAGCCTGGTACCCAAGCCACTGCCGCGGAGTTCTTCGGGCAAGAAGAATAAGTCGATGAACAGGATGCCCATTGACGTGCGACCTGTAATGCCGCCCAGCGCCACTCCCGTGTTGGAATCGACTACAAGAACACCTAAAGGCGTGCGGTCGGAAATGTCGGTCGCAGCTACATTAAACAGATCGAGATCGTTGGAAATTTTTGCGACCACGTCAGAGGTGGGTGCTGCTGTTACGACAATATCGATGCTCACATTGCTTCTCGGTTTCAAGTCTCTGCAGAATTATAAATGGCGAAAGCTCACCATTAGCCGACAGCGGTCTTGCACATGAGACAGCTAGTGGGAAGCTTCAAAAAAGGGACAGAGCCTTTTTTATTTTCGGCGACTGACCAAGTATTAGAGATCAAGTTCGATATCGGTTGTGGGGCGCGCGCAGCATATAAGCACGTTGCCGTTGGCAGGCGGGTCGATGGGCTCTGGGTCATAGAGGGTTTGGCCGCCGATGAGCGCGGTTTCGCAGGTGTGACATACACCGGTGCGGCACGCCCAGCGAACTGGAACGTCGCAGGCTTCGGCGAACTCCAGCACGCTTTGGAATGCGTCGGACCAAGGTACGGCCAAGCCGCTTCGGCTGAATGAGACGGTTGGCCCATTGCCTTGAACGCCCTCCGGTGGATGCGGACGCCTAACAGCGCCACCGACGATGCCCGGCGTTATCGATGCTTCGCTCCCGAAGGTCTCCGTGTGGATATTTGCGCTCGCTACGCCAATGCCCTTCAGGCCTGTGAGGAGGCCAGACATGAAGTTCGACGGGCCGCAAATATAGAACTGCGCCGTGGCTGGTGCGCCCAGTCGTTGGATGGTCGAAGCGCTGATACGTTCTGCGACGTCGAAGTCACGCCCTAGTCGATCCTCGGTGCGAGGTTGACTGTAGGCGATAAAGGCATGGACGTGAGGCAGCGCATCGAGCAAGTGACGTACTTCCGAAGCAAAGGGGTGCTCGGCGCCGTTACGTGCGCCATGAATCCAATATACATCGCGATCTTCGGCGGCTCGATCCGCCACGAGTTGATGAAGCATGCCGAGCACAGGCGTGATTCCGATGCCTGCACTCAAGAAAACGATCGGTGCTTTATCACTCCGTAAGGTAAATGCTCCTCGCGGTGCGCTGACTTCGATAACGTCGTTCGCGTGGACGCCACTGTGTATGTAGCGACTTCCATCACCGGAGCCGAGCTTGACGCTAACGCGATATACGCCTCCTTCGCCGATGTTGGAGATGGAGTAGCTGCGCGTCACCGTACCGCTTCCGTTGGCACCAGGAAGACGCAGCACCACGAACGATCCGGCAGCAGGAGGGGCGAGAGAAGGCGGCTCATTGGCTGATAGGAGCAGCGACGTCACGTCATCGCTCTCTTTAACGACACCGACCACCTTGAGCGCGCGGAAACCCTGCCACGCTACCGCTGGAAGCACCGGCCCGAGCCCTGCGTTGCCTGGCAATCCCGTGCTCGCTAGTAATGCATCGAAAGAACGTTTCCATCCGGGACTAAGCGATGGTTCGTTTGCAGCGTGGCGCACGCGATCCTCAGGATGATCCGGCAAATAGAGCAGCGCATCGGTTTCGGCGACGGTTATCGCTTCACGTCCTTGCGCGATGCGAATGATTTCGTCGCCGACGCCGATGTCTCCCTCTTCGATGACTCGAAAATAGAATCCGGGCTTTCGATGCGAAACGAGCAGTGCCGGCATGCGTGGTTCGTTCATCCGTATGCCGACGCGATAGCACGTGACACGCGGCGCCGACACTTCGAACAGCGCGCCGCCAATGCGATACCTGTCACCGATGCATACCTGATCGTCAGCTAGCCCATCGACGGTCAGGTTTTCACCGAACATGCCGTATTCGGTGAGACTTCGGCGCAGGACTTGCTCCCAGTATCGGTAGGAGGCGACCTGATAAACCATGATGGCTCGATGCAAGCCACCATGACCTTGGCGATCTCCCTGGGCATCGCCGTCGAGATTCAGGCGCCGCGCCATCACTCGCCCGTTTACCGGTCGCTTCCAGATAGCAGTGCGAACGATCTTGCCCCGCCACTCCACATCTGCTGGAAGGCCGACATTGACAGAAACGACGTGGCTCATGGCTCAGGTCTCTGCAAGCATCGAAGGCAGGCTAAAAAGCGCATGCTACGCGCTTCCCGTCTCAAGGCGGACATTCAGTTGCATTTATTCAACGTGGACAGAAATGCCCGGTTAGTTTCATGGATCCACCGGTAGGCGTACTCTTGCGCATATAGGCAACCATGCAGGCGCAAATGCTTGCGGCGGCTTCACGTAAGCGGCAACAGACGATAACCATGATGGAGGGGACAAAATGAGCAAAGGTATGGATTCAAAAAAGAGCGACAAGAAAAAACCGGCCAAAACCATGAAAGAGAAGAAGGCGGCCAAGCAGGAAAAGAAGAAGAACGCCAAGTAATCGGGTCGCCATAAGGCGGGCGCGTGTAGCGGCGACGTCTTGTCTGGATGTCGCAGCTCATTTCGAGCGATTGTGCCCACGGCATCCGCTTTGGACCCGAAGCGGACCCACTGATACCCGTATCGGCGATCTGAGATGGCCGATACGGGCGCGTCCCCCTTGAGGGCTACGCCTCCATTCCGAGCCATCCTTCTCCAGCCGCTAGCGATACAAATTGTTCGAGCGAGGCGCCCAGATGTTCGATAGCGTTGAGTTGGGATGGCTGGGTGACATCGTTCAACGAGGCCAATAGCTCAAGCGTTGCATTCCTTCCGTGTTCTGTCAGCGCGAGGAGGATTTGTCGGCGGTCCGTCGATGAGCGGTGCCGGCGCACCAAGCCCGCTCGTACCAGATCGTCGAGCAATCTCGTCAAATACGCGGCGGTAATTTTCGTTTCAGATTTCAGTTCCAGCTGCTTGCATGTCGGCTTGCTTGAAAGACGGGCGAGAACGAGCCAATGCAACAGCGTTAGACGATCGTTCGCTCCTGAAGCAAGATGCACCACCTGTTCTATGGCGTGGGTCGCGTACTTCAACGTTCTGGCGACTTCCGCCACCTTGTAGATGGTTTCCGTCGACGCTTGCATGCCGACGCTCGTGAATGGATGTGGTGCGGTCGCCGCGAGCTTTTTTTGCTGGCGAGAATGATGCGTCGCGTGCTTGTTCATGGTTACTCCGCAGCGAGTGTGGCGCTGATGACAGGCGTGCCCTGTCGTAGTTCTTAAATCGACCGACGCGGATGTTCACTCACACGTCAGTCGAATCATCGATGCATCGACGGTAGCGTTGCTTCAATGCCGACGTCCTTACTTCGCATCACCAGCCATATTTTTGTGAATGATCTGAGCGACCTGCTCGTCAGCGTGGGCCAACTGCTGCTGAAAGACATCCGTACTGAAAGCCGCCTGCGTCGGGGCGTTCTGAGCAAGCATCAGACCGTTCTCATTGTGCAAGTTCACCGTCGTATCCATCGACATGCCGATGCGTAGCGGGTGTTGATCCAGCTGCTTGGGATCGGTGAACACTACGCGCACGGGAATGCGCTGGACGATCTTGATCCAGTTGCCGGTAGCGTTTTGTGCCGGCAGTAACGCGAATGCGCCGCCCGTTCCCACGCCCAGTTCCAACACCTTGCCGTCGTATTTGACCGCATGGCCGTAGACGTCCGAGGTCACTTCCACGGGTTGGCCGATGCGCATGTGAGTAAGTTGGGTTTCTTTGAAGTTGGCATCGATCCACACTTCGTGCAGCGGTACAACGGCCATCAGATCTGCACCAGGTTGTACGCGTTGACCGACCTGCACGGTGCGTTTGGCGACATAGCCGGTTACCGGTGCCACCATGGTCGTGCGAACTTCAGTGAGGTAGGCAGCGCGATATTGAGCGGCGGCGGCTTTGACATCCGGATGCGACGTGACGATGGTGTCGTCCACCAATACTCTATTGGTCTGCAATTGCTGCTCAGCCGTCGTGAGCGAGCTTTCGGCCGCGGTCAATGCGTCTCTTGCGTGCGAGAGTTCTTCCGCGGAGATGGCACCTGAGCTGGCCAAGGTAACGCGGCGTTCGTAGTCGGCCTTCGCCTTCTGCAACGCGACCTGTCTTACCGCCACATCGGCCTGCGCACCTGACACCGTACTGTACAGACCACGCACCTTGCGCACCGTGTTGGCGAGATTTGCAGAGGCGTTCTGTAGTGCGACATCGGCGTCGGCTTTATCAAGCGTAACCAACACGTCACCCTGCTTTACGAAGTCACCATCGTCGGCACCGATGCTGACCACGGTGCCCGTGATCTGCGGTGTGATCTGCACTATGTTGCCGTTGACGTACGCGTCGTCGGTGCCTTCGTACCAGCGACTTTCCAGAAAATACCAAGTGCCAAAACCTATGGCGCCCACGAGGATACATACCCCAAGGACGCGCAGCATGAAGCTGCGGCTTTTTTTCTTGGATTGCGCGGCTTCGTTAGAAGCCGAAGAGATTTGAGTAGACATGACGGCTGCCTCAAGAGCGATGATGGATAAGGGAAGAAGAGTTCGCATCGGCAGCAACGGCCGGCACGTTAGGAGCGGGCTGGCTTGGGCGATAGCCGCCACCGAGCGCCTGAATGATTTGCACCGAGTAATCGATTTGTTCGGCATGCAGCGTGGCCATCCGATCTTGGGCGACCAGCAATTCCTGGCGCACACTGAGGGCTTCCAGATAGCTGCCAATGCCGGCTTGGTAGCGTTGTTCGGCTAGTGTCCAAGCATCGTTGGCCGCATCGAGTGCGCGCTGCTGCGCGTCGATCTGCACTTGCAACGAGGCGAGTGCATCGTTGTCGTCGCATACTTCGTTGACGGCACGCACGAGCGCATCGTTGTACTGCGCCACGGCTAGATCGTATTGCGCATCTTTGCCGTTCAAGTCCGCGCGGCGGCGACCGCCATCAAAGATAGGCAGGCTGATCGCCGGACCGGCGTCGTAAAAGCGGGACTTCGCCTGGAAGAGATTGCCGCCGCCGAACGCGGCTAGTCCTGCCAATGCGGTGATGTTGACGTTGGGAAGGAACTGGGTCTTGGCTGCGTCGATGTCCTTATCGGCCGCTTCCACGCGCCACCGCGCGGCGACGAGGTCGGCGCGATGCCCCAGCAGATCGACGGGTAGGTTGGATGGGATACTCAGTGCGTCCGGCGACAACAGCTGGGGTCGGGCGATCGCAAGGCCGCGATCAGGACCTTTGCCCAACAGCACGGATAGTGCGGAGCGCGCTGCATCGATCGCACGATCCGCTTGTGCCTTTTGACCCTGTGCACTGGCGACTTCTGAATCGCTCTGCTTGAGCTGCACCTGACTATCGATGCCAGCAGCAACACGTTGTTGCGTCAGCTTGCGCACGTCTGTTGCACGCTGCAGCTCCGCCGATGCGACATCCTGTTGTGCATAGGCGTAGCCGAGTTGCACGTATGCGCGAGCGACGTTCGTGGACAGTTCGATGCGCGCCGCGTGTGCGTCAACTTCCGCAGCGCGCTGTTGTCCGAGAGCAGCCTCCCATGCAGCGCGTTCGCCGCCCCAAAGATCCAGATCCCATTTGAAACTGACGTCCACATACTTGAAGGCGCTGTTATGGCCATTGCCAAGAGGGCCTAGCGTTTTTGGCGCACGAACTTCGGAAACGCTTCCGCCGGCGTCCACTTCCGGCTTGCGGTCAGCATCGGCCTCCGACGCTTCGGACTGTGCTTGGCGCGCCCGCGCGTCGGCTTCTGCGAGGCTCGGGTTGTCGTGCAAGGCCTCGGCAATCAGTGCGTTGAGCTGGCTGTCGCCCAATGAAGTCCACCAGTCAGCTTCGGGCCACGCGGCGGGCGACACCTTTACGTTTGCGAGGGTGCGCGTAACCGCGAGAGAGTTGGGGTTGATGGGCGCGCCGTTCGGACGCAGGCCACCGCTGCTGGCACATCCTGCCAGTGCGAGGCTCATTCCGACCGCGGCCGCAATTCGATGAACACGCATGGTCTTAGTCTCAGTAAGTGGGGTGGGGGTTATCGGATGGAGCGCGCAAGCGCTTCGGTCTTAAGAGCGTTAACGTTGGGTGTCGGCGTCGATGAACTTGCCAAGCAGGCGCTGCAGTTCTTTAAATTCGGCTTTGCTGAAGTTCTTCAGACGCCCGTTCAACACTGGCAGGGCGATACTTGGAATCTCTGCAGCAATCGCCTCGCCTTTTCTGGTCAACTTCAGATCGATGACACGGCGATCTGTGTTGCTACGGGAACGCTTCAGGAATCCCTTTGCTTCCAGCTTGTCCAGCATGCGGGTCATCAGACCGGTGTCGATGCTGAGAAGTTTGGACATCTCGAAGGGCGTGGCGGCAATACCGCGACTGAGCCACAGGACAATGCCCATTTGCTGGCTGGTAATGTCGAGCGGCTCCAAGGCAGCATCCATGTCCGCAATCACAAGGTTGCGCGCTTTCGTCAACATGAAGCCGATGCTTTGCGTCGTCGAAAAGGTTTTCTTTGTGTAATGTTCCATGTCCAAGTCCTCGGAGCCCTTGTAGGCGTAGTGCGGCAATGTGTTATTGGTTTTTCGGTTAGCGGTCGTATCGGCGAATCGTCAGTGGCCGCCAGCCGTTGCCGCTCCAGCCGCCGCATCCTTGCTCGGATGAGTGATCCAAATCAGCGGAATGATCACGATGAAGAGGATTGCGGATATCCAAAAGATGTCGTTGAGACCGAGCATGGCGGCTTGTGCATCCAATTCGTTCTCGACGAAGGCGAGCGCATTGGAAGCACCGATCTGCAGCGTCGACTGCACGTGTGCGATCGAACCCGTGAAGATCGGGTTGTAGCTGTTAGCCTGTTCGACCAGTCGTGCATGATGCAGCGTCGTGCGGTCGTACCAGCCATTGGCCAGCAGCGAGGTTCCAACGGCACCCGCGAAGACGCGCACGAAGTTCGATAAGCCCGCGGCGGAGGGAATCTTGTCGGGCGACAGACCCGACAGGATGATCGCGGTCAGCGGCACGAAGAATAGAGCGGTCGGAATACCCTGCAGCAGTGTCGGCAGGATCAAGGTGTATTGATCGATGTCGGTGGTGTACACCGAGCGCATGAAGAAGACAGCGGCAAACCCGGCGAAGGCCACTGTGGCCAATATGCGTGCATCCGTCTTGATCATCAACTTGCCCATGACCGGCGCAAGGACCACAGCGAAAATGCCCAGCGGAGCAGTCACCAATCCTGCATCGACCGCGCGATAACCGAGGTACTCCTGAATCCACTGCGGCAGAAGCACCAGGTTCGCGAAGAAGATCGCGTAGGCCACGGAGATCGCTATGGTGCCACCGCGGAAATTGCGCACGGCGAACAGTCGTAGATCGACGATCGGCTTCTCTTCGGTTAGCTCCCAGATCACAAAGAACGCGAATCCGATCAGCGCAATGACGCCCAGCGCACAGATCACAGGTGAGTTGAACCAATCTAGATCTTTGCCTTTGTCGAGCAAGATTTGAAGTGCAGCGACCCAGCCGATCAGGGCAAGCAGACCAACCGTATCAATCGGCAAACGACGAGTGGCCGTTTCACGGTCGCGATAAATCCACCACACAGCTGCGGCGGCGAATATGCCTACCGGTACGTTGATGTAGAAGATCCACGACCAGCTGTAACTGTCGGTGATCCAGCCGCCCAAAGCCGGACCTGCGATGGGGCCGACCGTTGCCGTCATGGCCCACAACGACAACGCGCTACCGCTTTTCTCTTTTGGGAACGTGGTGAGCAGCAGCGCTTGCGACAACGGTATGAGTGGACCAGCCGACACGCCCTGTAGCACGCGGGCCGCCAACAACACCGTGAGGTTGGGTGCTATGCCGCACAACGCAGACGAAATCGTGAACAGCAGAATCGCAGCAACGAACAGCTTGACCTGACCGATGCGTTGAGTGAGCCAGCCCGTGAGTGGGATCGCCACCGCGTTGGCGGCGGAAAATACGGTGATCACCCACGTTCCTTCGTCCACCGACACACCAAGATCGCCTGACAGTGTGGGAATGGCGACGTTAGCGATGGAGGAGTCGAGTACGTTCATGAACGTGGCGAGTGCAACGGCGAAAGCGCCGATAGCAAACCGCATACCTGTTAGAGGGGCCGGTGCAGCGGCGGAAGTGGATGCGCTCATGGTGGGGTCCAGTGCGGCGATGGGGTTGTGAGTGCGGCGCTTGACGGGCCGAATATCTGACTAGTCAGATAAATGGGTGAAAAACGGCGAACCGTTGCCTGACGGGCGTTTGAAGGGGTGGTCATCTTTGCTCCTCACGCTGGCTGAAGCGTTGGAGGCAACGGTGGCGGTAGGGACCATCCGTGCAGGCGTCGTCAGCGGGGACGTCGCGGCCAGCCATGATGGCAAGCTGTGGCGTTGACGATCAATGGCGATCGCGGCCAGCGTCATCTGGGTTTTGCAGGGCGTTGCCCCTTCCTGTTGCTCGATAGTGAACATGTCTCTCGCCTCGTCCCGCCGGTCGTGACCGCGCTCATGCGGTCCGTACCGCGATATTTGTCTGTAGGCAGACAATAACGTTAGACGATAAACAAGTCAATAGGCGGATAGTTCGTTAGCTTATTATTTATATATCATTGTTTTTATTGCCATGTTTGTTCTTTCAGGGGATTGTCGTATAGCATACAATCCACTTATAGATAGTTTTGGCGAGAGAAAATCCTTTGACAGACGACGATTCGATCAACGAACAAAGCTTTCCGACCTCCTATCTGCGCGAGGCCTACCTGCGCCGGTTTCCGCTGGCTGCTGCTCAGCGCCTGGAGACGGTCTTCACGCTCAAATCGGTGAGCCAGCAGATCAACAACGTGTTGAACGAATGGCTGGAAGGCACCGCAGGGTCACCCTCGCGATTTCAGGCGCTCGCGTTGTTGTGGGGTGCAGGCGATCGCTTTGTTCCGCATCAGGAAATCATTGCGGCGTTGCAGGTCAAGCGCGCGACAGTTTCTGCGCTGATGTTTTCTCTGGAGCAAGAAGGTCTGGTGCAATCGATCGGCGATGAGAAAGACAGACGCCGATTACTCGCGAAGCTGACAGAGAAGGGCAGGAACGTCATTGCCAGCGCGTTGGAGTTGAATGCGCACAGGTTGGAGAAAGTGTTTGTTGATCTCTCGCCAGATGAATTGCAATTGCTGCAAAGCTTGCTGCGGCGCATGCGAGATGGCTTCGTCCAGGTTTCCAACGAAAAAATTAAAGCCTGATTGTTTTCGGGATTAAAGGGCGCACCCATTCGGAATATCCGTCTCGCCGATGTCCGCTTTCGATCCGCATTTCGCTTGTCATCATCGCCCAATGGGGCCGTTGGTGGTATGCCCGGCGCGAGCACTTTCATGATTTAATCGATAGCGCCTAGGGGCGAAAATCTGAATGGTTGAAAGGGGATGCCTCGGGTATCGAGGCATTGAACGTTTATCTAGGGAGGGTAGTCATGAAGCGCGTTCTGCTTGGTATCGTGTGGTTTGTCGTTTTATACATTGGTAGTTGTGCCGCCATTGGTTTTGTTGCGGGAGGTATCGCGGGAGTGAACGATCCTGCGCACGCCGCGGAAGCCGGAAGAGAAGCGGGGCAACGCGTGGTGAAACCCGCTGTTCCTTATTTGTTCGGCGGATCGATATTGTTGGCGATCTTTGGAACGGCCTATGGTGTGTTGCCGGGTACAAAGAAAAAACAAAGCTGATCGCCTAGACAGAACGGGCGGCTTGAGTTCAAGGCTCAAGTCGCCCGTTTTTGTTTTCAAAATTCGCGATGTCAATCGCTGACGATCGTATTTCTTCCGCGTTGCTTTGCCTGATACATCCGTTTGTCGGTCGCTTCGATAAACGGAATTACTTCATCGCCGCATTCCGGAGTGGTTGTGTTGAGGCCAATGCTCACGGTCAGATATTTGCCGACCTCCGAACCCTTGTGCGGAATATGCTCGCTGGCGATCAGCTCTCGGCAGTGCGAAGCGATTTTGTAAGCTTCGCTTTCGTTGGTATCCGGCAGGATGACGATGAATTCCTCGCCGCCGAAGCGGGCGACGAAATCACGCGGACGTTTCGAGGCAACGGTAAGAAGTTTGGCGACGCGTTTTAAGCATTGATCGCCTTCCAGGTGGCCGTAGTGGTCGTTGTATTGCTTGAAGCAGTCGATATCCAGCATTAGCACCGACAACGGTTGCTTGTTACGGCACGCATTGCTCCATTCGGTTTCCATCACCACATCGAAGCGGCGGCGGTTGGCCACGCCGGTGAGACCGTCTTTGAAGGAGAGTTCTTCGAGTTCGCGGCGCAACGCGGCGAGTTGTTCTTCCGTGCGTTTGCGTTCGCTGATGTCGAACATGAAGCCGACCAGCGAATCCACGTCGCCGTTTTCCTTGCGCACGACGTGCACCACGTCGCGAATCCATACGAAATCGCCGTCTTTGTTGAGTGCGCGATAGTCCGCCTCGTGATCGATGCCGGCCTTGGACTGCGCCACGCAGAAGTTGACGGCCCAGTCGCGATCTTCCGGATGGATGCGCTCGGCCCAGTCTTGAACCGTCGCCCAGCTCGATTGTTCCCAGCCCAGCAGCGCTTCGATCTGCGGGCCGATGTAGGCGAACTGCATGGTGTCCCAATCGATCTTCCAGGGAATGGCGCGGGTCGACTCCAGGAGCGTTTTGTACGTAGCGCCATCCATGTCCATCTTGCTTTCGATTGTCGTCATCGTTGTCAGGTCCGTTCAAAGGCGTGCCGCGCGAGCGGGCTGGTGTTGGATGTTGTGGCAGACCACAACCTTGTACGGCAAGCAATAGGTGTGCCTTGCGCAAGTGATCCCATAGGTCCCCTTGCATGGGTTGCACAAGGCGAGATGCCGGGATCTGGCGCTTTATCGAAGGGAGGCTCCCCATGCTTGCCGAGGCAAGCGCGTCGAACGTCTTGTTGTTGGCGCATGCCACCTGGCACTGGTCGATCAGATATTGACGCTGTTCGATGTACGCCGTCTACGCCATGGATGTCATCCCTACGGCGTGTGCCACGTTAAAATAGGTCCTGTTCCACCCACAACCCGTCACATGGAGTGCCTTATGTCCCCACTACTCAGGAAGACCATTGGGTCGTTGTTCTTTGCAGCGCCTTTCGTTGCAGCGTCGCTGACGGGTGCTGTGTATGCCCAGGATTCCGCGCCGGCCAGCAGCAGCTCGGTGCCCACCGACAAGGATCTGGCGAAGTCGGACTGCATCATCGGCGAAGAGCGTTTTCTCCCTGGCGACTATTACTACTGCCTCGGCACGCTGACCTACGGCCAGCACAACTACAGCGATTCGCAGCGATTCTTTACGACGGCAGCTAGCTGGGCCAGCAAGCCCGCGCAGTTCGTGCTGGGTGTGATGGCGTTGAACGGCGATCAACAGCCGCGTAATCGCGCACTGGCGCTGGCGTGGTTGGCGTTGGCATCTGAGCGTTCCGATTCCCGTTTCAAGGCTTCCTACGATCAGGTCTACAAGGCCTCGACGATGGCCGAACGCAGGGCCGCGGACGATTTGCTTGCGAAGATGCGCCCCGTTTATGGCGATGCGACGGCTGCGGTGCGCGCGGAAAAGCGCTATCAGGACGGCATGGCCATGCTGCAGCGCCAGGATACGCCGCCGGGCCAGATGTACTGCATGGAGGGGGTGACGGATCAGCTCTCCGGACCGCAGCGTCCGTGTCAGCCGGTCATGATGTACACCGAAACGATCGACAAAGCCGCCGTCAATGTATTCGATGGCTGGACGGGCCATGTCACCGTGGGGCCGGTGGAGCAGGTCTCTGCGCCGGGCAAATCATCGAGCGGTGCAAACTGAAGCATCTCTACCTGTCGATCGCAAAAGGCCCCGCATACGGGGCCTTTCTTTTGCAGCCATTTTTCGAAAATGCAGGTTTTTCAGGGAACCATGACCATAGTCATGACTTCCGGCGGTATCTGGCCATTCATCACCCATAGCACCATGCCGCATCTGTGCATCGCGCAGCAAACAGGGCGAGCAGTCGATTGACCCGAGGGGTGGGGTTGCTCGCGTATCGACCGGCATGCCGGTCAACCGATTCGAGAGGATGTCATGCGTCGTATTCTTTTTTCCGCCATCGCGCTGGCGTTAGCCGGTGCGTCGATGAGTGGCGTGGCTGCCGCGCAGTCGGCTGCACCGTCTGCCGAGGTCATTGGCACCACGCAGTTGCCGCGCGACGTGCGACCCACGCATTACGACGTTGCCGTGACCCCGCATGCCGATTCGCTCACGTTCGATGGCAAGGTTACGGTCGCGGTCGAGGTGATCAAGCCCACGGCAAGCATCACGCTGAATGCGATCGACTTGACGTTCTCGTCGGTAAGCCTGTCGCCGGTATCTGGTCAGGCGAGCTTTGCGGCACCGAAAGTGTCCATCGACGCCAAGGCGCAAACCGCGACGTTCACGTTTGCGAAGCCGCTGCCCATCGGCAGTTACAAACTGTCGATGGATTACAGCGGCAAGATCGGCACGCAGCCGGTGGGTTTGTTCGTGCTCGATTACGACACCAAAGCCGGAAAGAAGCACGCGCTGTACACGCAGTTTGAAAACTCCGATGCACGCCGTTTCATTCCTTCATGGGATGAGCCTGCTTACAAGGCCACATTCAGCCTGACCGCCATCGTGCCGTCCGACGACATGGCGGTGAGCAACATGCCTGCCGCGCAGAAAACCGATCTTGGCAATGGCATGACGCGCGTGCAGTTCCAGCAGTCGCCGAAGATGTCCACGTATCTGCTGTTCTTCGGCGCAGGCGAATTCGATCGTGCGACTACCACGTCGGATGGCACCGAGATTGGCGTCGTCACGCAGAAAGGCGTCTCGTCGCAGGCAGGCTTCGCGCTGGATTCGGCAAAAGCCGTGCTGCACGAGTACAACGATTACTTCGGCACCCCCTATCCGTTGCCCAAGCTCGATAACGTCGCCGCACCCGGTACCAGCCAGTTCTTCGGCGCGATGGAAAACTGGGGCGCCATCTTCACCTTCGAATACGTGATGCTGCTCGATCCGTCGATCTCCACACAAGGCGACAAGGAAGAAGTCTTCGGCGTCGAAGCGCACGAAATGGCGCACCAGTGGTTCGGCGACCTGGTCACCATGCGCTGGTGGGACGATCTGTGGCTCAACGAAGGTTTTGCCTCGTGGATGGCTACGCGTACTACTGAAAAGCTGCACCCGGAATGGCACGCCGAACTGGATACGGTGGGCATTCGCGAGTCGGCCATGTCGCTCGATTCCGTCGCGACGTCGCATCCCATCGTGCAGCGCATCGAAACGGTGGAGCAGGCCAATCAGGCTTTCGATGCCATCACCTATTCCAAGGGCGAATCGGTGATTCGCATGCTTGAGAATTACATCGGTGCCGATACGTGGCGCGATGGCGTGCGCCGTTACATCAAGGATCACGCGTACAGCAACACGGTGTCCGACGATTTGTGGCGCGCCATGGAAACCGTCACCAACAAGCCGGTGACCACGATTGCACACGATTTCACGTTGCAGCCGGGCATTCCGTTGATCCGCGTGACGTCGGAAACTTGCAAGAACGGCAGCACCACGCTGGCGTTGACGCAGAGCGAGTTTACGCGCGATCGTCCGAACAAGACGCCGTTGCGCTGGCATGTGCCCGTTATCGCCGAATCGATCGGTGGCAAGACGGTCAGCGCGATTGTCGATGGTCATGCATCGCTCGTGGTGCCGGGTTGCGGTCCGGTTGTGGTCAATGCAGGCCAGGCCGGCTACTACCGCACGCTGTACACACCCGCCGCATTCAATGCGCTCAGCGCGGATTACGCGAAGATGCAGCCGATCGATCAGATCGGTTTGATGGAGGACACGTACGCGCTGGGCATGGCCGGTAACGAACCTGCCTCGCTGGTTATGGACTTGATCAAAGCCGCACCCGACGACAGCAATCCGGCGTTGTGGGCAACGATGGCCGAGCTGCTGAGCAGCTTCGACAGTTACTACCGTGACACGGGCGCGCGTCAACAGCAGTTCCGTAGCTTTGCGATCGCACGACTTGAGCCGGAACTGACACGCATTGGTTGGGAAGCCAAGCCCGACGAACCGACCATGGTGACCAACCTGCGTCAGCAATTGATCGGCGTGCTTGCTTCGTTGGACGATCAGAATGTGGTGAACGAGGCGCGCCGCCGTTACGCCGCGCAGTCGACGGACCCGAAAGCCATTCCTTCGGCCTTGCGCAAGACGATTTACGCCGTCGTCGCCACGCATGCCGATGCGGCAACGTGGGATCAGCTGCACACGCAAGCGCAGACCGAAAAGACCCCGTTAATCAAGGCGGGTCTGTACGACATGCTCGCGTCGTCGGAAGACGAAGCGTTGGCCAAGCGCGCGCTGGATCTGTCGATTACCGATGAGCCCGGTGCCACCACCAGCGCCAACATGATCGACACCGTTTCGCGACTGCATCCCGACATGGCTTTCGATTTCGTCGTCGCACATCGTGAGAAGGTTGAGAAGCTCGTCGACGGTCCGTCGCTTAGCCAGTACTACCCGCGCGTGGCGCGCATGTCGCTCGATCCGGCCATGGTCGGCAAGTTGAACGACTTCGCCAACGCACATATCGCCGCCTCGGCGCGCCGCAATGTGAATACGGCGATTGCCAACATTCAATACCGTATCGGCGTGCGCAACCAGCGCCTGCCGGCTATCGATGCGTGGTTGAAGAAAAACGGTTGATGACATGCATGCAGCCTCTCTCGTGCTGGGAGAGGCTGCATGGGCTATCAACCATCCGCCGCGACATCGTCCAGGAATGATGCCGTAGGCACGAAATACAGCGAACCGGTGACGGCTTTGCTGAAATCCAGTAGTCGATCGTAATTGCCGGGTGGGCGGCCGACGAACATGTTGTTGAGCATCTGCTCCATTCGGTGCGGAGATCGTGCATAGCCGATGAAGTACGTGCCGAATTCGCCTTTGCTTGCATCGCCGAATGGCATGTTGTCGCGCACGATGTCTAACTCCACCCCGTTTTCCACGATGGTCGTCAGCGCGTTGTGCGCGTAGCTTGGCTTTACATCGTCTTCCAGCTCGATGTCCTCAAGTTTGGTTCGGCCGATGATCTTCTCTTGCTGCTCGACCGGTACCGCATTCCACGCGGATAAATTGTGCAGGTACTTCTGCACGATCACGTAGCTGCCGCCGGCAAAGGCCGGATCTTCGCTACCGATGATGGCGGCCTCGACAGCGGCCTGATCCGTCGGATTCTCGGTGCCATCGACGAAACCGATCAAGTCGCGGTCGTCAAAGTAATTGAAACCGTGTACTTCGTCTGACGTTTCTACGGCGTCGCCGAGGCGCGCGATAATATATCTCGCCATGTCGAAGCACATGTCCATGCGTGTGGAGCGAATGTGAAACAAGATGTCGCCCGGTGTCGAAACGGCGTGGTGCACGCCTTTTATTTCGCGGAACGGGTGCAAGTCCTTCGGACGCGGTTGCCCGAACAGGCGATCCCAAGCATCGGAACCGAAGGCCATGATGCATGAGAGGCGGCTTTCGAGATCCCGGAAACCGACGGCGCGCAAAAGACCGGATAGATCGCCGCAAAGCTTGCGCACGGTCGCGCGGTGCTGGGGTTCGGGCTTCAACGTAACGACGAGAAAGATCGCCGCATGCGTAAGCTTTGCAACAACCGGCTGCTGAATCGTGGTGGTCACGATGGGTTCCTCAATGCGTCGTTTGCAGGAGTTTAGTCGCCGGCCCGCGGATTTCCATAGCGCACCGGTGAGGAGCGCCCAAAAAAAGACCCCGCCGAAGCGGGGTCTTTCTGGTTACGGGTTGAAGACTAAGCCTTATGCTTCGGCTTCTTCCTTGTACGCGTCAATCGGAATGCAGGCGCACATGACGTTCTTGTCGCCGTAGACGTTGTCCACGCGCGCCACGGGCGACCAGTACTTCTGCAGCCGCAGGCTCGGCAGCGGGAAGGCGGCGAGTTCGCGCGGATAGGCGTGCGTCCACTCCGTGCCGGTCACCATGGTGGCGGTGTGTGGCGCGTTCTTGAGCGGGTTGTCCTCGCGATCCAGGCGGCCGTCTTCGACGGCGCGGATTTCATCGCGGATCTGGATCATCGCGTCGATGAAGCGATCCAGTTCGTGCTGCGATTCGCTTTCGGTCGGCTCGACCATCAGCGTGCCAGCGACCGGGAAGCTCAGCGTCGGTGCGTGGAAGCCGAAGTCGATGAGGCGCTTTGCCACGTCTTCGGCGCTGATGCCGGTGCTGTCCTTGATCGGACGCAGGTCAAGAATGCACTCGTGCGCGACCAGACCGTTACGCCCCGTGTAGAGCGTTTCGTAATGCGGTGCCAGGCGCTTGGCAATGTAGTTGGCGTTGAGCAGCGCCACCTGTGTCGCTTTGCGCAGACCCTGCTGCCCCATCATCGTGATGTACATCCACGAAATCGGCAGGATGCTGGCGCTGCCGAAGCTGGCGGCACTCACCATGCCGACCGTGCCTTCGCCACCGAGCGTGCGTGGCAGGAACGGCGCAAGATGCGACTTCACCGCACAAGGGCCAACACCTGGGCCGCCGCCGCCATGCGGAATGCAGAACGTCTTGTGCAGGTTCAGATGCGAAACGTCCGAACCCCATTTGCCGGGCTTGGCCACGCCGACCAGCGCATTCATATTGGCGCCGTCGGTGTAAACCTGGCCGCCGTACTGATGCACGATCTCGCAGATGCGCACCACGTCTTCCTCGAACACGCCGTGTGTCGAAGGGTAGGTGATCATCAATGCGGCGAGGCGGTCGGCGTACTTTTCGGCCTTGGCGCGGATGTCGTCGATATCGACGTTGCCGTTACTGTCGCACTTGGTGACCACCACCGTCATGCCGCACATCTGCGCGGAAGCGGGATTGGTGCCGTGCGCCGATTCAGGAATCAAGCAGATGTCGCGCTGCCCCTGGCCGCGCGAACGATGATATTCGCGAATAGCGAGCAGGCCAGCGTATTCGCCCTGTGCGCCGGAGTTTGGCTGCAGGCTCACGGCGTCGTAGCCGGTGCATTCCACCAGCATCGCCTCCAGTTCATCGATCAGCTGCTTGTAACCCTGCGTCTGATCAACAGGGGCCAGCGGATGGATGTTGCCAAATTCCGGCCACGTCACTGGGATCATTTCCGCGGTGGCGTTGAGCTTCATGGTGCAGCTGCCCAGCGGGATCATGGTGCGATCCATCGCCAGATCCTTGTCGGCGAGCGAGCGCATGTAGCGCAGCAGTTCGTGTTCGCTGTGGTGCGTGTTGAACACCGGGTGTTGCAGGAACGGGCTCTTGCGCAGCAACGCAGCAGGCAATGCGTCGGGCGTGGCGGCGTCCAGTTCGTCGATGTCGCCGACGTCGGCGCTGAACAGGCTGGCGAGTGCCAGCACGTCGGCGCGCGTGGTGGTTTCGTCGAGGCTGATGCCCACACTTTGGCCGTGGATCTGGCGCAGGTTGATGCCGAGGCCTTCAGCCTTGGCATGGATCGCATCGGCGTCGACGTTGGTGACAAGCAAGGTGTCAAAGAAATCGTGACCTACTTCCATGCCGGCGCTGCGCAGTGCAGCGGCGAGGATGGCGGCAAGGCGATGCGTGCGACGTGCGATGCGTGCCAAGCCTTCCGGGCCGTGGTAGACCGCATACATGCTGGCCATCACGGCCAGCAGCACCTGTGCGGTACAGATGTTGGACGTGGCCTTCTCACGGCGGATGTGCTGTTCGCGCGTCTGCAGCGTCAGGCGATACGCCGGCTTGCCTTCCGCATCGATCGACACACCGATCAAACGACCCGGCATCGAGCGCTTATAGGTATCGCGGCAGGCGAGGTAGGCAGCGTGCGGGCCGCCGAAACCGAATGGCACGCCAAAACGCTGGGTGTTGCCGATCACGATATCCGCGCCCCACGAACCGGGCGAAGCGATCAGCGTCAGCGCAAGCAGGTCGGTGGCGACTGCGACGATGCCGCCGCGCGCATGCACCGCATCGGCCACCGCACGGTAGTCATGAATCTGGCCGAAGGTGTTGGGGTATTGCAGCAGCACGCCGAAGCTGTCGACCTTGACGGCGTCCGCCGCATCGCCGACATGCAGTGCGATGCCGATGCCGTCGGCGCGCGTGTGCAGCACCTCCAGCGTTTGCGGGTGCACGTCGTTGGCGACGAAGAAGACGTTGGACTTGGATTTGGCCGAACGCTTGGCCAGTGTCATCGCTTCACCTGCGGCGGTGGCTTCATCCAGCAGCGAAGCGTTGGAAATATCCATGCCGGTGAGATCGGCGACCATCGTCTGGAAGTTGATCAGCGCTTCCATGCGACCCTGGGAGATTTCCGCCTGATACGGCGTGTAAGCCGTGTACCACGCCGGATTCTCCAGAATATTGCGCAGGATGACGTTTGGCGTCAGCGTGCCGTAGTAACCCTGACCGATGTAGTTCTTGAACACCTTGTTCTTGCGCGCAATGGTGCGAATCTTCGCCAGCGCTTCTTCTTCCGTGATGCTTTGCGGCAGTGCGAGCGGCTGCTTGGATTTGATCTGGCCCGGCACGATGGCGTCGGTCATCGCTTCGAGCGAATCGAGGCCGATCGCGTGCAGCATCTGTGCGATCTCGGCATCGTTCGGGCCGATGTGGCGCTCGATGAAGGCGTGGTGGTGCTCGAGTTCGCGCAGCGAAGGGGAGTTGTTCTGGCTCATGGCAAGGGGCGTCCGAAAACGCGTGCATGCCGCACGCTAGGCGCCCCTCTGTCCTTTTGCCTGAGAGTTTGGAAGCGATGGAACTGCTTCGTGCCCCTTCGGCGCCGGATTTAACCGGTCTCTCCAGAGTCTTGTTCCACGGCGGTATGGGGCCTGAGCGATTACGGGCGTTGCGCCTTCGGCAGCGGGGGTTTACCCGCTTCTCCCACCATGAACATCAAGGGGGCAATTATACCTTGTATAGGCCCGTTCGCACTGCTATTTCCTGACTGGGAGGAGTAGCCTCGGGGCCCCCAACCTACGACCCCGTCATTCCAGCGAAGGCTGGAATCCAGTGCCTTTAACAGTCAGCCGAGTCAGCCTCTTCAAGCGCTGAAGTCACTGGATTCCAGCCTCCGCTGGAATGACGAATGGAATGACGTAAGCGAACCGTTATGAACAAGCCGCCCTTTCGCATCGAACAGCTCGATCACGTCGTACTGCGCGTTTACGACGTCCCCACCATGCTCACTTTCTATTGCGACGTTCTAGGCTGCAGCGTCGAACGCAGACAAGACGAAATTGGTCTCGTGCAATTACGCGCAGGCCATTCGCTGATCGATCTGGTGAGCATCGATGGAAAACTCGGCCGCCACGGCGGTGCGGGCCCTGGTACAAGCGGGCACAACATGGATCACCTATGCCTGAGTGTGGATGGCTACGACGAACAGGGCATCCTCGCGTATCTGAAAGCGCAGGGTGTCCACGTCGGCGACGTCGGTAGCCGCTATGGCGCCCAAGGCGAGGGGCCCTCGATCTATCTGTTTGATCCACAAGGCAACATGGTCGAACTAAAAGGGCCGCCGCACCGCCAGGTCAATCCTGCGTAGATGCCGCTGCGACACTCTGTTCAAAAAAACATGTGTCGAAAGTAAGGAATTTAACGTTTGTGAAAATTTCCTCGATATAATGGTCGTTCCCCAAGGCGCTTGATCCCCGTTGGCCGAATTGGCAACGCGCTGAATCAAGCGGTGCAGTCCCGCGGATGATGTCCCCCTCGGCATTCGCGTCAGACTGAGCTACAGCTTGCAGATGTCATTCGCGGATCTCGTGTGCGCGGTCGTGCGCACGTTGCCCTGATCCGGGCTGTCCCTAGTGCGGACATGGAGCTTGTGGACTGCGGCAACACCGGCAGTCCGATCACAGTGAAAGTATTCGCGGCGTTGCCTGCAACGCGGTGGCGTTTTTTTGCGCTGCCGCCAGGGCACGTGTGGCCATGGGAGGCCGAATCTTAGTTGCATCGCGCTGCCGAGGCGCTCTCTGAGCCATGGAATTGATAGGCGATTCTTCATGCGTTGCCAACGGCGATGGATATCGCTGCGCACGCTTGCAGTTTGAGGGTGTCGGTGTGTGTGATTCAGAACGTTCAAAGCAGTCAATCGATGATGAAAACGTTATCGACCCTGCGGCGGTCTCCGGCCGCGAAGTAGATGCTTTACTCACGAATCTGCCGTCAGCACACGATGTCTGCATCGTGCCTCGGACGGTGGGCGCTGTCGGCTCGAGCAATCGCGTGCGTGCATGGAGACGTCGTATGAGTGACCCAGCAAAGCGGGCGCGTCGCGCTGCCCGGGTGATTCGGCATATTCGTTTTGTGTATTTCGCGAATGTCGATGACGATAGTTTGTTTGCCGACTATCACCATGAGCTGGTCACTGCCGAAGTATTGATGGATCGCGTGCTCGCTGCGCGCGCGGCGGGCATGAAGGCGGTGCATCCGACCTTGACCAACGATGCCGAAGAGCAGCTTTTCGTGCGTCCTTTGCGTGGCAGCTTTACGCAAGTGACGCCCGAATACATTCGTTGGTACGGCCGTGACGGCATTCGCCGCGATCTGCCGATGGTGCGCGAAGACCTGGCGATCGAACTGATGGGCGAATACGCCTATACGTATAGCCACGCCATGGATATCGCCACGAACAACTCCGGCGCGCTGTCGCGCAACGATCAGTCGTGGTTGATCGCACGTTCGCGTGCACCGATTTCGTGTCGCCCGTTGCATGCCACGGAATTTCGCCAACTCGTCAAGGCGATTGAAGGGGCGTACAACGTGCCCTATGGCGATTCCACGGTGGTGCAGGCGAACATCGAAATCGCGCGTCGCGCTGCCGCCACGCTTGGTGCGGTAATGGACGAATATGTGGAAGTGCCTTTCCACACGCCGGCGCTCGCTGAAGCCTTTGCCGAGTTCCACCGGGCGCATCTTCAGCGCGTGGCGGATGCGTCGCGTATCGCCAGTCTGCTGCCGCTGCCGATCAACGGCATGCTTGGTTGGTTCAGCGCCAAGCGCGCACGCATTTACGCCGAAGTGCAGGCGCGTCTCGCGTCACGTTGACTTGAGAATCCTCTCCCATCGCGGGAGAGGAGTACAGAAATGTCATATTGCGCTGCACGAATCGATGTGCGGCGTTTTTTTGCGCCTGCCGCTTGAAACCACCCGTGCACATGCGCCCTTGAAATTATGACAATTTGCAACTTGCGCAAGGCATGTTGCTTAGCACTACATTTTTGCGAATCTTCCGTAAGCGATTGCTCCCCGCTTGGGCTAAAGTCACATGTGTCGCCATAGCGATGCTGCAGTTGTACCGTGCTCACACAAGGGGAGAGGTCGATGACTGTTGTGCCTGAAGTTGTACCCGCGTCCGGAGGATCGACGCCAGGATTGTTGGCGAGGGAGCGCACCATCGCAGGTCCGCGCTTCAATCGTTGGCTTGTGCCGCCCGCTGCTTTGGCCATCCATTTGTGCATTGGCATGGCCTATGGTTTTTCGGTGTTCTGGTTGCCGATGAGCAAATTGGTGCCGGGTGCGCCAAGTTGCGAAAACCTTGGCTTCTTCGCACAGCTGTTTGCCACCTCGTGCAACTGGACGGTTCCGGCTGTCACACATATTTTTGAAACCTTCATCGCCATGCTGGGTATTTCGGCGGCGATCTGGGGTGGCTGGCTGGAGCGCGCCGGGCCCCGTAAAGCAGGCTTTATAGCGGCGCTGTGCTGGGGCGGCGGCCTGGTGGTCGGCGGCATCGGTGTGTCGATGCATCAGCTGTGGCTTACATTCCTGGGTTGCGGCGTAATCGGCGGCGTGGGGCAGGGTTTGGGTTACATCACGCCGGTATCGACGCTGATCAAATGGTTCCCCGATCGCCGCGGTCTGGCGACCGGTTTCGCGATTATGGGTTATGGCGGCGGCGCAATGATCGGCGCTCCGATAGCGGTCGCCTTGATGGCGCACTTCGCTCACGGGGACGTTCCGGGCGTGTCCAGTACGCTCATCACCATGGGCGTTCTGTATTACATCGTGATGGCACTGGGTGCGTTCGGATTCCGCGTGCCGCCGAACGGCTGGAAACCCCTGGGCTGGAATGCGCCTACTGCATCGTCCAAGTTGATTACCCAAAACCATGTGCATTTGAATGAGGCCTGGAAAACGCCGCAGTTCTGGCTGATCTGGATCGTGCTGTGCATGAACGTGACCGCCGGTATCGGCGTGATCTCGATGGCAAGCCCGATGTTTCAGGATGTATTTGGCGGCCGCCTGCTCGGCCTTTCTCCCGACGTCACGCTGACTGTCGCGCAGAAAGCCGCAATTGCCGCATCGGCTGCCGGACTGGTCGGTTTGATCAGCCTGTTCAACAGCCTTGGACGCATCTTCTGGGCATCCAGTTCCGATTACCTCGGCCGCAAGGTTACGTACTTCGTGTTCTTCGTGCTCGGCATCGCCTTGTACTGCACCCTGCCAACGCTCGGACACCTGGGACTCGCCGCGATGTTTGTTATCGCCGTGTGTGTCATTTTGTCGATGTACGGTGGTGGATTCGCGACGGTGCCTGCTTACCTGGCGGACATTTTCGGTACACAAATGGTCGGTGCCATTCACGGGCGTTTGCTGACTGCATGGTCCGTAGCCGGTGTTGCCGGGCCGTTCCTGATCGCCGCCGTGCGTCAGGCGCAGCTCGATGCGGGTGTCGCGAAAAGTCTGGTTTATGACCGAACCTTGTACATCCTGGCGGGTCTGCTGTTCATCGGGCTGGTCGCCAACTTGCTGGTCAAGCCGGTTAAGGAAGCGCACCATATGACACCTGAGGAGCTTGCACGCGAACGCGCGCTGCAGCATGAAGCGCCTCAAGTGACGGCAAATGCAGCAGACGCCGCACGTGGCAGCTTCGGCGTAGTTGGCGTTGTTGCGTGGGCGCTGGTCGGAATCCCCTTCCTGATCGGCGTATGGATAGCGCTCAGCAAAGCCGCCGCATTGTTCTGAGGTCGAGTGCATGAAATCCGTCAAGAACGTGTCGTCGTTGCCGCCGATCGACGAGAAAGTTCGCGACGCGGTACTGGGCGTAACGACCCGGCTGAAGGATCAGCCGGGTGCGCTGTTGCCCGTGCTGCACGGTGTTCAATCCGAACTCGGTTATGTGCCGGAAGACGCCATTCCGCTTATTGCACGCGAAATGAATCTGTCGCGCGCAGATGTGCACGGTGTTGTGTCCTTCTATCACTTCTTCCGCACACACCCTGCAGGCAAGCGCGTGATTTACCTGTGCCGCGCCGAATCGTGCCAGTCGATGGGCGCGGTGAAGCTTGAGCAGCACGTCAAACAGCGTCTTGGCGTGGATTTTCATCAGACGACGAAAGATGGTGCATGGACGCTCGAACCGGTCTACTGCCTGGGCAATTGCGCGTGCTCCCCCGCCATAATGGTCGATGACGAATTGAAAGGTCGTGTCACACCCGAAAGCTTCGACGCATGGCTGCAGTCGGAGGCACCATGAGCGTGACGGTCTACATACCGCGTGACGCTAGTGCGCTCTCGCTAGGTGCGGAAGCCGTGGCGAACGCTATCGCTTCCGAAGCGGCCAAGCGCAACGCCGACGTACGTGTGGTGCGCAACGGTTCGCGCGGTTTATATTGGCTCGAACCGATGGTCGAAGTGGAAACGCCCGAAGGGCGAGTCGCTTACGGTCCTGTGCAGAAAAGCGACGTGGTGGGTTTGTTCGATGCCGACTTCCTGCGCGCGGGCAAGCACAAACTTTCTCTCGGACCGACCGAAGACATTCCGTTGCTGAAGAGCCAGCAGCGTCTGACGTTTGCCCGTGTCGGTATTGTCGATCCGCGCAGCCTCGACGATTACCGCGCGCATGGCGGATATCGCGGGCTGGACGCGGCCTTGAAGATAGAGCCAGCTGCCATCGTACAAGCGGTCGCCGATTCCGGTTTACGCGGCCGCGGTGGCGCTGCGTTTCCTGCCGGCATCAAATGGAAGACGTGCCTCGATGCGTCTGCCGATCAAAAATACATCGTCTGTAACGCGGACGAAGGCGACTCGGGCACGTTCGCCGATCGCATGATCATGGAAGGCGATCCGTTCGTGCTGATCGAAGGCATGACGATCGCCGGACTCGCTGTCGGTGCCACGCGCGGTTATATCTACCTGCGCGTCGAATATCCGCATGCGCAGCACGCGCTCGAAGCGGCGATCGGCGCGGCGCAAGTAGCGGGTTATCTCGGCGACAACATCGGCGGCAGCGGCAAAGCCTTCCATCTGGAAGTGCGCATGGCGGCGGGCGCGTATATCTGCGGCGAAGAAACGTCGCTACTGGAAAGCCTGGAAGGCAAGCGCGGGCAAGTGCGATTCAAACCACCGCTGCCTGCCATCCAGGGTTTGTTCGGCAAGCCTACCGTAATCAATAACGTGATTACGTTGGCAACGGTGCCGATCATTCTGGATCGCGGCGCTGCGTTCTATCGCGATTTTGGTACGGGCCGTTCGCGTGGCACGTTGCCGATACAGCTCGCTGGCAATATTAAACGTCCCGGACTGGTCGAGCGCGCTTTCGGTGTCACGCTGCGCGAGCTCATTGAGGGTTACGGTGGCGGCACGGCAAGTGGTCGGCCCGTGCGCGCGGTGCAGGTGGGCGGCCCGTTGGGCGCTTATATCCCGGTGTCGCGTCTCGATACACCTATCGATTATGAAGCGTTTGCTGCGATCAACGGCATGGTCGGCCATGGTGGCGTCGTCGTGTTCGACGACACCGTCGACATGGCGGCACAGGCGCGTTTCGCGATGGAGTTCTGCGCTATTGAATCGTGCGGTAAATGCACCCCCTGTCGCATCGGTTCCACGCGCGGCGTCGAAGTGATCGATCGTATGGTCGCGGGCAGCATCGCCGAGCGCGAGCGCAATGAAGTGTTGTTGCGCGATCTCTGTCAGACCATGCTCGCTGGTTCGCTTTGCGCACTGGGTGGCATGGCGCCGTATCCGGTGCTGAGCGCGCTCGATCACTTTTCCGAAGATTTCGAGGGTACGCCGCAACGCGCGGCGTCCTGAGGAGGTAAAACCTTATGCTGTCCATCGTCGAAATCGACCGCGGCACACCGCAAGTCAAATCCGACAAGATGGTTGTGCTGGAGATCGATGGCCGCAGCATCAGCGTGCCGGACGGCACCTCGGTGATGCGCGCTGCATCGCAGGCGGGTATCAGCATTCCCAAGCTCTGCGCGACCGATATGCTGGAAGCGTTTGGCTCCTGTCGTCTTTGCCTGGTTGAGATTGAGGGCCGCAAGGGCTATCCCGCCTCGTGCACGACACCCGTCACCGAAGGCATGAAAGTCAGCACGCAAACGCCGAAGCTGGCGGAGATTCGCCGCGGCGTGATGGAGTTGTACATCTCCGATCATCCGCTGGATTGCCTGACGTGTCCGGCGAACGGCCATTGCGAATTGCAGGATATGGCAGGCGTGGTGGGGCTGCGCGAAGTGCGTTATGGCTACGACGGCGAAAACCACGTGTATGCCAAAACGAAGCAGGGCGAGGCCAATCCTCACTTCGTTGCCAAAGACGAATCGAATCCTTATTTCACCTTCGACCCGTCCAAGTGCATTGTCTGCTCGCGCTGCGTGCGCGCCTGCGACGAAGTGCAGGGCACCTTTGCGCTCACCATCCAGGGGCGCGGTTTCGAGTCGAAGGTTTCAGCAAGTCAGGACAATCGCTTCCTCGATTCAGAGTGCGTGTCCTGTGGCGCATGCGTGCAGGCATGTCCTACCGCCACGCTGTCGGAAAAATCACTGATCGACCGCGGTCAGGCCGAACACAGCGTCGTCACCACCTGCGCTTACTGCGGCGTTGGCTGCAGCTTCCGCGCTGAAATGAAAGGCGAGGAAATCGTGCGCATGGTGCCCAACAAGGACGGCCATGCGAATCACGGTCATTCGTGCGTCAAGGGGCGTTTTGCCATCGGTTACGCAACGCATCCGGATCGCATCAACACGCCGATGATCCGCAAGAAGATCAGCGATCCGTGGCGGATTGTCAGTTGGGAAGAGGCAATAGCTTACGTTGCCAGCGAGTTCAAGCGTCTGCAGGCTACGTACGGGAAATTCTCGATCGGCGGTATCACCTCGTCGCGATGCACAAATGAAGAAACCTATCTGGTGCAGAAGCTGGTGCGTGCCGGCTTCGGCAACAACAACGTGGATACGTGCGCGCGCGTGTGTCATTCGCCCACCGGTTATGGCTTGAAGGCGACGCTGGGTGAATCGGCCGGTACGCAGGATTTCGATTCCATCGAGCAAACCGACGTCGTGCTGGTGATCGGCGCCAATCCGACGGATGCCCATCCGGTCTTCGGCTCGCAGATGAAGCAGCGTCTGCGCGCAGGCGCGAAGCTGATCGTCGTCGACCCGCGCCGTATCGATCTGGTGCGCACGCCTCATATCAAGGCCGATTACCATCTCAAGCTCAAACCCGGTACCAACGTTGCTCTGCTCGACACACTGGCGCATGTGATCGTCACCGAGAGTCTGGTTGACGAGGCGTTTGTCGCCGCGCGCTGCGAACCGGAGGCTTTCAACAAGTGGCGCGCATTCGTTGCGCAGGATAAATACAGTCCGGAAGCGATGGAGGCCCAGACCGGCGTTCCTGCTGCCACCGTGCGTGCGGCGGCGCGTCTGTATGCGACAGGCGGCAACGCTGCAATCTATTACGGTCTGGGCGTCACTGAGCACTCGCAGGGTTCGACATCGGTGATGGCTATCGCCAATCTGGCGATGGCGACCGGCAATATAGGCCGCGAAGGCGTCGGTGTGAATCCGCTGCGCGGTCAGAATAACGTGCAAGGTTCGTGCGACATGGGTTCTTTCCCGCACGAATTCCCAGGCTATCGCCACGTCGGCGACAAGGTAGTGCGCGGCCAGTTCGAAGCTGCCTGGGGCGTGTCTCTGCACGACGAACCCGGGCTGCGTATCCCCAACATGTTTGAGGCTGCCGTCGATGGAAGCTTCAAGGGGCTGTACATCGAAGGTGAAGACATCGCGCAATCCGATCCCAACACGCAGCACGTCACCGCTGCATTGGAGGCTATGGAGTGCGTGGTGGTACAGGATTTATTCCTCAATGAAACTGCGAAATTCGCGCACGTTTTCCTGCCAGGGTGTTCGTTTCTGGAAAAGGATGGCACCTTCACCAACGCCGAACGGCGCATTTCGCGCGTGTGTAAAGTGATGGAACCGAAGGGGCGTTACGCCGATTGGGAAGTGACCCAGCTGCTGGCGAACGCGATGGGTTATCCGATGCAGTACAAGCATCCCTCGGAGATCATGGATGAAATCGCACGACTGACACCGACCTTCCACGGGGTGAGCTTCGAGAAAATCGATCAGCTTGGCTCCATCCAGTGGCCATGCAACGAGGAACATCCGAACGGCACGCCAGTCATGCATGTGGATGAGTTTGTCCGCGGCAAAGGTCGTTTCATGTTGACCGAGTACGTGCCAACGTCGGAAAAGGTCAACGCAGTGCATCCGCTGATTCTCACCACTGGGCGCATACTGAGTCAGTACAACGTGGGCGCTCAGACGCGCCGCACCGCCAACGTGATGTGGCACGACGAAGACCGTCTGGAAATTCATCCGCACGATGCGGAGGAGCGCGGCATCCAGGATGAAGACTGGGTTGGCATTGAGAGCCGCGCGGGTCAAACCGTGCTGCGTGCACGCATCTCCGAGCGCATGCAGCCTGGCGTGGTCTACACGACCTTCCACTTCCCGGGATCGGGTGCCAACGTCATCACCACCGAAAATTCCGATTGGGCCACAAACTGTCCGGAGTACAAGGTGACTGCCGTACAGGTGACGCGCGTGAGTCAGCCGTCTGAATGGCAGAAGCGGTATCAGGCGTTCTCCGAAGAACAGCAATCATTGCTGGAGCAATCGCTGGATGCCGCCGAAACACCCTGAAGCGCCACCCGTCGGCAAGGGTTACGTGACGCGTCGCGTTGATCGCTATCGCCGCGGTGAGCATGAGCACACGAACGACGCCATCACCGAAGAAGTGCCGGTTGCGATGATCTACAACGACGTGCCGTTCGCTGTGATGATGGTGACGCCGCTCGATCTTGAAGATTTTGCGCTCGGGTTTTCGTTGAGCGAAGGTTTGATCGCAACGCCCGATGAGTTGCAAAGCATTGAGGTGCGTCCTCAACTTGAGGGCGTCGAAATTGCCATGCATGTATCGACGACGACCGTTGAAGATCGCGCGGGGCAGCGCGGCGAACGTTTATTGCCGGGACGCAG
>NZ_DATHMR010000014.1:0-38858 GCF_035486915.1 Dyella sp. | reverse complement strand
TACGCTTATCAAGGTGGCGGTCGCGGTCAGCCTGTCGAGCGGATTGCCGAGCTTGAACGGTGGGCATGTGCAGGACTCAAGCCGGATCTGACGTTGTTGCTCGATCTGCCGGTGACAACCGGGCGCGCGCGTGCTGCCGGTCGTGGCGCAGCCGATCGTATCGAGACCGAAGCCGATACCTTCTTTGAGCGCGTACGGCATGTCTATCGTCAACGCGCTGAAGCGGAGCCTGCACGCTTTCGCGTGATCGATGCCAGTCAGACTCCCGATCAGGTGCTGAGCGACGCGTTGGCAGCCACTGCACATTTGTTCGAGAACGTTGCATGAGCATCCCGCCCTGGCACGCCGAACACTGGGCGCGTCTGCAGGCGCGCCGTCAACGTCAGGCGTTACCCCATGCCTTGTTGCTTTGCGGTCCGCGCGGGTTGGGCAAGCGCGACTTTCTGCGCCGCTTCGTGCGCGGACTTCTTTGTCAAAAAACAAATGACGGCGATGCATGTGGTGCGTGCCGCAGTTGCCTTTTGCTCGACGCGGGTACGCATCCTGATTACGTGTCGCTGAGCTATGGCCTGCGCAAGGACGGCGTGCAGCGCTCGGAAATTGTCGTCGATCAAATTCGCGAATTGTCGGCACGACTGGCTACGTCCAGCCAATTTGGTGGATGGCAGATTGCGAGCATCGATCCTGCCGATGCGATGAATACGGCCGCAGCGAACGCATTGCTAAAGACGCTTGAAGAGCCCGCGTCGCAAACCATGCTGATTCTTCTGGCAGACGAACCTTGGCGTATGCCTGCCACCATCCGCAGCCGCTGTCAGCGAATCGAATTCCAGTTGCCCTCGCAAACCGAATCGCTGGCTTGGCTGCAGGAACAAGGTGTGCGTGATGCCGCTGCAGCGCTTGCAGCGGCAGGCGGCAATCCGGGTCTTGCGCGAATCTGGACGCAAGAAGGTTCGCTGACACAGCGGCAAGATGTGCGAAAGGATCTCGCAGCACTCGCCGCAGGTCGCGGCGATGCCGTGGAAATGGGCCGTCGCTGGCTGGATAGCGCGCCGGAGCAGCGATTATGGTTTGCGGCGCAAGCGGTTTTCGACGAAATGCGCGCGCGCGCGACCACCGGGAATGGTCCGCTGTCCAGTTCGCTTGATGTCGAACAACTGGGTGCGTGGTATGACGCCGCCAATCGCACGCGTGAAGCCCTGCGCGGCCCGTTACGCGGCGATCTGTTGTTGCTGGAATTGCTGGGGCGTTGGCGCTGATGCAGTCGCTGCCGCTGTCTGCGCAAACACGTTTGCTGGTGGTGGCGCCTCATCCGGATGACGAGACACTGGGATGTGGGCTGCTTATCCAGCAGGTGTTGGCGGTGGGCGGGGCGGTTCATCTGTTGCTGTTGACGGACGGTGACAACAATCCGTGGCCGCAGCGTTACATCGAGCGCCGCTTGCGCATTAGCGACAGCGATCGTCAACGCTGGGGTGCGCGCCGACGCAGCGAAGTAATGCATGCCATCGAACATCTCGGTCTTTCTGCCGATGCGCTGGAACCGCTGGGGTGGCTGGATATGGGTGTAACACGCCGTTTGCGCGATGAGACCTTCGCATCCGTTGCAGCGCTTCAACACATCATGTTGTCCTTTGGTCCCACGCTGGTCTGTTTTCCGGCGCTGGAGGACAGTCACCCCGATCACGGTGCTGCACACGTGCTGTGCCGCGTGGCGCTCGCCGGCGTCACTCCCGCGCCGGTGCAATGGGCCTACCCGGTTCATAGCGGGGGCGATCTGTCCGAATATCCGATACGGATTGATGCCACGCCCGAGCAACAGCAACGCAAGTTGCTGGCGCTGGCGGAGCATCGGTCACAGATGACATTGAGCGGTAGGCGCATGCAACGCCTGGCGCTTAGTCCTGAACGTTATATGCCTGCTGGCGTGGCGGGACATGCGCGCTTGCCCTGGCGCCCGCCGGCCATCCTGCACCGTTGGCTTCGATTGCTGATTGCCACACCAAGCGGCGTCAAGGATTGGGCCTGGCGGGACGCGCCGATCGCGCGGGATGAAGGCGGCTCGTACCGGCTTGAATGGCCCTTGAGCCAGCCCTTATCCCCTCCAGGTTTTGTGAAACTTCACCTGGATTGGCCCTCTCCGTGGATATTCGATCATTGGGGCTGGCACGGTTTATGAGGCCGGCTCCCGCTTGCAGGCCGTTGCCTTTGCTAAGGCGCGGGCAGCTGGTTAGGATGGAATCCTAGTAAACGCTTACGTTGTGGGACTCCAGGAGCAGGCATGAACCCGGCCGTCGCCCGTCAGGGCATTATTTCGCTGAAATTCAAGGACACGGCGTCGCTCTACAACGCTTACATGCCGTTCCTGAAGCATGGCGGCCTGTTCGCGCCGACGGCTCAGCGTTATTCGCTGGGTGACGAAGTCGTGTTGTTGATCAGCCTGATCGACGAAAGTGAGCGTCTTTCCGTGGCCGGAAAAGTCGTCTGGATCACCCCTATCGGTGCACAAGGCAACCGAACGGCAGGTATCGGCGTTCAATTCAATGAAACGTCCGATGGCGAAGCAGCACGCGGCCGCATCGAGACATTGCTTGCCGGCATCATGGGATCGGAACGCGCTACGCAAACCATGTAATTGCGCATCGCAGGACATTGCGCGGATCGCCATTCGTGCACGGGGCAGGGGATATCCGTTGCACAAATACAGCAATGCGTGCCTTCGCGTCGTATTTGCTGCACGGATGTTGCACGAAACGCCTCGCTATTGAAGGAAATTCCAGCGATCCGGCACATAAGGCTTGTCGGGCTACCCGTACGCGCTGATACAATATCGCGATCCTTAGGGCCTATCCCTTAGGATCGTCGAGCACCTGCAACCTGCACGTCAGCGTACAGGGCTGGACAGCCCGCTGAATCGAACTTCCGGACCGTTGCCCCGACGGTCACTGATGCACCCTAAAGGTGCGGAGGTAAGTTAAACCGTGCTTGCCGAATATTGGCCCGTTCTCCTGTTCATTGGCGTTGCCTCTGGCCTGGGGTTAGCCCTCCTCGTGATCGGCATGCTTGTCGGTCCCCGCCGTCCCGATTCTGAGAAGCTTGCGCCGTACGAATGCGGCTTCGAGGCCTTCGAGGATGCGCGCATGCAATTTGACGTGCGCTATTACCTCCTTGCCATTCTCTTCATCATTTTCGATCTGGAAATCGCCTTCCTTTTCCCGTGGGCGGTCGTGTTCCAGCACATCGGCATCATTGCGCTGATTGAAATGGCGCTGTTCCTGCTGTTGCTGGTAATTGGTTTTGCCTACGTGTGGAAGAAGGGAGCGCTGGAATGGGAGTGATCTCCGCCATTGATCGGGTGATGCACAACCCGCAGCCGTTGAACGTGGTGGACGACATTCTGCGTCCGGCTGGCGACAATCCCGTTATCCAGCGTGGTGCAGTGACCACGACGGTGGATGCGCTGATGAACTGGGCGCGCACCGGTTCGATGTGGCCGATGACGTTCGGTCTGGCCTGCTGCGCCGTCGAAATGATGCACGCTGGCGCCGCACGCCTTGACCTTGACCGCTATGGCGTGATCTTCCGCCCGAGCCCGCGTCAATCCGACGTGATGATCGTGGCCGGCACGCTGGTCAACAAAATGGCTCCCGCGCTGCGCAAGGTTTATGACCAGATGCCCGATCCCAAATGGGTGATCTCGATGGGCAGTTGCGCTAACGGCGGTGGTTATTACCACTATTCCTACTCCGTCGTGCGCGGCTGCGACCGTATCGTGCCGGTAGACATCTATGTGCCGGGCTGTCCGCCCACGGCCGAGGCGTTGATTCACGGCATTTTGCAGTTGCAAAAGAAGATCCGTCGTACCAGCACCATCGCGCGTTCCTGAAAGGCGTCGTCATGAGCGATACACAAACGAACTCGCTGGCCGAGCGCCTTTCTGCGCGGTTTGGCGATCTGTTGAAAATTAGCGTCTCCTACGGCCAGACGTTGGCCGAAGTCACTGCGGCGAATTTGCTGTCGGTGGCGACAGCTTTGCGCGATGAGCCGGGCTTCCGTTTTACCGAAGCCGTCGATCTGTGCGGCGTCGACTATCTCAGTTACGGTCAAACCGAATGGGATACCACCGACGTCACCAGCACCGGTTTCTCGCGTGGTGTGGAAGGCGAGGCGATTGGCCGCTTCACGTGGGCGGATCGTCCGCGCCATGTTTCTATCCCGCATCGTTTCGCGTCGGTCGTCCATCTGCTGTCCATCGAACTTAACCAGCGCCTGCGCGTACGCGTGTACTGCGAGGATGACAGCCTGCCGGTGGTGCCGTCGCTCGTGCACACATGGCCAGGACTGAACTGGTTCGAGCGCGAGTCGTTCGATCTGTACGGCATCATCTACGACGGTCACCCGGACCTGCGCCGCATCCTCACCGACTACGGCTTTGTCGGCCATCCGTTCCGCAAGGACTTCCCGTTGATCGGCAACGTCGAAGTGCGTTACGACCCCGAGCAGAAGCGTGTCGTCTACGAACCTGTTTCGATTGAACCGCGCGTGCTGGTCCCGCGCGTGATCCGCGACGACGCCGACCTGATGCAGGCCAAGGCCGAAGCCGCCGACCACTGGCGGGAGAACTGAGCATGTCGAGTCAAGAAATCCGCAATTACACGATGAACTTCGGCCCGCAGCATCCCGCTGCGCACGGCGTATTGCGCCTGGTGCTGGAGATGGACGGCGAAACCATCGTGCGCGCCGATCCGCACGTCGGTCTATTGCATCGTGGTACTGAAAAGCTTGCCGAATCCAAGCCGTTCAATCAGTCGATCGGTTACATGGATCGTCTCGATTACGTGTCGATGATGTGCAACGAGCACGCTTACGTGCGTGCCATCGAACACTTGCTCGGCATCCAGGCGCCGGAACGTGCGCAGTACATCCGCACGATGTTCGACGAAATCACCCGCATCCTGAATCACCTGATGTGGGTGGGCTCCAACGCACTCGACCTCGGTGCGATGGCCGTGTTCCTGTACGCCTTCCGCGAACGCGAAGAGCTGATGGACTGCTACGAAGCCGTCTCCGGTGCGCGCATGCACGCGACGTACTATCGTCCCGGCGGCGTTTACCGCGATCTGCCCGGCAAGATGCCGGAGTATCGCGAATCGCCGTGGCACAAAGGCAAAGACCTGAAGCGCATCAATAGCTGGCGCGAAGGTTCGATGCTCGACTACCTCGACGCATTCACCAACGACTTCCCCAAGAAAGTCGACGAATACGAAGAACTGCTCACCAACAACCGTATTTGGAAGCAGCGCACCGTCGGTATCGGCGTTGTGTCGCCGGAACTGGCCCAGCAATGGGGGATGACCGGTGTGATGCTGCGCGGTTCCGGTATCGCCTGGGACCTGCGCAAGAAGCAGCCCTACGCGAAATACGCCGAGATGGATTTCGACATCCCGGTGGGTGTGGGCGGCGATTGCTATGACCGTTACCTGTGCCGCATCGAAGAAATGCGCCAGTCCAATCGCATCATCAAGCAATGCGTGAGTTGGTTGAAGGCCAATCCGGGCCCAGTGATGGTGGAAAACTACAAAGTGGCACCGCCCAAGCGCGAAGTCATGAAAGAAGACATGGAAGCGCTGATCCATCACTTCAAACTTTTCACCGAAGGCTACGGCGTTCCTGCTGGCGAAACCTACACAGCCGTCGAAGCGCCGAAGGGTGAATTCGGTTGTTACCTGGTTTCGGACGGCGCCAACAAACCTTTCCGCGTGCATCTGCGCGCACCGGGCTTTGCCCACCTGTCGTCGATGGATGCCATCGTGCGTGGCCACATGTTGGCCGACGCCGTAGCGGTCATCGGCACCTATGACCTCGTGTTCGGCGAAGTCGATCGCTGAGCCCGGAGGAATACATACATGAAAGCCACCGGAAATTACGATCAGGTCAAGCATGTCGATCCGCTCGTCGTGCTCACTGAGCACACGCGGCATCACATCGATCATTGGCTTGGCAAGTTCCCACCGGATCGTAAGCGCTCGGCGCTGATCCAGTCCTTGTTCGCCGCGCAGGAACAGAACAACGGCTTCCTTACCGATGAGCTCATCGCCGCTGTCGCACGCTACATCGACGTGCCGACCGTGTGGGCTTACGAAGTGGCCAGCTTCTACTCGATGTTGGAAACCAAGCCGGTCGGTCGCAACAACGTTGCGATCTGCACCAATATTTCGTGCTGGTTGAATGGCGCCGAAGACCTTGTGCGTCATTGCGAAAAGAAACTCGGCATAAAACTTGGCGAAAGCACGCCAGACGGGCGCGTCTACCTCAAGCAAGAAGAAGAATGCATTGCTGCGTGCGTGTATGCACCGGCGATGACGGTCAATGGTCATTACCACGAGCATCTCACGACCGAAAAGGTCGACGAGATTCTCGACGGTCTCAAGTAAGGGCAGGGCAATGGCAGTCGGACCCGCACCCAAAGAACACCAGGTCGTCTATACCACGCTGCATTTCGATAAGCCGTGGGCGATGGACAGCTACCTGCAAATGGACGGCTATAAGGCGTGGAAGAAAATCCTCGCCGAGAAGCCCGATCCCGCTTCCATTGTCGAGGAAGTCAAGAAGAGCAACTTGCGCGGCCGTGGTGGCGCAGGCTTCCCGACCGGCTTGAAGTGGTCCTTCATGCCCAAGGGTGACATGCAGAAGTACATCCTCTGCAACTCCGATGAATCGGAGCCCGGCACGGCAAAAGACCGCGACATACTTCGCTTCAACCCGCACTCGGTGATCGAAGGTCTGGCGATCGCCTGCTACGCCACCGGTTCGACGGTTGCGTACAACTATCTGCGCGGCGAATTCCATCACGAGCCCTTCGAACATTTCGAAGAAGCGCTGAAGGAAGCGTACGAAGCCGGCCTGCTCGGCAAGAACATTCAGGGCACGGGCATCAACGTCGACATTTACACCGCGCTGGGTGCTGGCGCTTACATCTGCGGCGAAGAAACCGCGTTGATGGAGTCGCTGGAAGGCAAGAAAGGCCAGCCGCGCTTCAAGCCGCCGTTCCCGGCCAACTTTGGTCTGTACGGCAAGCCCACGACGATCAACAACACCGAAACCTATGCTTCGGTGCCTGCGATTCTGCGCAACGGTCCCGATTGGTTCCTCAATCTGGGCAAGCCCAACAACGGCGGCCCTAAGATCTTTTCCGTCTCCGGTCACGTCAACAATCCGGGCAACTTCGAAGTTCGCCTCGGCATTTCGTTCAAAGAATTGCTTGAAATGGCGGGCGGCGTGCGCAACGGTAACAAGTTGAAAGCCGTGATTCCGGGCGGTTCGTCGATGAAGGTGTTGCCTGCCGACATCATGATGGAATCCACCATGGACTATGACTGCTTGCAAAAAGCAGGTTCCGGCCTCGGTTCGGGCGCCGTAGTGGTGATGGATGACACTACCTGCATGGTGAAGGCTTGCCATCGCATCTCGCGTTTCTACTTCAAAGAGTCATGCGGTCAGTGCACACCATGCCGCGAAGGCACTGGCTGGATGTACCGCGTGCTTACACGCATCGTGGAAGGCAAGGGCACGCAGGACGACTTGCACCGCCTTAAGGCCGTTGCAGGTCAGATCGAAGGCCACACCATTTGCGCGTTCGGCGAAGCCGCCGCGTGGCCGGTGCAGGGCTTCCTGGCCCGCTTCTGGGATGAATTCGAATACTACGTGCAGCACGGTCGCTCGATGACCGAAGACCGGCTTGCCGAATCACGTCGTGGAGTCGCTGCATGAGTGCGCAGCCAGCCAATACCGCGCCCGATCTTCTGAACATCGAGATCGATGGCAAGCCCACGCAGATCCGCAAGGGCGCCATGATCATCGAAGCGGCCGATGCCATTGGCGTCGCGATTCCGCGCTTCTGCTATCACCGCAAGCTTCCCATCGCTGCGAATTGCCGCATGTGCCTGGTGGAAGTGGAAATGGGCGGCCGTCCCATGCCTAAGCCGCAACCTGCGTGCGCGACGCCGGTCGCCGAAGGCATGAAGGTCACCACGCGCACCGCCGGCGCATTGAAGTACCAGCGCGACGTGATGGAATTCCTGCTGATCAACCACCCGCTCGACTGTCCGATCTGCGATCAGGGCGGTGAGTGCGAACTACAAGACGTCGCGCTCGGTTATGGCCGCAGCGTATCGCGTTATACCGAACGCAAGCGCACCATCGCCGACGAAAATCTCGGTTCGCTCGTCGCCACCGAAATGACGCGTTGCATCCAGTGCACGCGCTGCGTGCGCTTCACCAGCGAAATTGCCGGCACGTACGAACTCGGCGGTATGAGCCGCGGCGAAAATCTGCAGATCGGCACGTACATCGGCAAGACGCTGGAAACCGAACTCTCCGGCAACATCATCGATGTCTGTCCGGTTGGCGCGCTCACCAACAAGCCGTTCCAGTTCAAGGCGCGTGCATGGGAGCTGATCGCCAAGCCGTCGGTGGCTTACCACGATGCGCTCGGTTCCAACCTGTGGCTGCATACGCGCCGCGGCGAAGTGCTGCGCACTGTGCCGCGCGACAGTGAAGCCATCAACGAATGCTGGTTGTCCGACCGCGATCGTTACAGCTATCAAGGTCTGTATGCCGCCGACCGCGTGCGTACACCCGAAGTAAAGCGCAACGGACGCTGGCAGGGCACCACGTGGGACGACGCTCTCGCCGTCGCCGCACAAGCGCTGAAGGAAGTGCCGGGTAACGACCTGGGCATCCTCGTGCATCCGGCCACGACAAACGAAGAAGGCGACTTGCTGGTGCGCCTCGCCCGTGGTCTTGGCAGTGCGCACGTCGATCACCGTCTGCGTCAGCTCGACTTTGCTGACAACGCCCTCGCGCAGCCGTTCGGCATGGCGGTCGCCGATGTCGACAAGGTGAAGGCTGCGCTGCTGGTCGGTTCCGATCTGCGCTACGAGATGCCGCTGCTCAATCACCGCCTCCATCAGGCGGTGAAGAAGGGCGCCAAGGTCTACACGATCAATCCGGCGGAATTCCACTTCAACTACAAGCTTGCCGGCGAAGCCATCGTTGCGCCGCACGCACTTGTTGATGCGCTGCTGTCGCTCGCAAAGGCTGCCGTCGCTGCGGGTGCAACGGCTCCGGCTCATCTTGCGGATGCCATCAATGGTGCTGCAAACGATCAGGGCGACAGCGATGCCATTGCGGCACTGAAGTCCGGTCACGCTGTTGTGATTCTGGGTGAGGCGGCCGTCACGCATCCGCAAGCGTCTTGGTTGCGTTCGATCGCGCGTTTTGTCGCGGAAGCTACGGGCGCTGCGTACAACGAGCTGCCTGCGGGCGCCAACGCCATCGGTCTCGCCAAAGTGGGCGTTGTTCCCGGAAACGACGGTCTTAACGCGCAGGCCATGCTTGCCCAGCCGCGCAAGGCTTACGTTCTCTACGGTCTTGAGTTGCCGCATGATTTTGCTGATGGCTCTGCCGTCATCAACGCATTGCACGGCACGCAGCACATCGTTGCGTTTGCTTCGTTCGCCACGCCGGAGTTGCGCGATGTGGCCGATGTGATCCTGCCGATCGGCCTCTTGCCGGAGATCGATGGCACGCTCGTGAATGTCGATGGTCGTGCGCAGCACGTCGAGGCCGGTGCCAAAGCACCGGGTCATGATGTGCGTGCCGGCTGGAAGGTGTTGCGTGCACTTGGTGGTCTGATGAAGTTGCCGGGCTTTGAGTTCGACGACATGGCCGGTCTGCGCGATGGCATCACCGAACAGAGCGTCGCAACCAAGCAGGGACTTGCCGAGCGCAAGGCTGTGCAGGGCTTGAGCCGTCTCGCCACGTGGCCGATCTACCGCAGCGATGCCGTGCTTCGCCGCGCCACGGCGCTGCAGGCGCATCCGCTCAATCGCGCAGCTGCCGTACGTGTGAATGCGGAAGAAGCACAACGTCAGGGTTTGGCAGCTGGCCATCAGGTGAAAGTGGCCAACGTCGTCCTGCCGCTGGTGATCGATGCAACGGTACCCGATGGCACGGCGTGGATCGAAGCCGCACACGATCAGACTGCGACGCTGCCGCCTTACGGCGCAGCCATCACTTTGAGCAAGGCGTAACCCATGGGCGAGCAGATTCTCAACCAACTTGTCTGGCCGATCATCTTCACGTTTTGCGTTCTGTTGCCGCTTGTTATCGCGGTTGCCATGTACGTGTACTGGGAACGCAAGATCATCGGCTGGATGCACGTCCGCATGGGGCCAAACAAAATTGGTCCGTTCGGATTGCTGCAAGCCTTCGCTGACGTGGTGAAGTTGCTGATCAAGGAAGTCATTCTTCCCACCAACGCGAACAAAGTTCTGTACTACCTCGCGCCGATGATCGCGCTGGTACCAGCGCTTGCTGCATGGGCGGTGATTCCTTTCAACGACAAGCTGGTGCTTTCCAACGCCAATGCAGGTCTCCTGTATCTGCTGGCGATGACGTCGTTGGGTGTATACGGCATCATTCTCGCCGGCTGGTCGTCGAACTCGCGTTATGCGTTACTCGGTGCGATGCGCTCGGCGGCACAGGTTATTTCGTACGAACTGGCGATGGGTCTGTGCCTGGTCTGCGTGCTTGTGCTTGCAGGCAGCCTGAACCTCACTGACATCGTGCATGCGCAGGCGGGCAAGGGCATCTTCGGCTGGTACTGGCTGCCGCTTTTCCCCGTATTTATCGTCTACTTCGTGTCTGGCGTGGCAGAAACCAACCGCGCGCCGTTCGACGTGGCGGAAGGCGAGTCGGAAATTGTTGCCGGTTTCCACGTGGAGTATTCCGGTTCGGCGTTCGCGCTGTTCTTCCTGGCCGAGTACGCAAACATGATCCTGGTGAGCTTCCTCGCCCCGATCCTGTTCTGGGGCGGCTGGTTGAGTCCGTTCCCGGAGAGCGTGCCGGTGCTGGGACACGCCAGCATTCTGTGGCTATTCGTCAAGGTCTTCCTGTTCGCCAATCTGTTCCTGTGGTTCCGCGCGACATTCCCGCGCTACCGCTATGACCAGATCATGCGCCTGGGCTGGAAGGTGTTCATTCCCATCGCCATCGTTTGGGTTCTCGTTGCCGGCTGCATGAAGTACTACGGCTGGGTTCACGTCGGCACAGGGGGCTAAAGACAGTCATGTCTCGCGTTACTAACTACTTCAAGAGCCTGCTGCTCATCGAATTGCTCAAGGGCATGGCGCTCACCTTTCGGTATTTGTTCGCACCGAAGTACACGATGCGCTATCCGATGGAGCACATCCCCAAGTCCAACCGCTTCCGCGGTCTGCATGCGCTGCGCCGTTACGCCAATGGCGAAGAGCGTTGCATCGCGTGCAAGTTGTGCGAGGCGGTATGCCCGGCCTTGGCCATCACCATCGATTCCGCACCGCGCGCGAGCGACGGTCAGCGTCGCACCACGCGTTATGACATCGACTTGTTCAAGTGCATCTACTGCGGCTTCTGCGAAGAAAGCTGCCCGGTGGACTCGATCGTCGAAACGCATGTGCACGAATACCACTTCGAGCATCGCGGCGAGAACGTCGTGACCAAGCTGCAACTGCTGGCCATCGGCGACCGTTTCGAGGCCGAGATTGCCGCAGCGCGCGCACAAGACGCGGCTTATCGCTGAGGACGGGACATCATGATCGATCCGCAAATGTTCCAACTCGTCTGTTTCTACGCCTTCGCGGCGGTGACCGTGATCGCGGCGCTGTCGGTAATCACGCTGCGCAACTCGGTGCACGCCGTCCTGGCGCTGGTGCTCACCTTCTTCAGCACGGCCTGCATCTGGATGCTGGCCGAAGCAGAGTTCCTCGCCATCGCGCTGATCGTGGTCTACGTGGGCGCAGTGATGGTGCTGTTCTTGTTCGTCGTGATGATGCTCGACATCGATCAGGAGAAACTTCGCGAGGGTTTCGTGAAGTATCTGCCAGTCGGTCTCATCGTCGCGATCGCGATGCTCGTGGAAATGCTTGGGCTGATCGGCGTGCGCGTCATGCATGCGCAAACGATGGGCGAGAATCCGGCAACTGCCGCTGGCCTCTCCAATACCGCATGGCTGGGTATGGCGCTGTATTCGCAATACCTGCTGCCGTTCGAGATTGCTGCGCTGATCCTTACGGTGGGCGTGATCGCTGCGGTGGCACTTACGTTGCGCCAGCGCACGGGTATTCGGCACCAGCAGGCCAGCGAGCAGGTGGCTGTCAAAGCCAGCGACCGCGTCCGCATCGTCAAGATGGCGGCGGAGCGTCCGGCTGATAGCGAGTCGGCCCCCGCACAGGAGTCCAAGCCATGATCACGCTTTCGCATTACATCGTGCTTGGCGCGATCCTGTTCTGCATTTCGGTGGCGGGTCTGTTTATCAACCGCAAGAACGTCATCGTACTGCTGATGGCGATCGAGTTGATGCTGCTCGCCGTCAATATCAATTTCGTCGCCTTCTCGCGCTTCAATCATGACGTAGCGGGGCAGGTCTTCGTTTTCTTCATTCTCACCGTAGCCGCGGCCGAGTCCGCGATCGGTCTGGCGATACTGGTGTTGCTGTTCCGTAACCGTAGCACCGTCAACGTCGCCGAAATCGACAGCATGAAGGGTTGAGCACATGGAAATTTCCACCTCCATACTGTTGACCATTGCGCTGGCACCGCTTGTCGGTTGCTTGCTTGCCGGCTTTCTCGGCAAGCAGATCGGGCGCGTGGGTGCACACAGTGTCACGATTCTCGGTCTGCTGATTTCATGCGGCCTGTCGTTCTATGTGCTGTACCAGATCACCGCAGGTAATGCGCCGGTCTACAACCACACCATCTACACGTGGTTCGATATCGGTCGCTTCAACGGCAGCATCGGTTTCCTGATCGATCGTCTCACCGCCATGATGATGGTGGTGGTGACCTTCGTGTCGTTACTGGTGCACATCTACACCATCGGCTACATGGCCGATGACGACGGCTATCAGCGTTTCTTCAGCTACATTTCGCTGTTCACCTTCTCGATGTTGATGCTCGTGATGAGCAACAACTTCCTGCAGCTGTTCTTTGGCTGGGAAGCGGTGGGTTTGGTGTCTTACCTGCTGATCGGCTTCTGGTACAAGCGCCCGACGGCGATCTTCGCGAACCTCAAGGCGTTCATCGTCAACCGCGTGGGTGACTTCGGTTTCCTGCTGGGTATCGCTGCGATCCTGTACTTCCTCGGCACGCTGGATTACGCGACAGCGTTCAATCACGCTCCAAGCTTGATCGGCAAGACACTGACCATCACGCAGCACACCCAGTGGGATGCTGCGACGGTCATCTGCATCCTGTTGTTCATCGGTGCGATGGGTAAGTCGGCGCAGGTGCCGCTGCACGTGTGGCTTCCCGATTCGATGGAAGGTCCGACCCCGATCTCCGCGCTGATCCATGCCGCAACGATGGTGACCGCCGGTATTTTCATGGTGGCGCGCATGTCGCCGCTGTATGAACTGTCGGATACGGCGTTGAGCTTCGTGTTGGTGATTGGTGCGACCGGCGCTCTGTTTACAGGCCTGATTGGCATCGTGCAGAACGACATCAAGCGCGTCGTCGCGTACTCCACGCTGTCGCAGCTTGGCTACATGACCGTGGCGTTGGGCGTTTCAGCCTACGCCGGTGCCGTGTTCCATCTGATGACGCATGCGTTCTTCAAGGCGCTGCTGTTCCTCGGTGCGGGTTCGGTGATCATCGCCATGCACCATGAGCAGGACATGCGCTACATGGGTGGCCTGCGCAAGTACATGCCGATTACCTGGATCACGATGTGGGTCGGTGCATTGGCGCTGTGCGGCGTGCCGTTCTTCTCGGGCTTCTACTCGAAGGATGCGATCATCGAAGCGGCGCGCGACTCGCATCGTTGGGGTTCGGGTTACGCCTACTTCTGCGTACTCGCCGGCGCCTTTGTGACGGCGACTTACACGTTCCGTCAGATGTACATGACGTTCCATGGCAAGGAGCGCTTCAAGGTCGTCGAACACCACGATCATGCCCATCACGACGATCACCATGACGATCACGATCATCATGAGCCGGGTGTGTTGCATCACCCACCGAAAGAATCGCCATGGGTGGTGACATTGCCGCTGATCCTGTTGGCCTTCCCTTCGCTATTCGTGGGCATGTTCACGGTCAAGCCAATGCTGTACGGCAACTGGTTTGGCGACGCGATTTACGTGCAGCACTTCCACAATGTGCTGGAGGAACTCGGTAACGATTTCCATAGCTGGTGGCAGACTGGTTTGGAAGGGTTCGCCCAACCGCCGTTCTGGTTAGTGCTCGCGGCTTTCGTGATCACCACCTACATCTACCTGTTCAACCTGTCGCTCGCTGACAAGATCAAGAGCGCGCTGAAGCCGATTTGGGTGATCCTTGATCGCAAGTACTGGGTCGACGACATCTATTTCGCGGTCTTCGCGCGCGGCGGTGTTGCGCTGGGTCGCATGTTCTGGAAGGGCGGCGATGCCGCCGTGATCGACGGTGTGCTGATCGACGGTTCGGCCAGCATGATTCAACGTATCGCTTCGGCCATGCGTCGTCTCCAGTCTGGTTATCTGTACCACTACGCCTTCGCGATGATCCTCGGCCTGATCCTGCTTCTGGGCGGGTACTGGCTGGTCGGCGGGCAATAAGGGAAGCGAGCTCCATGTTCAATCATCTGCTCAGCCTGCTGATCTGGCTGCCCATCGTAGGCGCAGTGCCTGTGCTATTGGCCGGCTCCAGCCGTCCGAACACAGCGCGCTGGATATCGCTGCTGATGGCTATCCTCACGTTCGTCGTCAGCCTGTTCCTCATCCCGCAGTACAACGCAACCACCGGCGGCATGCAGCTGGCTGAAAGCCATCTGTGGATCGAGGCGCTGAATGTACATTACAGCTTGGCCGTCGATGGTATTTCGGTCGCACTGATCCTGCTGACCACGTTCGTCGGCATCCTGGTGATCATCGGCGCCTGGGAAGTGATCCAGGACAAGCCGCATCAGTACATGGCTGCGATGCTGGTGCTCGAAGGCTTGATGATCGGCGTGTTCTGCGCGACGGACGCATTGCTGTTCTACGTGTTCTTCGAGGCGATGCTGATACCGATGTTCATCCTGATCGGTATCTGGGGTGGCCCACGCCGCGTTTACGCGACACTGAAGTTCTTCATCTATACCTTCCTCGGCTCGATCTTCATGCTGATCGGGTTGATCTATCTGTATCTCAAAGCAGGTACGTTCGATCTGCATACGCTCGCAATGCTGCCGCTGACCATGACGGAACAGAGCTGGCTATTCTTCGCCTTCCTGATCGCCTTCGCGGTGAAGGTGCCGATGGTACCGGTGCATACATGGTTGCCGGACGCGCACGTGGAAGCGCCGACCGGTGGCTCGGTGGTGCTGGCCGCCGTCATGCTGAAGATCGGCGGATACGGATTCCTGCGTTTCACCCTGCCGATCGTCCCAGATGCATCGACGCATTTCGCATGGCTCATTATCTTGCTCAGCCTGATTGCCGTGGTGTACATCGGCTATGTTGCACTGGTGCAGGAAGACATGAAGAAGCTGGTGGCGTATTCATCCGTGGCGCACATGGGCTTCGTCACGCTGGGTATCTTCATTGCCTTCATGCTGGCGCGCGAATTGGGTAACACCGATGCAGCACGGCTGGGCATGCAGGGTGCGATGGTGCAGATGATCTCGCACGGTTTCGTTTCGGGCGCGATGTTCTCGTGCATCGGCGTGCTCTATGACCGCCTGCATACGCGTCAGATCAAGGACTACGGTGGCGTCATCAACGTGATGCCGTGGTTCGGCTTCTTCTACGTGTTCTTCGCCATGGCGAACTGCGGTTTGCCGGGCACCAGCGGTTTCGTCGGCGAATTCATGGTGATCCTGGCGGCTTTCAGTGCCAATCCCTGGATTGCATTGTTCGCCGCATTCACGCTGATCATCGGCGCGGCTTACACGCTATGGCTGGTGAAGCGCGTGCTGTGGGGCGAAGTGACGAACCCGCACGTGGCGGAAATGAAAGACATCAACGCACGCGAAACGCTGGTACTGGGTGGTTTTGCCGCCATGGTGCTGATCGTCGGTATCTGGCCGGAACCACTCATCCATCTCATGGACAGCTCGGTAACGCAGCTGGTCCAGGTGCTGGCCATTCATAAGGTTTGATCGAGAGCGACCATGCCGACTTTCAACGACATTCTCATCATGGTGCCAGAGTTCTTTCTGGTCGCCGCGGCGTGCGTTCTTCTGCTGGCTGACGCTTTCATGAAGCCATCCGAGCGCGTCTATTTGCACTGGATGTCCATTGCAGTGCTCGCCGTAACGATCTATCTGATCGTGTTCAAGCAACCGGGTGGAACGGTCACCGCGTTCAATGGCATGTTCATCCGCGATGGCGTTGCCAAGATCCTGAAGATATTTGCCTTGCTGACCACGATTCTGGTGTTCGTCTATGCGCGCCCCTATCTACAGGATCGCAAGCTGTTCTTGGGTGAGTTCTACACGCTGACCATCTTTGCGGTGATCGGCGTGATGCTGCTGGTTTCGGCCGGCAACCTGATCATGATTTACCTGGGCCTGGAGTTACTGACGCTTTCGTCTTACGCACTTGTCGCGTTGAACCGTGATTCGAGCCTTTCGTCGGAAGCGGCAATCAAGTACTTCGTGCTGGGCGCGCTTTCGTCGGGCATGCTGCTCTATGGCATGTCGATGGTTTACGGCGCGACGGGCACGTTGAGTCTGGCTCAGCTGCACACCGCGATTCCGAGCAGCACGATGCCGCATCTGCTGGTGTTCGGCTTGATCTTCATGATCATCGGCATCGCCTTCAAATTAGGTGCGGCGCCGTTCCATATGTGGATCCCTGACGTATACCAGGGCGCACCCACGCCGGTGACGACCTTCATCGGTTCGGCATCGAAGCTAGCTGCATTCGGTATGGCCTATCGTCTGCTCGAAACCGGCATGGGGGACCTTGCGCAGCATTGGCAGCTGATGCTGGCCGCGCTCGCGGTGCTTTCACTGGCGATCGGTAATCTGGTTGCCATCGTGCAGACCAATATCAAACGTCTGCTGGCGTACTCGACCATTTCGCACATGGGCTATCTGTTGCTCGGTCTGGTCAACGCCACACCAGAAGGCTATTCCGCAGCGATGTTCTATGCGATCAGCTACGCGCTCATGTCGACCGCAGCTTTCGGTGTGATCCTTGCGTTGAGCCGCGCCGGTTTTGAATGCGAAGAAATCAGCGACTTCAAGGGACTCAATCAGCGCGCGCCTTGGATGGCTTTCCTGATGATGCTGGCGCTGTTCTCGTTGGCGGGCGTGCCGCCGATGTTTGGCTTCTTTGCCAAGTTGCTTGTGCTGCAGGCGGCCATTCACGCGGGCATGATGTGGCTGGCTATCGTCGGTGCCGTGTTCGCGATCATTGGCCTTTACTACTACCTGCACGTCGTCAAGGTGATGTACTTCGACAAGCCCGTAGAAGGCACCCAAGTGCGTCTTCAGCCCGATTTCACATTGCGCGTGGCTTTATCGTTGAATGCGTTGGTGCTGCTTGCGCTGGGTCTGTGGTGGGGACCGTTGCTGGGCTGGTGCAAACAGGCTTTCGTCGGTTGAGGTGTGTGTTCCATACGTGCGGATTTGAGGCGTTAACGAGTTTCAGGCTTGCAAGAATCTGGCCATCTCGTTAAACTCCTCGGACTCTGATGCGGGGTGGAGCAGTCTGGCAGCTCGTCGGGCTCATAACCCGAAGGTCGTAGGTTCGAATCCTACCCCCGCTACCAGATCTTTCTTGGACAAGAAAGCCTCCTCGCGAGGCTTTTTTGTTGGGCGCAAGGATTGCGGTGCACTTTGTCAGGCATTTTTTGCTATGAAAGGGTGCGGGAAAGAGCCTGGAAGAGTCGGGACATCGGCGAGATAAGGGAATGGGCCGCTTGAGCCCATTTTTTGTTTCTGGCGACAGTAGACGGACGACATGGATACGCAAGCTCTGGCACAACGATTCACCGACGTTCTGGCTGATCTTCAGCTCGAATGTCTTGGTATCGAATTCAGCCCTTCGCAGGGACAGAGCACGCTGCGCGTCTATCTCGATGCGGAAGGGCGCGAAGTCACGCTCGACGACTGCGAAGCGGCGAGCCGCGAGCTTTCCGCGATGCTAGATGTTGAAGATCCGATTCCAGGGCATTACGTATTGGAAGTTTCCTCGCCTGGCATCGATCGGCCATTGTTCACGGCTGCTCAGTTCGCCAAGGTGGCGGGTCAGGAAGTAAAGGTGCTGTTGAAGGCACCGTTGGAAGGCCGCCGGCGTTTGCGCGGCAAAGTGGCATCGGTGGAAGGCGAGCAGATCGCGCTGGAAGCCGAAGGCAAGGTTTTTGAGTTTGCGCACGATGCAGTGGAAAGCGCTCGTATCGTGCCGGATTGGGCCGCGCTCGGTTATGTGCCGCAGCCCAAACCCGGTGGTCGCAAGCCTGGTAAGAAAGCGTCGAAATAAATTCAATCTGTCGATGGGACGCCGGATGGCGTTCACGGAGTGGTTGCAATGAGCAAAGAACTTTTGCTGGTCGTTGATGCAGTTGCCAATGAAAAAGGCGTACCGCGGGACGTGATCTTCCTGGCGATGGAAGCCGCGTTGGCGTCAGCTGCCAAAAAACGTTATCCGGACGAAGATCCGGATATTCGCGTGAGCATCGACCGCAATACGGGCGACTACGAAACCTTCCGTCGTTGGGAAATCATCGCCGATGACGGCGAAATGGAATCGCCGTTCCGCCAGTTGCGCCACATGGACGCGGTCGACGAACGCGCCGATGCAGCTATTGGCGAATACATCGAACAGCAAATCGAAAATGCTGAATTCGGCCGCATCGCTGCGCAAGCTGCCAAGCAGGTGATCGTGCAGCGCGTGCGCGAGGCCGAGCGCCAGCAGGTGGTCGACGCATTCAAGGATCGCGTTGGCGAACTGGTTACCGGCATCGTCAAGCGCGTCGAGCGCGGCAACGTTTATCTGGATCTTGGCGGCAACGCCGAAGCGTTCATTCCGCGCGACAAGACCATTCCTCGCGAATCGCATCGCGTCGGCGATCGCGTACGCGGTTACCTGCAGGAAGTGCGCTCCGAAGTGCGCGGTCCGCAGTTGTTCGTCTCGCGCGCGGCGCCGGAATTCATGATCGAGCTATTCAAGCTCGAAGTACCGGAAGTCGGTCAGGGTCTCGTCGAGATCAAGGGTTGCGCGCGCGATCCAGGCGACCGCGCCAAGATCGCCGTGGTCGCACACGACAGCCGCACCGATCCCATCGGCGCGTGCATCGGCATGCGCGGTTCGCGCGTGCAGGCGGTCTCGAACGAACTCAACGGCGAGCGTGTCGACATCATTCTGTGGCACGAGAACCAAGCGCAGTACGTCATCAACGCGATGGCGCCGGCGGAAGTGCAGTCCATCATCATGGATGAAGACAAGCACTCGATGGATATCGCTGTCGCCGAAGACAAGCTCTCGCAGGCCATCGGCCGTGGCGGTCAGAACGTGCGCCTGGCCAGCAAGCTCACCGGCTGGCAGCTCAACGTGATGACGCAGGATCAGGTGGCCGCCAAGAGCGAAGCCGAGCAGGAGTCCGCCCGCCAGCTCTTCATGGACAAGCTGGAAGTGGACCAGGAAATTGCGAACATCCTCGTGCAGGAAGGTTTCTCCAGCGTCGAGGAAATCGCGTACGTGCCGAGCGCAGAACTGCTGGCCATCGAAGGCTTCGACGAAGACATCGTCGAAGAACTTCGCGCCCGTGCCCGCGACTCGCTGCTCACCGAAGCGCTGGCGGTCGAAGAAAACATCGACGAACACCAGCCTTCGCAGGAACTGCTTGACCTGGATGGCATGGACGAACCGACGGCCTACGCACTCGCTGAGCGCGGTGTCGTCACGGTGGACGATCTGGCCGACCTCGCGGTCGACGACATGATCGACATCGAGGGCATGGATGAAGAACGCGCAGCGGCACTCATCATGGCGGCACGTGCGCCGATGATTGCGCGGCTGGAGAAGGGCGGCTAACCCGGCGGCAGCGCCCTGGATGGGCGCGCCGGGAGACTGAAACGTCTCCACCAAGGACGGAGGTGGCCGTGCAAAGAGGTTTTGTACGGACGATAAGCGCGGGAACGGCGGAGAAAGAACACGATGTCGGACGTCACGATCAAACAACTAGCCCAGGTTCTGGGCATGCCCGTCGACAGGCTGCTCACACAGCTTGGCGAAGCAGGCATGAAATTCTCCGATCCGGAGCAGGTCATCAGCAGCACCGAAAAGGTGAAACTGCTGGGTTTTCTGCGTCGCACACACGGCAAGAACGATGTGGCACCAGAAGCCGATGACTCATCGCCGAGGCAGATCACGCTCAAGCGCCGCAAGATCAGCGAACTGAAAGTCGCCACACCGGGCGGCCGCGGTGCGCCAAGCAGCGCCAAGACGGTGAACGTGGAAGTGCGTGCCAAGCGCACCTACGTCAAGCGCAGCGTGATCGCCGAAGAGGCCAATGCCGAGCCGGAGCGCGAAGACGCATTGCGCAAGCTGCACGAATCTGCGCAGCAGCGCGAACATGAAGAAAGCGAGCGCGTCGATCTGGAGCATCGTCGTCAGGAAGAAGCGCGCCAGCGCGCTGAAGACGAAGCGCGCCGCGAAGCAGAAGCCGAACGCGCACGTCTTGAGGCACAGGCCGCTGCGGAAGCACGCGCTGCCGAAGCTCAGGCTCCGCAGCGTCCCGTGGAAGAGGAACGTAACGTTCCGGCTGACAACGAACTCGTTGAAGCCAGCGACAAGAATGCCCCGGACCCAGCGTCGGTGCAGCGCATCGATCAGCACTCGCTCGGCATGATCCTTCCGCGCATTCACGAACCACGCAAGCGCGACAAGAAGCCCGCGCCTGTTGCGGCGGCTCCCGCGCCTGCGCCCGCTCCGGCGCCAGCGCCGAGCAGTGGTGCCGATCGCGGCAAGACGCGTCATGGCCATCAGGATCGTGACGATATGCCGGGCGGCAAGCGTTTCGCCGCTGGTGAACTGCATCTGTCCGAAGCCGATCGTGCACGTCGTTCCAACAAGCGTGGCAAGGCGAACAAGGGCTCCTCACGCGACGCGTCACGTTCGGGCGGTTCCCCCGCTTCAGCCGGCGCGCACGGCTTCTCGCGTCCGACTGCGCCGGTTGTGCGCGAAGTCGTCGTGGGCGATGCCAACGTCGTCGCCGAGCTCGCGCAGAAGATGGCGGTCAAGGGTTCGGAAGTCGTCAAGGCGCTCTTCAAGATGGGCGTGATGGCGACCATCAACCAGACCATCGATCTCGATACCGCCGTGCTCGTGGTGGAAGAATTGGGCCACAAGCCTGTAGAAGCCAGCGATCAGGGTGCAGAAGCTGCACTGGCGGCGCACACGCAGAGCGCTGAGCTGGACGGTGAGCGCTCGACGCGTCCGCCGGTCGTCACCATCATGGGTCACGTCGACCACGGCAAGACCTCACTGCTCGATTACATTCGCCGTACCAAGGTCGCGTCGGGTGAGGCGGGTGGTATTACGCAGCACATCGGCGCTTATCACGTGGAAACGCCCAAGGGCGTGATCACGTTCCTCGACACTCCAGGCCATGCCGCATTCACTTCGATGCGTGCGCGCGGCGCGCAATCCACCGACATCGTGGTGCTGGTGGTGGCCGCCGATGACGGCGTGATGCCGCAGACCCAGGAAGCCGTGCAGCATGCGCGCGCTGCCAAGGTCCCGCTGATCGTCGCGGTCAACAAAATGGACAAGTCCGACGCCAACCCAGACAACGTCAAGCAAGGCCTCGGCAATTTGGAAGTGATTCCGGAAGAATGGGGTGGCGACACACCGTTCGTGCCGGTATCGGCGAAGACCGGCCTTGGCATCGATGCTCTGCTCGACGCAATCCTGGTGCAGGCCGAAGTGATGGAACTCACCGCGGTGAAAGATGGCCCGGCGTCCGGCGTGGTTATCGAGTCCGCGCTCGATCGCGGTCGCGGCCCAGTGGCTACCGTGCTGGTGCAGCAGGGCACGCTGAAGCGTGGTGACTTTGTCGTATGCGGTATCGAATACGGCCGCATGCGCGCGTTGATCGATGAAACCGGCAAGACGGTGCAGGAAGCCGGTCCGTCGATTCCCGTGCAGGTGCTGGGTCTTTCCGGTGTGCCGGAAGCGGGCGACGATTTCGTCGTCGTCGCGGATGAACGCCTGGCTCGCGAAGTCGCTGCGGAACGTCAGCTCAAGCGTCGCGAAACGCGCATGGTGAGCAAGGCGAATCGCCTTGAAGACATCATGGCGCTGATGGGTCAAGCCTCCGAACAGCAGACGCTCAACATTCTCGTCAAGGCCGACGTGCAGGGTTCGGTGCAGGCCCTGCGCGAATCGCTGAGCCAGATCGGCAACGAAAACGTGAAGGTCAACGTGATCGCAGCCGGCGTCGGCGGCATCACCGAATCGGATGCAACGCTCGCCGCAGCATCGAAGGCGCTATTGATCGGCTTCAACGTGCGCGCCGATGCATCCGCACGCAAGGTGATCGATACGGCCGGTCTGGACGTCCGCTACTTCTCGATCATCTATGACGTGATCGATCAGGTGAAGCAGGCTGCGTCCGGTTTGCTGGGCGTGGAAGTACGCGAGGAAATCATCGGTACCGCTCAGGTGCGCGATGTGTTCCGCAGTTCCAAGTTCGGTGCCGTGGCCGGTTGCATGGTGGTGGAAGGCACGGTCAAGCGCAGCAAGCCGATTCGCGTGCTGCGTAACAACACCGTGATCTTCCAAGGCGAACTGGAATCGTTGCGCCGCTTCAAGGATCTCGTGGACGAAGTGCGTAGCGGCATGGAATGCGGTATCGCCGTGAAGCAGTACAACGATGTGAAGGTGGGCGATCAGATCGAGTGCTTCGAGCGCATCGAAGTCGCCCGCACGCTGTAACTAAACACCTTTCCTTCGGGGAAGGCGACACACCGCTGCGCGCTCGCAGCGGTGTGTTCTCTCTTTCTGGAGTGGCCTATGCCCTCACGTGACTTCAAACGAACTGACCGCGTCGGCGCCGAGCTTCGCCGTGAAATCGGCACGATGGTGCATGCCGCCGTGCGCGACCACGGACTGCCGTCGTGCAGCGTCTCGGATGTGGAAGTGACGCGCGATCTGGACTTTGCCACAGTGTGGGTCACTGCGTTGTTGCCCGCACAATCGAAAGAAGCGGTGAAGGCACTCAACGAACTGGCGGTCGAATTCCGCCGCACACTGTCGCGTCAGATGCGTCTGCGCCGTGTGCCGGAGTTGCGCTTCAAATACGACGATTCGGTCGACAAAGGCGAACGCATCGATCTTCTGTTGCGCCAGGATGCTGATCGTCCGGTCTCCGACGAAAGCGACGACTGAGTTCTTCCAACGTTGTTAACTTCACCATGAGTCGCCGCCGCAAACGCCCCGGTGCACGAGAACTGCACGGCATCCTCTTGCTCGACAAGCCGCTGGGCATGAGTTCGAACAAAGCGTTGCAGATTGCGCTTGGAACGCTTCGTGCGGCCAAAGGTGGTCACACGGGTGCGCTCGATCCCCTGGCGACCGGCCTGCTGCCGCTGTGCTTCGGCGAAGCGACCAAGATCGCCGGCATGCTGCTTGGCTCGCGCAAGGCTTATCTCGCCCAATGCCAGCTCGGCGTCACTACGACGACGGCGGACAGGGAAGGCGAGATCGTCGAGCAAAGACCGGTGCCCGATCTGGAGGACGCCACCATCGAGGCCGCACTGAGCAGGCTGCGCGGGAAAATCGTTCAGGTTCCGCCGGTCTACTCGGCACTCAAGCAGGACGGCGAGCCGCTCTATCTTCGGGCACGGCGCGGCGAAGACGTTCAGGCGCCGCCACGCGAAGTCGAGATTGATCGGCTTGAGCTCATTTCCCACAACGCCGACACCCTTACCCTCCTCGTGGAATGCGGCTCCGGCACGTATATCCGTAGTCTGGCCGTCGATCTGGGCGAGCACCTAGGATGCGGTGCCCATCTGATCGCCTTGCGGCGCCTCTGGGTGGATCCATTCCGGGAGCCGGTCATGGTGACCGTCGAGCAGCTTCAGGAGGCCGCCGAGCAAGGCGAGGAAGCGCTCGACCGGCTCGTTCAGCCGATGGCAACCGGCGTGGCGGACCTTCCTGCCATTCATCTGGACGAAGAGGCCAGTCAGGCCGTCTCACAAGGCCGTCAGATCGAATGGCCCGCCGATTTGCCCCGGGAACGTTCCGCGACCTTCGGCAGCGATGGTCGACTCCTGGCGCTGGTCGAGTGCGGCGAGCAGGGCCGTATGCGCATTTTGCGCGGCTTCAATCTGCCCATAGAACCTGAAAAGACTTAACGCAGCACGTGATGGTCTTGTTGCAATGCACTCCCTGTCGGTACAATAACCCTCTTGATTCAACGCGTTCGTTCAACCGTCGGAGCTTGCGCAACGTCATCGGGTGGTGACGTTGCGCAAGTTCCGCACACGTTTTTATAGGAAAAGATACTCATGTCCCTCACTGCAGAACAGTCCAGCAAGATCATTGCTGACTTCGGCCACAAGCCTAACGACACCGGTTCGACGGAAGTGCAGGTTGCCCTGTTGTCCGCTCGCATCGATCACCTGACCGATCACTTCAAAGCACACAAGCAAGATCATCATTCCCGTCGTGGTCTGCTTAAGCTGGTCAATCAGCGCAAGCGCCTGTTGGGCTATCTGAAGGATCGCGATCTAGGCCGTTATCAGAGCCTGATTGAGCGCCTCGGCTTGCGTCGCTGATCGAACCGAGGACAAACCAAGTGGCGAAAGTAACCAAGTCATTCCAGTACGGTAATCACGAAGTCACACTGGAGACGGGCGAAATCGCCCGACAGTCTTCTGGTGCTGTCATGGTCAGCATGGGTGGTACCGTGGTGCTCGTCACCGCAGTCGCTGCCGCCAAGGCGAAGGAAGGGCAGGATTTCTTCCCGCTCACCGTCGACTATGTTGAGAAGTTCTACTCCGCAGGCCGCATTCCCGGTGGCTTCTTCAAGCGCGAAGGTCGTCCGACCGAAAAGGAAACGCTCACCTCGCGTCTGATCGATCGCCCGGTGCGCCCGTTGTTCCCGGAAGAGTTCAAGAACGAAGTGCAGGTCATCGCACAGGTCGTCTCGTTGAACCCGGAAGTCGACGGTGACATTCCTGCCATGCTGGGTGCTTCCGCTGCGCTTAGCCTCGCCGGCATCCCGTTCAAGGGGCCGATCGGTGCTGCGCGCGTGGGTTACACCAACGGGAAGTACCTGCTCAATCCGTCCGTCACGGAGCTAAAGACTTCTGATCTGGACTTGGTTGTCGCCGGTACGTCCAATGCCGTGCTGATGGTGGAATCGGAAGCCAAGCTGCTGAGCGAAGAAATCATGCTCGGCGCGGTGGTGTTCGGTCACCAGCAGTTGCAGAGCGCAATTCGTGCGATCGCCGAGCTGGCTGCTGAAGCGGCCAAGCCGTCGTGGGACTGGCAGCCGCCGGCCCGCAACGAATCGCTGATTGCTGCGCTCAAAGGTGAAGTTGGCAACAAGCTCGACGAAGCGTTTCAGGTGCGCGACAAGCTGCAGCGCCGTGACGCCATCGCCGCGATCAAGTCCGACGTGCTGGCATCGCTGAAGGATCAGGCCGAGCAACACGGCTGGGCCTCGGCCGAACTCGCGAAGGAATTCGCCGAGCTCGAATACCACACCATGCGCGACAGCGTGCTGAAGACCAAGGTCCGCATCGACGGTCGCAAGCTCGACGACGTGCGTCCGATCACCGTGCGCGTCGGCGTTCTGCCGCGTACCCATGGCTCGGCGCTGTTCACCCGCGGCGAAACACAGGCGCTGGTCATTGCCACGTTGGGCACGACGCGTGATGCGCAGATCATCGATGCGCCGGAAGGCGAGTCGAAAGATCCGTTCCTGTTCCACTACAACTTCCCCCCGTTCTCGGTGGGTGAAGCCGGTCGTTTCGGTGCACCGAAGCGTCGCGAAATCGGCCACGGCCGTCTCGCCAAGCGCGGCGTGCAGGCCGTCAAGCCGACCATCGAAGAATTCCCGTACGTGCTGCGCGTGGTCTCCGAGATCACCGAGTCGAACGGTTCCTCGTCGATGGCTTCGGTGTGCGGTTCCTCGCTGGCCTTGATGGACGCTGGCGTCCCGCTCAAGGCGCCGGTAGCCGGTATTGCCATGGGTCTGGTCAAAGAAGGCAACGACTTCGTCGTGCTCTCCGACATCCTGGGTGACGAAGATCACCTCGGTGACATGGACTTCAAGGTAGCCGGTAGCGCCGATGGCGTGTCCGCGCTGCAGATGGACATCAAGATCGACGGCATCACCGAAGAAATCATGAAGGTGGCGCTGGAGCAGGCCAAGCGTGGCCGTCTGCACATCCTGGGCGAAATGGCCAAGGTGATCAGTACGCCGCGTTCGGAAATGAGCGAATACGCGCCGCGTCTGCTCACCATCAAGATCCATCCGGACAAGATCCGCGAAGTCATCGGCAAGGGTGGCGCCACCATCCGCTCGATTACCGAAGAAACCGGCACCACTATCGACATCACCGACGATGGCACGGTCGTGATCGCCTCGGTCAACCGCGAAGCGGCTAACGCCGCCAAGGCGCGCATCGAACAGATCGTTTCCGACGTCGAGCCGGGCCGCATCTACGAGGGCAAGGTCGCCAAGCTGATGGACTTCGGTGCCTTCGTCACGATCCTGCCGGGCAAAGACGGTCTCGTCCACGTCTCGCAGATCTCCAATGAGCGCGTCGAGAAGGTCTCCGACAAGCTCAAGGAAGGCGATATCGTCAAGGTCAAAGTGCTCGAAGTGGACAAGCAGGGCCGTATTCGCCTGTCCATGAAGGCTGTCACTGAAGACGAAAACGCCAACGCCTGAGTTTTTCCGACACGTTGATCATCGAAAACGCCCGGCTCCTGTAGCCGGGCGTTCTCATTTCGGAAAGCTTCAATTTGATACGATCGGCATTCCGATAGAGGAATGCAGGTATGCCCGATCAGCCTCATGATTTTCTGAAGGATTACCAGGCTTTTGCGCAGCAGTCCTGGGATACCTGGATGCGATATCTGCAGCAGCAACCGGGAGCACCCGCTCCCTTTGGTGGCATGGGTATGCCTCCAGCAGGCATGCAGGCGGACGATGTCCTCACGCGCAGCCTCGCCAACCTGCAGGCCTATGGTACGTGGCTGCAGCAGGCCGCTAGTGCCGGCACCAATCCCATGATGAGCAACTGGCAGCAGCCCACCGTCATGCAGCCGTTCCTCGCCGCATTCAATCAGCCGTTTGCGCAAACGGTCGCAGGTCTCGATAGCGCGTCAGCTTTCGGCTTGGATCATCAATGGCAATCATGGTTGCAGGCGATGCAGCGCGCTGGCATGACCGGTATGACCGGCGCCCCAAGCCAGACGGCCACCTTCGGCATCACGCGCGAAATGCAGCTCGATCAACAAGCGCTTGCTGCAGCGATGAGTCAGTACGCGCAGATCAACGCGCGTTATCAAGCATTGTTGCAGAAGGTGAATGCTGACGGCATTTCGCGCTTGCAGGATATGCTCGCCGCACGCGCCGAACCTGGCAAGCAGATTCAATCCTTGAAAGGGCTCTACGACCTTTGGGTCGATGCGATGGAAGAAGCCTATTCGCAGATGGCGCTTTCCGACGAATACCGCGAAGTATTCGGTGAGTTGGTCAACGCACAAATGCGCGTGCGTCAGATGCAACAACAACAGACCGAACAGATGTGCCGTGAGCTTGGCATTCCTACGCGAAGCGAGGTCGATAGTCTGGGCAAGCGTGTGCAACAGCTGCGCCGTGAAATGCGTGAACGACAGCAACCCGTCGCGCAGGCGGATGAGGCACTCGTGGACGCGCTGCAAACCGAAATTGCCGATCTCAAGCGTGAACTGGCTGCGACGAAAGCAAAAGCCAAAGACACTTCTGCGGTTCGCCCGATCAAATCCGCCGGATCGACTGCAAAAGCCACACGCTCCGCAACCAGCAAGCGCAAGTAAGGATCGCCCATGCAAGCACCGTTGCACATCGACCCTCAGCAAGCCTTCAACGAAATGGCTGCGTTCCAGCGCAAGCTTGCAGCTGGCATGCAGAATCTGCGTGGACTAGGCGAACAGGAATACGCCAATACACCGCGCGAAGCGATTTATCGAGAAGACAAACTCACCGTTTGGCACATGAAGGGCAACACGAAGCCGACGGCCAAAGTGCCTACGCTTATCGTCTACGCGCTGGTCAACACGGTGTGGATGACTGATCTGCAAGACGACCGCTCGCTCGTGCGCAATCTGCTTGAGCAGGGCGAAGACGTTTATCTCATCGATTGGGGTTACCCCGATGGTGCCGATCGCTGGCTGACGCTGGACGATTACCTCAATGGTTATCTCGACCGCGCAGTCGACGTCATCAGCAAGCGTCATGGTCTGGATGCCATCAACCTGCTCGGTATTTGTCAGGGCGGCACGTTTTCGCTGTGCTACACCGCGATGCATCCGGAGAAGGTCAAGAACCTCGTCACGATGGTGACACCGGTTGATTTCCAGACGCCCGACAACATGCTTTCGCAGTGGGTGCAGCGCATGAATGTCGATTTGTTCGTCGACACGCTGGGCAACGTGCCTGCGCAGTTGATGAACTGGGTGTACCTGATGCTCAAGCCGCTGCGCTTGAATCAGCAAAAATACGTGGGTCTCGTCGACATTCTCGACAACCCTGCAGAGCTGAAAAACTTCCTGCGCATGGAGCGCTGGATTTTCGATTCGCCGGATCAGGCGGGTGAAGCGTTTCGGCAGTTCATCAAGGATTTTTATCAGCAGAACAAGCTGATCAAGGGCGATTTGCAGATTGGCAACCAGCCCGTCGATCTGGGCATGATCGGCCAGCCGGTGCTGAATATTTACGCCAACCAGGATCACCTCGTGCCGCCGGATGCGTCACGTCCGCTGGGTCGTCACTTGGGTACGAAAGATTACACCGAGCTGGCGTTCAAGGGCGGCCACATCGGGATTTACGTGTCCAGCCGCGCGCAGCGTGAAGTGGCGCCTGCGATACACCAGTGGCTGCAGCAACGCACGTAAGAACATCCCCGATCGCATCAATTTGCTGTATCCCCCAATCACCCTCACCGTCATTCCGGCCTTCGCCGGAATGACGGTGAGGTGGCGTTGACCGTAAGAGGGGGCGAATCCCTTTCCCTCTCGCTCCCCACATCGCCGACCTCTAAACTAGGACGATGACCTCGAATACTTCCGCTACCCACGACACCATCCGCGCCGTCCAATGGCACGGCGATCATCTCCGTTTGCTCGACCAGCGTCTGCTTCCCGCCGAGGAAAAGTGGATCGATTGTCGCGACGAGGCATCGGTCTTCCACGCGATCAAGGATCTCGCCGTTCGTGGTGCGCCGGCGATTGGCATCGCGGCCGCGTGGGGTGTTGTGCTCACGGCAAAAAGCGGTCAACCGCTCGATCCGGCGCTTGCGCATCTGCGCTCGGCGCGTCCCACCGCTGTGAATCTGATGTGGGCGCTTGATCGTATGAAAGGACGCATTGCTGCCGGTGCAGATGCGGCGGCGCTGGAGCGCGAAGCGCAGGCCATTCAGGATGAAGATCTCGCTGCGAATCGCCATATGGGTGAACTCGGCGCTGCACTGATCGCGCCGGGCTCCGCCGTAATGACTCATTGCAACACGGGCTCGCTGGCTACTTCCGGCTACGGCACCGCGCTGGGCGTGATTCGTGCAGGTGTGGCTGCGGGTCGCATCCATCAGGTCTATGCGGGCGAAACGCGTCCGTGGCAGCAGGGCGCACGTCTCACCATGTGGGAACTCGTCCGCGACGGCATTCCTGCAAAACTGATCGCCGATTCGGCGGCTTCGCACCTGATGAAGGCCGGTGAAGTGAAGTGGGTCATAGTGGGCGCCGATCGCATTGCCGCCAATGGCGACACCGCCAACAAAATCGGCACGTACCAACTCGCCATTGCGGCTCGCCATCATGGCGTGAAGTTCATGGTCGTCGCACCATCTTCGACGGTTGATATGGCGACGGCGTCTGGTGATGACATCGAAATCGAGTTGCGCGATGCCGCAGAGTTGCTGAGCGTGGCGGGGCGTCGCACCGTTGTCGATGGCGCTGAAGCGTGGAATCCTGTTTTTGACGTAACACCCGCCAACCTGATCGACGCCATCGTCACCGAGCGCGGTGTTATCGAAAACCCCACCACCGAACGCATGCGGGCTGTTTTCGTTGCATGAAGCTCAATCATGAGTTCGCACTGTTCGCTGTCGGCGGCCTGATCGGTTTCGTCGTCGACGCGGGCGTTGTGACGCTGCTCGTGAGGCTTGCGCACATCAATCCTTACGCTGGCAGGGTGATTTCCTTCCTGTTGGCCGCTACGGTCACGTGGTGGTGGAACCGAAGTCACACCTTCGCAGCTCGCCACAGTGGACGCACGGTGTTCAGCGAGTGGCTGCATTGGATGGCGCTGATGAGTGGTGGCGCAGCGGTCAACTATGCCGTTTATGTGGCCTGTTTGATCGAGTTTCCGAGCTGGCATCAGTGGCCTGCATTGGCCGTTGCGGTGGGCTCGGTTTTGGCCGCTCTGGTCAATTTTGTCAGCGCCCGGACGCTGCTTTTCAGGCGCTCCAAAACACACCCGTAACCCATTGATTGAAAAGGCTAAAATAAGCACTTTTCAAGCACTGTTGTGTTACACTTTGACGCTACCGCCTGACCCTCGGAGACATGCGTTTTCCGCGCCTGTCTTGGGGTTCTTATTTGCTACCAGGGAAGCCTATTGATGGCAGAGCTCGCCAAAGAAATCATCCGCGTCAATATCGAAGATGAAATGCGACAGAGTTACCTCGATTACGCCATGAGCGTGATCGTGGGACGTGCTCTCCCCGATGTACGAGACGGTCTGAAACCTGTACATCGGCGCGTGTTGTTCGCGATGAGCGAGCTGAGTAACGCATGGAACAAGCCGTATAAAAAATCCGCTCGCGTCGTCGGTGACGTGATTGGTAAATATCACCCACACGGCGATGCATCGGTTTACGACGCTATCGTCCGCATGGCGCAACCGTTCTCGCTGCGTTACATGCTGGTAGATGGTCAGGGTAACTTCGGTTCGGTCGACGGTGACAACGCCGCAGCGATGCGTTACACCGAAGTGCGCATGGCGAAACTCACGCATGAGTTGCTCGCCGATATCGACAAAGAAACCGTCGACTTCGGCCCCAATTACGACGAGAGCGAACACGAACCACTGGTCCTGCCCACGCGCGTACCGAATCTGCTGGTGAATGGTTCGGCGGGTATCGCGGTGGGTATGGCCACCAACGTACCGCCGCACAATCTCACCGAAGTGATCTCCGCCACCATCGCGCTGATCGACAACCCGTCGCTTAGCGTCGAGGAGTTGATGCAGCACATCCCCGGTCCGGATTTTCCTACCGCGGGCATTATCAACGGCGCAGCGGGCATCGTTGAAGCGTATCGCACGGGTCGTGGTCGCATTCTCGTTCGTGCGCGCACCGAGATCGAAACCGAATCCAACGGTCGCGAGACGATCATCGTTCACGAGCTGCCGTATCAGGTAAACAAGGCTCGCCTGATCGAAAAGATCGCCGAGCTTGTGAAGGAAAAGCGCCTCGAAGGCATTTCCGAATTGCGCGACGAATCCGACAAAGACGGTATGCGCGTCGTCATTGAAATCCGCCGCGATTCGATGGCCGATGTGGTGTTGAACAACCTGTTCCAGCAGACGCAGCTGCAGGTCACGTTCGGCATCAACATGGTCGCGCTGCTCGATGGTCAGCCGCGCACGCTCAACCTCAAGGAAATCCTCGAAGCATTTGTTCGCCATCGTCGCGAAGTCGTTACGCGCCGCACGATTTTCGAACTGCGCAAGGCGCGTGCACGCGCACACATCTTGGAAGGCCTCACCGTCGCGCTCGCCAATATCGACGAGATGATCGAACTGATCAAAACCTCGTCCTCACCGCAGGAAGCGCGCGAACGCATGCTGGCACGCAAGTGGCAGCCGGGCATGGTCGGCGCGTTGTTGGCTGCTGCGGGTGCGGAAGCATCGCGTCCGGAAGATATGGATCCGCGCGATGGTCTGAAAGTCGATGGCTATCAGCTGTCCGAAATTCAGGCTCAGGAAATTCTCGCGATGCGCCTGCATCGCTTGACAGGCCTAGAACAAGACAAGCTTTCCGACGAATACCGCGAGATCCTCGAAACCATTCGCGGTCTTATCGAAATCCTGGAAGATCCGGCGCGCTTGCTTACCGTCATCCGGGAAGAACTGGAAGCGATCAAGACCGAGTTTGGCGACGAGCGTCGCACGGAAATCCAACATTCGCAGGAAGATCTCAACGTTCTGGATCTGATTGCGCCCGAAGACGTGGTCGTCACGCTGTCCCATGCCGGTTACGTGAAACGTCAGCCCGCGAATATTTACCGTGCACAGCGTCGCGGAGGCAAAGGCCGCACCGCTTCCACGTTGAAGGACGAGGATTTCGTCGAACAACTGTGGGTCGTCAATACGCACGACACGTTGCTCACGTTCACCAGCACTGGCCGTGTTTACTGGTTGAAGGTTTATCAGATGCCAGACGCCGGCCCGAATGCACGTGGCAAGCCGATGGTGAATCTGCTGCCGCTGGGCGAAGGCGAAAAAGTGCAGGCTGTGCTGCCAGTGCATGAATACAGCGAAGATCGCTTCGTATTCTTCGCCACTGCACACGGCACGGTGAAGAAGACACCGCTTACCGAATTTGCCTACCAGCTGCAGAAGGGCAAGATCGCCATCAACCTGGACGAGGGCGATGCATTGGTGGGTGTGGAACTCACCGACGGCAAGAGCGATATTCTGCTCTTCGCGTCCACCGGAAAGGTGGTCCGTTTCGACGAAGATGAAGTGCGTGCCATGGGTCGTACCGCTACCGGCGTGCGAGGCATGAAGCTCACAGACAACGCCGAAGTGGTGTCGCTGATCGTTGCCGCGGAAGGCGATATTCTCACTGCCACGGAACGCGGTTACGGCAAGCGTACCCAGCTGGAAGAATTCCCGAAGAAGGGACGCGGTACGCAAGGCGTGATCGGTATTCAGTGCTCCGAGCGCAATGGCGCGCTGGTGGCGGCTGCACAGGTCACCGATGCCCACGAGCTGATGCTGATTTCCAATCAGGGCACGCTGGTGCGCACGCGTGTTGGCGAAGTTTCGCAATTGGGTCGTAACACGCAAGGTGTCACGCTGATTCGCCTACCGGCGGAAGAGGCGTTGGTGAGCGTGGTGCGCCTGGATGCGGATGAGAGCAATGGTGACGACGCAGAAACAGGCGATGACCTGTCGCCGGAGCAAGGCGGTGCACCCGACGCTCAGCCTGACGCTGGCTGATACATCTCGCTAAGCGACGATACAAAGCCCCGCATATGCGGGGCTTTGTTTTTGGCGAAGCGGTTACAGGTAAGTCACGCTCACTACTTTCGCATCCTTGCCGGCATACGTCTCGAAGTAGTCGAGCGTGTCGCGTTGCATGATGTTGCGGAAGTTGCGCAGCGAATCGACCTTTTTCGTGGCAATCGGTGCGTCGGCTCTGGATGTTTGGACGTCCATCGATGCCGACGCTGGCTGATAAACCAGCGCGGTGAAATGGATCATGCCCGATGCGGCCCCCGCGTGGGCCGTGGTGGCATAGAAGAAGGACAGCGCCAAAAGCGCCAGCGGCAGCTTGCGTGTTTTCATGATCAGATTCCCCTCTACGCATGACGCGCGTAAATACTGTGTCGAGGGAGTCGAACTCTTACTGTGATGCCGGTCGCGTTGTCACGTAGGGCTCAATGGGGCGTAGCGTCCAGCATCGTCTCGGCGGTGGTCACGCGCAGTTCGCCTGGCTTTTCGACGTTCAGCAGCTTCACGATGCCATCTTCGGCATACAGGGCAAAGCGGCGCGAGCGGATGCCCATGCCGTAGGCGGTGCCGTCCATCTCCAGCCCGAGGGCCTTGGTCAGCGAAGCGTTTCCGTCCCCCAGCAGCTTGAAACCTGACGGCACATGCTGGGAAGCGGCCCATGCTTTCATGACGAAAGCATCATTCACCGCCATGCAAAAGACGTCCACGCCGCGCGCTTTGAACTGTGGGTAGAGCTTCACGTAGCCAGGCAAGTGACGCTCCGAGCAGGTAGGTGTGAACGCGCCGGGCACGCCAAAAAGCACGAGTTTCCGGCCAGCGAAAAGCTCGCCGGTGCGGACGCGCGTGACCTCGGCGTCGGCGTCGATGACAGCTACTTCCACATCCGGCAGGGACGCTCCGGTTTCGATCGGCATGAGGGGCTCACTGAAGGGATGACAACCGCGGGGATGCTACCCCTGCCAGGGGTAGCTTGTCGCCTTGAAACGGTGGCCTTCGGAACTATCTAGGAACCAAGCGGTGAGTGCACCGCAACTTTTTCGAGGTGAGCCATGACATTGAGCCGCAATGCTGTGTGGGGCACGACCCATACCATCCCGGCGGACATCCGCCAGGTGTTCGATCGTTTTTTTCAGTCCGACGCGAGTGACAGCTCCAATGTGGCGGCCCAGCAGTGGGCGCCACGCGTTGATATCAAGGAAGAAGAACAGCGATTTGTGATTTTCGTGGATGTTCCCGGTGTCGATCCGGCCACCATCGAGGTGAGCATGGACAAGAGCATCCTAAGCATCAAAGGCGAGCGCGCGATCGATAAAACCGAGCAGAACGGCCGCTTCACGCGCGTTGAGCGCACACACGGCAGCTTCCACCGCCGCTTCACGCTGCCGGAGAGCGCCGATGCCGAGAACATTGTCGCCAGTGGTAAGCATGGCGTGCTGGAAATCGTGATTCCGAAGCGGGCTGAGGTTGCGCCCCGCCGCATCACGATCAACACCGCGCAATAACCGCACATTGCTTGATGTTGCGAAGGTAGCCCGCCACGGACGATGATCTGTGGCGGGCTACCCGTGTTTTGATTCTGGGGTCGGCCTGGGGGCCGATCCTTGGGGAGTAACAGTGGAATTCAAAGACTATTACGACACCCTGGGCGTGAAGCCTGATGCCAGCGAAGCCGACATCAAGACGGCGTATCGCAAGCTGGCGCGTAAATACCATCCGGATAAGAACAAAGAAGCCGGCGCCGAAGAGAAATTCAAGGCCGTCAACGAAGCGAACGAAGTACTGCGAGATGCCGAAAAGCGTCGCGCTTACGATCAACTACGCGCCGGCGGCTATCGCCAGGGCGAACAATTCCGTCCGCCTCCGAACTGGGGGCAAGGTCAAAGCTACGACTTTGGCGATGCGGGCGAAGGCGATTTCAGCGATTTCTTCGAAAGTCTGTTCGGCCGCGGCGGACACCGGCAACAGCAGGCGCCGCGTGCACGTCGTGGTCGCGACATCCAGGCTCAGGTGCAGATCGATCTGCACACGGCGTTCAACGGCGGCCGCACGCGTCTGAGTCTGGACGATGGGAGCGGGCAGGAGCGCGTGCTCGAGGTGAAAATTCCTGCGGGTATTCAACCGGGCAAGATCATCCGGTTGAGTGGGCAGGGGCAACCGGGCATGGGGGGTGCTCCGAATGGCGACCTTCTGCTGGAAGTGTCGATTCGCGACGACGTGCGATTCAAGCTGGAAGGCCGAAACGTGCTGCACGTGCTGCCCGTAACACCATGGGAGGCCGCGTTGGGTGCGACCGTGCCTGTGCCAACGTTGGCCGGTACGGTCGATCTGCGCATTCCCGCGGGCACGCAGAATGGGCGCAAGTTGCGTCTGAAAGGGCGTGGCATGCCGGGCGATCCAGCGGGTGATCAACTGGTGGAAGTATCGATACGCACGCCGCCCGTTGAAAATGATTCGCAGCGTTCTGCTTACGAAGGATTGCGCGCGCAATACGAGCACTACAATCCGCGTCACTGATGCTGATGGTCTTCAGAAAAACGAACGGCGCCCTGCGGCGCCGTTCGTTTTTGCCATGTGTTGAGTACGTTTACGCCGGAAGCAATTCCTTCAACGTCGCAACCAGTTCCTCTTCTTTGATCGGCTTGGTCACGTAGGCCTTTGCGCCTTGGCGCATGCCCCACACTTTGTCCGTTTCCTGATCCTTCGTCGTCACCAGCACAATCGGAATGTGCGACGTGTCGGGGTTTTTGCTAATTGTACGCGTTGCCTGGAAGCCATTGAGGTTCGGCATCACCACGTCCATCAGAATCAGATCGGGCTTTTCCAGTTTCGCCACCTCGACGCCCGCCGCGCCATCTTCGGCAGTCAGCGTGACATGGCCGAGTTTCTCGACAATGCGCTTGATACCAAGAAGCTGCGACGGGGAATCGTCGACAATAAGAATGCGTGCCATAAGGTGGGAGTCCCCTTGTTGTTCAGACCAATTCTAAGGCTCAGCCGCGATGCTTCCAAGCGTGAAGATGTCAAACCTTGCCGATACGCACAATGGTGCGACCGAAAGAGTTCCCAGCCAGCATACGCTCGAACACCTCCGGAAGCTGCTCCAGCGACACTTCCTGGGTAAGAATCTGATCCAGGTGGGCAGGTTTCCAGTCGCCGGCGAGGCGCTGCCACACCCGGTCGCGGATAGCGCGGGCTGTTGCCGAGGTGGCAACGCCTAGCAGGTTGACGCCACGAATGATGAATGGCATGACCGTACTGTCGAAGGCGATGCCACCGGCATTGCCGCAAATGGCAACGTTTCCATACGGCGCAATCAGCGGCAGAAGTCCTGCGAGCATGCTGCCGCCGACATTGTCGAGCGCGCCGCCGAAACGTACCGAATCCATCGGCTTGCCGCTAAATAGCAGCTTGTGACGATCAATGCATTCTTTCGCGCCAAGTCCGCGCAAAAAATCGAAATGATCGGCCTTGCCGCTGATGGCATGCACGTCGTATCCGGCGCGCGTGAAAATATCGATGGCTAGCATGCCCACGCCACCGCTGGCGCCTGTCACAGCGAGGGCACCCAATCCAGGGGTCTGGCGATTGTCTTCCATCTGCAGCAATGCCAGTGCGGCCGTAAAGCCGGCTGTACCGATGATCATGCTTTCGCGCAGATCCAGGCCTGTGGGTAGCGGTATGGTCCACTGCGACGGCAAGCGGATGTATTCGGCGAAGCCACCGTCAAGTGTTTCGGAAAGGCTGCTGCCGGTGCACAGCACATAGTCGCCTTCCTTGATGTTGATATCGCTGGACGCGATGACAACACCTGCCGCATCGATGCCGCCGTTCAACGGATATTGGCGAAGGATCTTGCCCTTGCCGGTGCCGGCCAGCGCATCTTTGTAATTCACCGACGAATAGGCGACTTTCACCAGCACTTCACCGTGGCTGAGTGCGTTGGTGTCGATGGTTTCGAGAACACCGCGATAACCACTCGGGTCGTTGTGAATGCGAAAGGCGCGGAACTCTGTGCTGAGGCTCATGATGGCTCCTGCTTGATGGCTGCGCGAAAGATCAGGCTTTCACGCTTTGGCTATCGATCCATTTGGGCGTGTCGTCGCCTTGGTAATGCGACATCCAATCGAACAGTTTTTCGATGCTGTCGCCGAACCACACGCTATTGCGCTGTTCTTGACGCACGAAACCTTCCGCGACCATGTGATCCATCATGGTGCGCAAATGTGCGTAGTAGCCGCGCACATCGAGAAAGGCACAGGGGTATTTGTGGAGGCCCAGCTGTGCCCAAGTCAGCATCTCGAACATTTCATCCATCGTGCCGTAACCGCCGGGCAGCGCGACGAAGGCATCCGACAATTCGTACATGCGCGTCTTGCGCTGATGCATGGTCTCGACCACGTGCATTTCCGTGAGGCCAGGATGCGCCACTTCGCGTTCGACGAGTTGGCGTGGAATCACGCCGATAGTTTTGCCACCCGCAGCCAGCACCGCGTCTGCGACCGAACCCATCAACCCCACCTTGCCGCCGCCGTAAATTAGCGTGATACCGCGGCGAGCCATTTCTGTACCAAAAGCGCGAGCCTGTTCGATGTACTCCGGATGCTTGCCGGAACTGGAGCCGCAATAGACGCAGAGAGAGGTGGGCCGGGGCATATCAACGGACTCGTCGGATTGTGTAGATCCGTCATTCTGGCGTGTGCCGATATGACGAAATGTCAGGTTGTACTACGTGCTGTGGATCGGATGTCGTCGTCACAAATACCGTCGCAAACAAAACGGCTCGCCCATGTCTCCACGAGCGAGCCGCCGATCAGCTTGGCATGACGCCTTAGTTGCCTTTGTGAATAGCGCGCTTGTCGACCGATAGGGCTGCTTCGTGCACGGCTTCAGACAGCGTCGGATGCGCGTGGACGATGCGGGCGAGGTCTTCGGCGGAGCCCTTGAACTCCATCGCGACAACGGCTTCGGCAATCAACTCCGAGACGCCCGGGCCGACCATGTGTACGCCCAGCAGGCGATCAGTATCGGCATGGGCGATCACCTTCACCTGACCGATCGCCTCGTTCATGGCCACTGCACGGCCGATCGCGGCGAATGGGAAGGTGCCGACCTTGTACGGTACGCCTTCTTCCTTCAGCTGCTTTTCGGTCTTGCCGGCCCAGGCGATTTCCGGCTCGGTGTAGATCACCCACGGCACGGTGTCGAGGTTGATGTGGCCCGCCTTGCCGGCGATCCACTCGGCCACGGCCACGCCTTCCTCGGAACCCTTGTGCGCCAGCATCGGGCCGCGCACGGCGTCGCCGATGGCCCACACGCCGTTCACGCCGGTGTGGTTGTGCTCGTCGACCACGATGCGGCCGCGCTCGTCCACCTTCACGCCGGTGTCGGCGG
>NZ_DATHMR010000013.1:0-4506 GCF_035486915.1 Dyella sp. | reverse complement strand
GGGCCGTACCCGCTAGACCCGCTATAGTTGTCTGACGATGCTTCCTCAGTCATCGTTGCTAGGCAGGAATGTAATGTAATGCGGTTAATGAGACAGCCAAAGCTCGCGCCCCACCGGATGTTCATCCTCGCGGGGGCGATCGTTTTCGCACAAGCCGCGGTTGCCCAAGACGGGAGCGTGGACAGTGCAGCGGTGATCGACAAGTACTGCGCCGTCTGCCACAACTCCAGCGACTACGCTGGCGGGGTCGATTTGGAATTCGCCGATGCCGCCAGCATCGGCGGAAGGCCGCAAGTCGGTGAGAAAATGATCAAACGCTTGCGCGCCGGCATGATGCCACCGGCGGGTAAGGCGCGCCCCGACTACGATACAGTGCAGTTGCTGGCGCAGAGTCTGGAGCAGAGCATCGACAAGATTGCCGCCACCAAGGATCCTCATCCGCTGGCGCCGGGCCTGCATCGCCTCAACCGCACCGAATACACAAACGCGATCCGCGATCTGTTGGACCTCGACATCGACGCCGCCAAGTTCCTGCCGTCCGACGACTCCAGTCACGGCTTCGACAACATGGCCGGCACCCTGACCACGTCGCCGGCGTTGATGGAGGCGTATCTGTCGGCGGCTGGCAACATCAGTCGTCTGGCCATGGGCACCGACACGGCGCCGACGCTGGCTGTGTTCGACGCGCCCCACGACACCAGCCAGAACGAATACGTCGAAGGCCTACCGTTCGGCACCCGTGGCGGCATGCTGATCGAACACGAATTCCCCGCCGACGGCGAGTACACGCTTACCGTAAAGGGCATGACCGGTTACTTCACCGCCGTACTCGGCAACGTCAAAGGTGAACAGTTGGAAGTCACCGTTGATGGCAAACGCGTGTACCTGTACGACTGGGACAGAGAAATCGCCACCAAACGCGGTGATGGCGGCAAGACTCCGGCCCTGCCGATCAAGGCCGGCTTTCACCGCATCGGCGTGGCGTTCCTCGCCACCAGCGATCTGCCCGACACCGCAATCGACAAATCGTTCCAGCGCACGATGAACTCGCCCGGCTCGATTTCCGGTTACACGTTCTACCCGCACGTGGGACAAGTATTCATCGAAGGTCCATTCAAGGGCACGGTGGCCACCGATACGCAAAGCCGACGCGCGATTTTCGAGTGCTACCCGAAGAAAGTCAGCGAGGAAGACCGCTGCGCACGCAAGATCATCTCTACGTTGACCACGAAGGCCTTCCGCCGTCCGGCCAGCGACGACGACATCAAGGTAATGACCGCCTTCTTTCACAGTGGACGTGAACAGGGTGGCAATTTCGACAGCGGCATCGAAGCGGTGATCCAGCGCATCCTGATTGATCCGGATTTCATTTACCGCGCAGAGATCGAGCCGGCCAAAGTAGCGCCAGGTACTCCCTACCAGATCAGCGATCTCGAACTGGCGTCGCGTCTGTCGTTCTTCCTGTGGAGCAGCATTCCTGACGAGGAGCTGATCAATCTCGCCTCCGCCAACAAGCTGCACAAGCCGAAGGTCCTGAAACAGCAGGTCGATCGCATGATCGCCGATCCGCGTTCGCAGGCGCTGGTGCAGAATTTCACAGGCCAGTGGCTGAATATCCGCGGCATCGCGGCCAGCGAGCCGGCGGTGAATGTGTTCCCCGATTTCGACAGCACCCTGCGCGATGCGTTCAAGCGCGAAGTCGAACTGTTCTTTGCCAGCATCATCCAGGAAGACCGCAGTGTGATCGATCTGCTGACGGCGGATTACACCTTCGTCAACGAGCGTCTGGCCAAACACTACGGCATCCCCGACATCTACGGCCCGCAGTTCCGGCGGGTCCAACTGGGACCCGATCAGGACATGCGCCGAGGCCTCTTGGGCAAGGGTGCACTGCTGACCATTACCTCTGAGGCGGCGCGGACCTCGCCGGTGAAGCGTGGCAAATGGTTCCTGCAGACCTTCCTGGGCGTAAGTCCGCCGGATCCGCCGCCTGGCGTGATAATCAAATTGGACCAGGTAACCGGTGAAACCCCGAAGACCATGCGTGCGCGCCTGCAAATACATAGCATCAACCCGACCTGCGCCACCTGTCACAAGATGTTCGAGCCGCTGGGTTTGGCGATGGAGAACTTCGACCCCGTGGGCGAGTGGCGCACGATTGAAGTGGGCACCCCGATCGACTCGCTCGGCATCGTCACCGACGGCACCCGCGTCGAAGGCATCAAGGGTCTGCGCGACCTCGCGGTGCGCAAGCACGAGATGTTCGTGGAAGTGGTGACCAAGAACCTGCTGACCTATGCCATCGGTCGAGGCCTCGATTACCAGGATATGCCACTGGTCCGTTCGCTGACGCACAACGCGGCGAAGGACAACTACAAGTTTTCGTCGCTGATCATGGGTGTGGTCCAGAGTCCGGCCTTCACCATGAACATGAAATCAGCCCCAGTTTCGCTGTCAGCCGCAAATTCGATGGAGGGTGAGTAGACCCATGTTCATTACCAAAAAGCATATCAGCCGTCGCGCCGTGTTGCGCGGCGTCGGCACCACGCTTGCCCTTCCTTTGCTGGATGCAATGCTCCCCGCCATGACGGCACAGGCAAAGACTGCGGCGAACACACCGCCACGTTTCTTCGGCGGCTTCGTGCCACACGGCGCGGCACCAGGCTACTGGATCCCCGACACAGTCGGCGCATTGCCGGACGAACTGCCGTTCATCTGGAAACCGATGGAGCCGTTCCGCAAACACCTGAATATTCTGACCGGTCTGCATTCGCGCTCGTCCGAGCCGCCTCCGGGTGAAACCGGTGCCGACCACTGGGTCGCTGCCGCGTTCCTGTGCGCGCAGAAACCGCGCAAGACCTCTGGTGCCGACGTTTACGCCGGCCAGACCATCGACCAGGTCATCGCCGCCAAGTACGGGCAGGAAACGCTGCTGCCATCAGTGGAAATTTCGGTGGAAGACCCCGGTTCGGGTTCGAGCAACTGCGGCGAAGGTTACAGCTGCGTCTATACCAACACGATCGCATGGGCATCGCCGACCACGCCGTTGCCGATGGAACTGAACCCGCAGGTCGTATTCGAGCGCATGTTCGGCAGCGGCAGCACCGCCGAGCAACGCGCACAGCGCCGCGAGCGTGATCAGAGCATCCTCGATTCGGTCAACGAGAAGATCAAAGGTATGCGCACTGCGATCAGTGTGCCGGACCGTGCACGCCTGGATGCCTTCACCGACAACGTGCGCGAGATCGAGCGTCGTATGCAGATCGCCGCCAAAGCGACGAATGCCGCACCGGAGGGTTTCGCGGTGCCCCCGGGCATTCCGCAGTCGTTCGATCAGCACATCAAGATCATGTTCGATCTGCTGGTGCTTGCCTTCCAGGCCGACATCACCCGCGTCAGCACCATGCTGTTCGCGCGCGATCTCACCGGCCGTGTCTATCCGGAATGCGAGTCGCCGACACTGGGATTCCACGGCGGCTCGCACCACGGTGAAGATCCGAATCTGATCAAGCAGCTGTCGAAGATCAACCAGTATCACGTGAAGGTGTTGGCGTACTTCGTCGACAAACTGGCTAATACCACCGATGGGGACGGCTCGCTGCTCGATCATTCTCTGCTGCTGTACGGCAGCAACATGGGCAACCCAAACCAGCACGTGCACTACGACGTGCCGCACATCCTGATCGGCGGCAACTACGGCAAACTGCAAGGTGGTCGCCATCTGGCGTTCCCGACCAAGCAGGTACCGACCGGCAATCTACTGTTGAGCATTCTCGACCAGTTCGACATCCACCGTGACAGTTTTGGCGATAGCACCGGCCCTCTGCCCGGCCTGGTGTGACGGCCTCGCTGAGAAACAGCATGCGTAGCTTTGCGTTGAAAACTCTCACTGCCTTGTTGCTATCGGCGATGGCAGGCGCTGCGTTCGCGCAAGCTCCAATTGCCGATGCCGCAAGTAAGGGCAACAACGCGGAAATCGAGCGTCTTTTGAAACACGGTGCCGACGTAAATCTACAACAGGCCGATGGCGCCACCGCCTTGCAATGGGCTGCATATCGGGGCGACGCAAAACTGACCGAGCTGCTGCTGAAGGCCGGCGCCAAACCGGACTTGCCCAATCACGATGGCGCCACGCCGCTGTGGCTGGCAGCGGCACGCGGTGATGCCGCCGTGATTCAAGCATTGCTCAAAGGCGGCGCCGATGCCAACGAACAGCTGCCGCTCGGTCGCCGCCCGCTAATGGTGGCCGCACGCTCGGGTAACGTCGATGCCGTGCATGCATTGCTGGTACACGGCGCCGATGTGAATGCCAGTGAAATCGAACGTGGTACCACCGCGTTGATGCAGGCTGCCGACCAGGGCCATGCCGACGTGCTGAAGGAATTGATCCAGCACGGCGCCCAAGTGGCGACCGTGTCCAAGCCGGTGCTGCGCGATGGGCGCACGGCAGCATTGGGCAACTCCGAAGATCCGCGCCGCGCCGTACGTCAGCAGGCCATCGCGGTG
>NZ_DATHMR010000012.1:0-5472 GCF_035486915.1 Dyella sp. | reverse complement strand
GACGCCCGCAGGATCGAAGCGCTGCAGTTGGCGGCGCACCGCTTCCACTTCATCCAGTGTGGCTTTCAGATGCGGCGGCAGTGCGGCCAGAACGGCATCCAGGCCTTCGCCCAAATAGCCGTCCGTATTCAATGCATCGATAAGCACGGTAGCAATCGCCTTGGCGCGCCCATCCATTGGCGTGAGGTTCAATTGCCACATCAAATGTTCTTGTAGCGTTTCCGGCGCGGCGTTCTGCGGCTCCATGCCGTCGTCGTCGCGATTATTGCTCTGACTTCCGCTGCCACTGCCATTGCTTGAGGAGAAATCGATCGGCTCGTCGGAGCCGATATCGGCTTCGGTCCATTCCGGCGCCTCGTCGTTCTCGCTGGTCGCGGAGGTTTCTTTGGCGGACGACGCGGGAATGTCGAATTCGTTATCGATATCGCTTTCGCCGTCGAGTTCTTCCTGTTCGGCGTCAGCGTCTTCTTCAAATTCGAGCAGGGGATTGCTCTCTGCGAGTTGACGCAACTCCGCTGCCAGCTCCAGTTGCGACAATTGCAGTAGCCGGATGGCTTGCTGCAATTGGGGCGTAAGAGCCAGTTGTTGATTGAGTCGAAACTGCAGTCCGGGTTTCATGCCTGCCATGGGAACGAGTTTAGGGTCATCCTAACCCTATCAATAGAGCGGCGGCCATAGCCCCCATGCCCGGACGGGGTGGCTCATTGCACCAACGTGACACGGCGCAAGTTAGAGCCTGAAGTTAGAGCCCGCTCGTATCTCAGCGGTGACATTTTTCTAAGCCGTCATCCCAGCGAAAGCTGGGATCCAGTGCCTGTTGTAGGTCTATAAAGTCACTGGATCCCAGCTTTCGCTGGGATGACGGCTATGAAGTTGGTCTCTAAAATGAGATTTTGAACAGGCTCTCAGAGCCTGAATTCGCGGCCCAGGTAGACTTCGCGCACTTTCTCATCGGCCAGGATATGGGCCGGCGTGCCGCGCGAAAGCACCTCGCCTTCATTCATGATGTAGGCGCGGTCACAAATACCCAGCGTCTCGCGCACGTTGTGATCGGTGATCAGCACGCCGATGCCGCGTTCCTTGAGGTGTCGCACGATGCGCTGGATTTCGCCCACCGAGATCGGGTCCACGCCGGCGAACGGTTCGTCCAATAGCATGTAACGCGGTTCGGCGGCCAAAGCGCGGGCAATTTCCACGCGGCGGCGCTCGCCACCGGAAAGGCTGATGCCTTTCTGGCCTGCGATGTGCGAAATTTTCAATTCGTCCAGCAGGCTTTCCAGCTGCGCGTCGCGTTTGCGCTGATCCGGTTCGCGCAATTCCAGCACGGCCATGATGTTGTCGGACACGCTAAGCCTGCGGAATACCGACGCTTCCTGCGGCAGGTAGCCGATGCCCAGTTTCGCGCGCGCGTGCATGGGCAGGCCCGTGATGTCTTGCTTGTCGAGCTTGATCAGGCCGCCGTCGGCTTCGATCAAACCCACGATCATGTAGAAGCAAGTCGTTTTACCGGCACCATTTGGGCCAAGCAGGCCCACCACTTCACCCTGGCGAATAGAGAACTGGAAGTCACGCACCACCTGGCGCGCGCGGAAACTTTTTTGCAGACCTTCTGCGGAAAGCATGTAGCGGTTATCCCTTGGTCGGCGCGCTGCTGGCGGGTGCCGGTGAACTGGAGGCCGAAGCCGGTTTGGTGGTCGCCGGCGTCTTTGCAGCGGGCTTGGCCGGCGTTGCTGCCGGGGCGGGTGCCCCCGCGCCATGCTTCGCTGGCGGTAAGGGCTTCTGCTTGGGCAGGAAGGTCATACGTATCTGACCCTCGTTACCGCTCTCGCCGACCATGTAACCGGTCTGCGTGTTGTAAGTGAGCTTGGCGCCAAACGACTCGCCCTTGTTTTGCTGCCACACGTGCGCGTGTCCGGTGAGGATCGCCACGGCGTTGACGTTGTCGTAGTACAGCTGATCCGCATCGCCCGTCATGAGATTGCCGTTGTCATCGATCTGCTCGATGTGCGGCTGTTTCTGCGGCGTCGCGGTCACAATGATGTGATCGACGGAGGTGTCTTCCTTCGCCGTGTAAATCTTTGCGAGCTGGCCGGTCAGCTTCATGGTTCCCTGCGTAATCAGGACATTCCCCGTGAAGGTGCTGACGGAGTTGGGCTGGTTGTAGCCATCCATGCTGTTGGCATGCACGACGTTGATTGGCTGGTTGCGGTCATCCTGCCTCGCTAGTGCGGGGTGGAGCAGCAATAGCCCGGCAATCAACAGGCTTAGCCGTAGCGTTGTTCTGGCTCGAATACATCGTGCCGTGCACGTCATGGAGCAACTCCAGATGGTTATCGTTGAGGTTGGCACGCATGCCGACGCCGTTCATCACACTTGCCCCCTGCGTCATGGTGGCCGGATCCGCGGTTTCCATGCGGTTCTCTTTCGGCCAGCCGGTGACATTGGAGGTACATAATGTTGCCATGGGACCTTGCGCATAGGCAGGCCGCCACATGTAGACCGCGTTGTCCAGCCGCATCAGCGTGCCGCTCTTGTTCACCCAGCCGTACGGCGCATTACCCTGCCAGTTGGGTATGCCGGGCTTCTTTGCAATGATCGTGAACTCGGGCGCGTTGATGTACAGCGACTCGTCGCCTGCGCGGCGGTTCATGCGCGGCGAGGTCATGATGAAATTCAACTGCCCTGTCACGTCGTAGCTCCACACCTTGGAGGTGTAAAGCTCGTAATCGGAAACTGGGGGGCCGACGAAGTCGTTGACGGCGGGGGGGCCTGCCACCCAGCGCTCAAGAAACCAACTCGCAGGTGCCAGGACGGCCAGTATAACGATGACCACCGTTATTCGGTTATCGCGCAGGTATTGGCGTAGATTCACCGCCAGTGCTCCTGTTCTGCGGACGTCTTGCCTTGCGCGTGCAGGATCAGATCGCATGCTTCGCGCACGGCACCCATGCCGCCGCCAAGACGCGTTTGCCAATGCGCCTGTTCGACCACCCACGGATGCGCGTTGGCGACGGCAATGGCCAGCCCTGCCATGCGCATCGCGGGAATGTCGGGAAGATCGTCGCCGACGAACGCCACTTGTTCGGGCTGCAGATTCAGCGCTTCGATGATCTGTTGCAAACTCTCGCGCTTGTTGTTCTGCCCTTGATAAACGTGGGCGATATCGAGTTCTTCGGCGCGCAGCGCCACCGGGTGACTGATGCGTGCGCTGATGATCGCCACTTCGATGCCATGGGCTTGCAAACGCTTCATGCCCAGCCCGTCGTGCACATGAAACACTTTGGTTTCGTGACCGCTCTCGCTGTACAGCAGACGGCCATCGGTAAGCGTGCCGTCGACATCGAAAGCAGCAAGACGAATCTTGGCAGCGCGTGCAAGCAAGTCGGCGGGAAGGTCGGCGAGATAATCCTTGGGCATGCTTTTTTTCCGATCAGACCACGCGCGCGCGCAGCAGGTCATGGATGTTCAGGGCGCCCACCACGCGTTGATCGTGATCGACCACCAGCAGGGCGTGAATTTGATACTTCTCCATCAGCTGTGCCGCTTCGATGGCGAGCTTGTCAGCACCGATCACCTTCGGACCGCGCGTCATCAGGTCGCTGACCTTGGCGTTGCGCAGATCGACGCCGTCGTCGTCCAGCGCGCGACGCAAGTCACCGTCGGTGAACACGCCAAGCAGATGTTGGTCGCTGTCGATCACGGCCGTCATGCCCAAATGTTTGCGTGTCATTTCCATCAAGGCTTCGGTGAGGCTGGCTTCGGGCGAGATCGTGGGGATGCCGGTTCCCGTGTGCATCACGTCGCTGATGTGCAGCAACAGACGCCGTCCGAGACTGCCGGCGGGATGAGAACGCGCGAAGTCGTCAGAGGTAAACCCTCGGGCTTCAAGAAGTGCGATCGCCAGCGCATCGCCCATTACCAGGGCGGCGGTCGTGCTGGCCGTCGGGGCCAGGCCCAACGGGCAGGCCTCGGCGGAAATGCCGGCGTCCAGGTGGACATCGGCCTGGCCAGCGAGGGAGGAATCCGGATTGCCCGTGATGGCGATCAGCGGGATGCCCTGGCGCTTGATCACCGGCAGGATGAATAGGATCTCGTCCGTTTCGCCCGAATTGGACAGCGCCAGCACCACGTCCTGCGGCAGGATCATGCCCAGGTCGCCGTGGCTCGCTTCGCCGGGGTGGACGAAGAAGGAAGGGGTGCCCGTGGAGGCCATGGTGGCGGCGATCTTGCGGCCCACGTGGCCGGACTTGCCCATGCCGGTGACGATCAGGCGCCCCTTGCAGCCGAGGATCAGCTTGCAGGCGGTGACGAAGTCATCGTCGATGCGTGGCTCAAGCGCCCGAATGGCGGCCGCCTCCGTGGCGATCACGGTGCGTGCGCTGCGGACGATGGCGGCGGCATCCACCCGGGCGGACTTGGGCTTGGCGATAGGTGCGTTCATGCGTCCTCGTTGACGGCTAGGGGGTGCTCGCCGTGGTTTGGGGCACCCCGTGTCGTTTCTGCGACAGCAGATTTCCATTAACATGGCATATTCGCATTCTATCTTGATGCCTGACGCCAATGGCTGACCTCTTAACAATGGGCCGCTGGTGTTCAGGATCCCCCGCAGTGGAAGAACAATGGACGCAGCCAGCATCCAGGCAATGATTGAAAACGGCCTGCCCGGCGCACAGGTGAACGTGCAAGGGGACGACGGTGTGCACTTTGAGGCAGAAGTGGTGGCAGCGCAGTTCGCGGGCAAGATGCCCCTGGCACGCCATCGCCTGGTCTATGCCACGCTGGGTGACCTGATGGGGGGCGCCATTCACGCGCTCGCACTCAAGACTCTTACGCCGGAGGAAGTCGCCGCGCGCCGTTGACGGTCGCTGCAGCGCTCCCCGGACATTCGCTTTTGAAGGATTCCCGATGGCAAAAATTCTGATCAGCGGCGGCGAGCCGCTACGTGGGGAGGTTGGTATCTCCGGCGCCAAAAACGCCGTGTTACCGATCCTCGCGTCCTGTCTTCTGGCTGACGAGCCGGTCACGATCAGCAACGTGCCACATCTGCACGACGTCACCACCACCATGGAACTGCTCGGCCAGATGGGCGTGCAGTTGGTGCTGGACGATCGCATGAAGATCCAGGTCGACCCGCGCTCCGCCGATCGCTATTTCGCACCATACGAGCTGGTGAAGACCATGCGCGCCTCGATTCTGGTGCTCGGTCCGCTGGTCGCGCGTTTCGGGCAGGCCGAAGTCTCCTTGCCGGGCGGTTGCCAGATCGGTTCGCGCCCAGTCGATCAGCACATTCGCGGCCTGCAGGCGCTCGGCGCGGAGATCGAGGTCGAGAATGGTTATATCAAGGCACGTGCGAAACGCTTGAAGGGCGCGCGCATCACCATGGATATGGTCACGGTGACCGGCACCGAGAACGTGATGATGGCTGCCGTGCTCGCCTCGGGCACCAGCATCATCGACAACGCGGCGCAGGAG
>NZ_DATHMR010000011.1:0-2058 GCF_035486915.1 Dyella sp. | reverse complement strand
CGCCGCGCTGCGCTCATCGTGCAACCCAGCGGAAACTGGTGCGATGGCGTGATGTAGACAGCCTGCGCGTGGCTGCACAGGCGAATGCCTTCGGTGACGTTGATTCCCTCCTCATCCACCGGTACCGGAATGAGTTCAGCGCCAATGGTTTTGCAGGCCTGCCGCGCACCGGGATAGCCGGGGTCTTCGATCCACACGGGCGCATGCGCATCCAGCAACACGTTGGCGCAAATCTGCAGACCTTGTTGCGACCCCGTCGTAATCAGTATTTGCTCGGCGTCGCAGCGCACGGCGCGAACGGTGCCGAGGTATTCAGCGATGGCTTCGCGCAATGGCAGGTAACCCATCGGATTGCCGTAGATCATCTGCTCCATCGGCGGCTTGCGCGAATGGCGATTAACCAGCTTCGACCACGTCGTCATCGGGAAATGATCGAGGGCGGGCACCCCCATGCGAAATGCGCCCTGGGTGTCGGCCCAGGTTTGCGGCGCGGTGCGCAACGTACCCACGCGCTCGGAGATGCGTCTCGGCGCTTTCCGCGCGACGATTTGCTCGGACTTCGCACGTCCAGCCGCCGCGGCCGATTTCAGCGCCTGTCCCGGTATCGCTCGGGCGACACAGGTACCTGCGCCGACGAAGGTCTCCAGATAACCCTCGGCAAAGAGTTGCTCGTAAGCGCTAAGGACCGGCACACGCGAGATCTTCAGTTCGCGGGCGAGATTTCGAGTGGATGGCACGCGCTGCCCGGCACGGAGATGGCCATCGATGATCGCGCGCCGAAACCACTCGGAAAGCTGGTCGTACATCGGCGTGCCGCTGGCGGCATCGAGAGCAATGGGCGGCAGGAAACTGGCGGGGATCCGTTTCATAGCGCACAACCTGGAGTGGTTATATCAGATCATAGCAAAGTGGTTATTTTAGCGAACCACTATCTGGCTTAATTTTTCAGCCACGCAATCCGCGTTGCTAGGAAATCGAGCCATGACGACGTTTAGGAAAGCTCTACTTATCGCCACCGGCCTGGCTTTGGGTCTGGCGGGAACCGCCGTTCTCGCCGCGGACGCCCCTACCCCGGTGTCTTCGGCCGCCCGCGATGGCGCCCACGATTTCGACTTCAACATCGGCACCTGGAGGACGCACATCAAAGCCCTGCAGGACCCGCTTGGCTCCACCGCCTGGGGCGAGATGACCGGCACAGTGACTGTCCGAAAGATCTGGGGTGGTAAGGCATCGATGGAAGAAATCGAAGCCGGTAGCAAGGACAGTCACTTCGAAGGTCTGACGCTATTTCTCTATAACCCGCAATCCCATCAGTGGAGCCAGACGTGGGTCGACAGCAGCAACGGTGCCATCAACAAGTCGGCAGTCGGCGCATTCAAGGATGGGCGTGGCGAGTTGATCTCACAGGACACGTTGCACGGTCGAACCGTTCTTATTCGCGACGTTTGGTCGGACATCCAACCGAACTCGCATCACTTTGAGGAATCGTTCTCCGACGACAACGGCAAGACGTGGCAGCCGGACTTCATTGCCTCGTTGACGCGCATCAGCCCATGATGGCGACGCGGCATGCATGCATGTCGTTCGCGTTCGGCGTGCTTTGCTATGGCGCGGGGTCGTCGCGCGCCGTAGCACAAACGACGGCATCATTGGCTGATCCATCCTCACCGCCTTCCGTCACCACGCAATCGATGAGCGAGGCATGGTGGACCGGCCCGATGCTGGCCAATTCCGCCGAAACGTTGCCGCCTGGACACTTCCTGTTCGAGCCCTATCTCTACGACATTCGCTCGCCAGGCACGGACAGCTTCGGATCGCGCACGTACATTCTCTACGGCTTGGTCAATCGACTTTCGATCGGCATCATTCCGGTATTCGGGTACAACCGGATGACGAATAACCGCAGCAGTTCCAGCATTGGCTTTGGCGATCTCACGCTGCAGGCGCAGTATCGATTGACGGAATTTCATCCAGGTAGCTGGATACCGACGACGGCGATCCAGTTGCAGGAAACGGTTCCGACCGGCCGTTACGATCAGTTGGGTGATCGTCCCAGCG
>NZ_DATHMR010000010.1:0-45736 GCF_035486915.1 Dyella sp. | reverse complement strand
TTGTCGATCGAATAATTGAGCTCGTACATCATCGCCAGCGTGCCGATCAACGACACAGGCACCGAGATACTGGGGATGATCGTGGCTGGCAGATTGCGCAGGAATACGAAGATCACCAGCACTACGAGCACTACAGCGAGTACCAGCTCGAATGCCGCATCCGACACGGAGGAACGGATCACGCCAGTACTGTCGGACACCACATCGACCTTCATACCCGCGGGCAAGGTCGATTCCAGCTGTGGCAATTCCTTCTGGATCTGATCGACCGTGGCGATCACGTTAGCGCCAGGCTGGCGCTGCACGTTCAACACGATGGCTGGCGTTTTGTTGTACCACGCGCCTTGCTCGGTGTCCTGCGCAGCTTGCGTCACGCGTGCGACGTCGCGCAGATACACCGGTGCGCCGTTCTGATACGAAACCACCGTATTCAGATAATCAATGGGATCCTGGATCTGATCGTTGCCATTGATCGTGTAATCGAGATCGGGGCCGTCGAAGTTGCCCTTCGGCTGACTCACGTTCACGTTGGAGATCAGTGAACGAAGGTCGTCGATGTTGAGCCCGTATGCGGCCAGCTTCTGCGGATCGGCTTCCACGCGCACGGCGGGCACGTTGCCACCTGCCGGAGTCACGAGGCCCACACCCGATACTTCGGAAATCTTCGTGCCTAGACGATTATTGGCAATGTCCTGCAGCTGCGGCAGCGACATCGATTTGGAGGTGACCGCCAGCGTAAGGATCGGCTGATCGGCGGGATTCACCTTCGCATAAGTGGGCGGAGCGGGCAGGCCGGCCGGCAGCAAACTGTTGGCCGCGTTGATCGCTTCCTGCACGTTCTGTTCGGCGACATCGAGATTCAGCGATAGATCGAACTGCAAGGTGATCACTGACGCGCCGGCAGAACTGCTTGACGTCATCTGCTGCAAGCCGGGAATTTCACCTAGCTGTACTTCCAGCGGTGCGGTGACCGTGGTCGCCATCACCGAAGGGCTGGCGCCAGGGTAGAAGGTTTGTACTTGAATCGTCGGATAGTCGACGTCAGGTAGTGACGAGACCGGCAGAAAACGCATCGCGACGAGGCCCACTAGCACAAGGGCGATCATCAGCAGCGATGTAGCCACCGGCCTGAGAACGAACAGGCGGGAAATATTCATCGGATCGCGCGTCCGCTAATCACGAAGCGGACGAATCAGAGTTGGAGCTTTTCTTGTGCTTCCCACCCTGATGCGCTGTTGCCGAGGACGAAGCGGGTGCAGGCGCAGTGCCTGACTCTGCGGGTTTCGCGCCGGCAAGCTTGATCTTCGCGCCGTCGCTCAGGCGATCCATGCCATCTGTCACCACCGTCTGGCCACTGGAAACGCCTGAGAGGATCACGGTGTTCTTGCCATCGCTCGGACCGATCGTCACTTTTTGCACGGCCACGGAGTCATCGCTATTGACCAGATACACGAATTCGCCTGGCGCGCCGGTTTGTACGGCAGGCGTCGGCACCAGCACGGCGTTCTGCATGGTGTTGACCAGCAATCGTGCGTTGACGAATTCGTTTGGATACAGCGATTCGTCATCGTTCGGGAACGTCGCACGCAGCGTTACGGTGCCTGTGCTCGTCGCCATCTGGTTGCTGACGGCATACAGCGCGCCTGTTGCGAGTTGCTTGGAGTTGTCGCTGTTGTAAACCGTCACCGGCAACTTTGCGCCGGAACCGACACGCTGCAGCACATCGCCCAGCGAATTTTGCGGCACGGTAAATTGCACTGTGGTGGGTTTCATCGTGGTGATGACCACGATGCCCGGCGAGCTCGACGCCGTTACGTAGTTGCCCGGATCGACCAGTCGCAAACCGACGCGGCCAGCGACCGGCGCGGTGATGTGGCAGTACGCAAGATCGAGTTCGTCCTGGGCGATAGCCGCCTTATCGGCCTGCACGGCTGCTACATCCTGCTCGACCAGGAACTTCTGATCGGTGAACGTCTGCTCGGCAATCGATTTCTGTTCGTGCAACTGCGTAAAGCGGGCGAGGTCGGAGCGCGCCTGATCGAGACTGGCCTGATCCTTGGCGAGCTGTGCCTCGGCCTGCTGCTTGTTGATCTCGTATTGACGCGGATCGATCTGCGCGAGGAACTGCCCCTTCTGGACGTCCTGGCCTTCCTGATAACCCACTTCCGTGAGATAGCCGCTCAACTGTGGAAGCACGGTGACAGTGGCGACGGGAGTGACAGTGCCAAGCTCGTTCAAGATCACCGGCATGCTGCCCAAAGTGGCCTTGGCGCTGCTCACGACGATGGGCGGTGTGCCCTGCTTGGTTTTCTGCCCTGTAAAGATATGTAACACGATCAGGGCAACAATCACCAAAGCCACGATCGCGGCGATCCATACACCGCGTTTCTTTTGACCGTGTCCGGCTGCGCGTGGGGTATCGGCAGTCATAACCATCTCCAGAGGTTCATTCTTCAGTTTACAAGAGCTTTTCCATTTGCCGAAGCGTCACAAAAGGAGACAAGACAGTGTCGGCGAAACGCTCAAAGTGAGGGAAACGGGAAATTGTTCATGCGGTTGACGTGGAAGGAGGGTGACCCCTGACCTATATGAGGGTGTCGTCATATATGAGACTATTGGTTAGATTCCATGTGGATACGCGCAGCGAACGATCGTTTGTTCACTGACAACGTCTCTATGACTGCAGAGGAATCGAGTCGTTCCTCAAGCGGGACACAAGGTCACGCCATCACACCATCTTCGTGCGTTTCCACCACGACGTGACCTTTTCTTCACGTACCAACGTGAACAAACCCGCACCGAGAATCATCACGATGCCGATGAGCATCGGCCAATCGAGTTTGTCCCCGAATAGCCAATAGCCGAAGCCGATCGCCCACAGCATCTGACTGTACTGCGTGGGCGCGACGCGGTTTGCCGGCGCAATCAGTGTGGCATACATCAACAACACGCCAGCGAGTGCGGCTAACAGGCCGTAACCGGCGAGCAGTCCCCATTGCTGCAGATTCGGCCAAGCAAAGTGCGGAATCATCAGCATCGCGCCGCCGATCAGCGGACCGACCACACCCGCACCGTAAAGGCTGATGCGCTTTTCATGCGGGCCTGCCATGCGCAATGCAACCACCGAAGCGGCGGCGACAAGACCGCATATCAGCGCGGCCAGATGGCCCGCGCCAAGCGCGCGAAAACCTGGGCGCAATACCACGAGCACACCAAAGAAGCCGACAAACACGGCAGACCAGCGCCGCCAGCCGACATGCTCTTTCAGAAAAAGCACGGACAGCAACGTCACGAAGATCGGCATAAGAAAGATCAGCGTGAACACCTCTGCCATCGGCAGCAGGGTGAATGCGGTCACCGAGGCGATATTTCCGATCGCACCCGATAACGCACGTACCCACCAGAGCGCAGGCTTGCGAGCTGTCACCACGTCACGCCAACGGTCTTCTTTGGCCATGATGAAGGGCAGCGCGAGCAAACCAAATGCAGCGCCAAAAAAAACCGACTCGTAAGGCGGAATCGAGCCGTGCAGACATTTCACGAACGCATCGCTTATCGCGTAAGCCGCGAAGCTGGCGAAGCCGAGGAGGACACCTTTGATCATGTGTGGTCCAGTGGGGCGAGTGGTGCGTCGTGTTCGACAGGGGCGCAGCGAGAGATGTACAAAAAAATGCTCAAGTGAATACTAATCACGTATACGGATGACGAAGGTTATTGGCGTTTCTCCTTGGCTCGCTGCGCAATGGCTGACGTGAGCCACGCTTGTTGCAAGGCAGGGTTCCGCAGGATGCGTTCTTGTTGGCGACAACGCGTGTTTCCGTGATCGTCTCGTCTCACCGACAAGGATAGCTGCGACTTATGGCGGCAACCACACTGTTTTTTTGCAGTTTGCACGAAACGCGCAGACGGGGCGTGGAAAAACGAGTTCGGCAATTCCATGCTCGCATCCACGTTGTACAACCTCGGCACACATCGCGACAGTCAGCGCTATGACGCGGGCGAGAACGGACCACGTAGCAGTAAGGCTGCAATACACCCGCAGACGATGCCGCTGAAGACTTCGAATGGCGACCACCGAGCGATCAGCTTCAGCGGCTACGGCGGCCCTTACAACTTGACCATGCGTGGCAACTTTTATCAGGCGAATGCGAGCTGCGCGATCCCGGGCAGCTGTCTCGGCGGATGGATTGAGGATGCGCAGCTGCATACGAGCTGCGACCTTTATTTGAAATCCGCCCCCAATTTCGCAATATGGAACGTTGGATCATCGGTACGGCGTTTTCGCTCAAGTTCCTCTCGATCTACCCAGAGTGGCGGGAACGGCGCAACGATCCCTGTATCGGCGATAGCGGGAAAGGTGTTAACGACTCGAGGGGCCACTTTCATGAGCGTCGGGTCCTACTTCTAAGGGCCGGGTGGCGTATTCGGCCGCGCCCGGGCTGCCTCCGCGATCACAGCTGGCTCTAGGCTGACGGGCTTCCGCGCCCCGAGATGACCCGGAACCAGCCCCCCAGCTAGAATGTAGGGCTTCCCCGACCGTTTCCGGAACCGCTATGGCAGCTCGTTTGAATCCGCTCGACTTATACGACGTCCGCTCCCTGCTCACTGACGAAGAGCGCATGGTCCAGGACACCGTCGGCCGTTTCGTTGACGAAAAAGTCCTGCCGATCATTGGCGACTGCTTCGATCAAGGGCGCTTTCCCAAGGAACTGGTTCCGGAAATCGCCAGCCTCGGTCTGCTGGGCGCCACCATTCCCGAAAAGTACGGCTGCGCCGGCATGAATGGCGTCAGCTACGGCTTGATCTGCCAGGAAATGGAACGCGGCGATTCGGGTCTGCGCAGTTTCGCGTCCGTGCAGAGTTCGCTGTGCATGTATCCGATCTACGCCTACGGCAACGAAGAACAGAAGATGCATTACCTGCCGAAGATGGCCGCCGGTGAAATCATCGGCTGCTTCGGTCTGACCGAACCGCACGGCGGTTCCGATCCGGCGAACATGAAGACCAATGCCAAGAAAGACGGTGGCGATTGGATCATCAACGGCGCCAAGATGTGGATCACCAACGGCAACATCGCGCAGATCGCCATTGTGTGGGCACAGACTGACGAGGGTATCCAGGGCTTCATCGTTCCCACGGATACCAAGGGCTTCACCGCGCAGGAAGTGCACAAGAAGATGAGCCTGCGCGCGTCGGTGACATCCGGGCTGTTCTTCGACAACGTGCGCGTGCCAGATGCCAACCGCTTGCCGAATGTGAAGGGGCTGAAGGGTCCGCTCGGCTGCCTCAACCAAGCACGTTACGGCATCACCTGGGGCCCGATCGGCGCTGCGCAGGCGTGTCTTAAGGAAGCGCTGGATTACACGCAGGAGCGCATCCTGTTCGGTCGCCCGCTTGCAGCGAATCAGGCTATCCAGCTGAAGTTGGCCGATATGGGCCGTCGTATCACCACTGCGCAACTGCTGTCATTGCATCTTGGCCGCCTCAAAGACGCGGGCAAGATGGAACCCACGCAGGTGTCGCTGGCCAAGTGGAACAACGTGCGCATGGCGCTGGATATCGCGCGCGAATGCCGCGACATCCTCGGTGGAGCGGGCATCACGGTGGAACACTGTGCGATTCGTCACGCGCTGAATCTGGAGTCGGTTATCACGTACGAAGGCACCGAAACCGTGCATCAGCTAGTGGTGGGCCGCGAGCTCACGGGCATTAACGCGTTCTGATCCCTTCTCCCTGAGAGGGGAGTTCAAGGAGCCGAGCTTTGTCGATCCCCGATATACGCATCGAGACCGAGCGTTTGATTCTTCGGCCGCCTGTGGCGGCCGACTTCGCTGCGTACGCCCGAACCATGGCTGACCCGGAAGCTGCGCGCTTTATCGGCGGGGAACAGACGCGCGCCAAAGCGTGGCGCAGCTTTCTGACCGCGGCAGGCGCGTGGGCTATTCAGGGGTTTTCCACATTCTCCGTGATCGAGAAAGCATCGGGTCAATGGATCGGCCGCCTGGGTCCATGGCACCCGGTTGACTGGCCCGGCACCGAAGTGGGCTGGACTCTGAATCGGCGCGCGTGGGGCAAAGGTTATGCCTATGAAGGCGCCGTCGCCGCCATCGACTGGGCTTTTGAACACCTCGGTTGGCACGAGGTGATTCATCCCATCCATCCACAAAATCAATCGTCATTAACGCTAGCGAGACGATTGGGTTCGCAGTTGCGCGAGACGAAGCGCCTATCGTCATCGGTGGAAGAGGACATGGCCGAAATTTGGGGCCAGACGCGCGAACAGTGGTTGCTGCGACGACAACAAGGAGCCGTGTCGTGTTGATTCCCGATGTTCGCATTGAAACCGAGCGCCTGATTTTGCGGCCACCCCTGGCTGAGGATTTCGAGGCGTACGCGGAAAACATGGCCGACGTCGAAGCATCGCGCTTTATCGGCGGTCAGCAACCGCGCGAACTGGCATGGCGTGGTTTTCTTACGCTTGCTGGGGCGTGGGCCATTCAAGGCTTCGCCATGTTCTCCATCATCGAGAAAGAAACGGGCCGATGGATTGGTCGTCTCGGCCCCTGGCATCCGGTGGGTTGGCCAGGCACCGAAGTCGGTTGGGGACTGGCACGGGAAGCGTGGGGCAAAGGTTACGCCTACGAAGGTTGCGTCGCCGCCATCGACTGGACGTTCGAGCATCTGGGCTGGAGCAACATGATTCACTCCATCGATTCGGATAACGCCGCGTCGCTCGCGCTCGCCAAACGTCTTGGTTCCACCTTGCAGCGCAAAGTAGGCATGCCGCCACCGTATCAGGACCGGGTGGCCGAAATCTGGGGGCAAACGCGAGAACAGTGGCAGCGACGCAGATGACGCCGATCAGCCCATCCCTACGCGACGTGATTGAAGTCTGCGTGCCGCAGCTCCATCAGCATTGCTGCGATCCATGGGTAATCATAGGCAGCGCTGCTGCTGCGCTTGCAGGCGCCGATGTGACGGTCGCCGATCTTGATGTAATGAGTAGTGTCGACGACGCAGAACGCCTTAAAACGCTTTGGAAGTCGCGACTGAATACGACTTATAAGCCTGCCGGTACAGCACTGTTCCGCTCGCACTTCGCGCGCTTCGATTTTCCTGCGATGCCTGTCGAAGTGATGGGCGGCCTCGAACTTTATGACGCCAGCGCGTGGCAGCCCGTGCAAGTCGACGAGATTGTGCACATTGCATGTGCAGGCGTGCAGGTGCCCATTCCGGCACTCAGTGAGCAGATTCGCATACTTGAATGTTTTGCGCGGCCCAAGGATCTGCTACGTACTGAATTGCTGCGTGCCTTATGAAGCGGCTGTGCTTTCCCGTGCCGTCGGTTGTCAGGCACCTCTACTGATTTTTGATTCGCCATCGTGCGACCCGTCTTAAACGAGAAACGTAACCATCATGTCCGTCAGTCCCATCGCCGCCCGTCACAAGGGCTTCAACCGCGCCGAAATCGTCGATCAGAATTTCACGGAGTTCGTGCAGCATTGGAATGGTGACGTTCGCGCCAAGCCGCGCGACAACGATCCGATCTTGCCAGGCAGTGCGCTCGATGCGCGCGGATTCCGCGAACTGCTGGAATCGCAGCTGATCTCGCGTCACCTCGATCTGATGGCGCGTGTCCTGCGCGTGCAAAACAAGGTGTTCTACACCATCGGCAGTTCCGGTCATGAAGGCAACGCGATGATCGCGCGTCTTACGCGGCATACCGATCCGGCGTTCCTGCATTACCGTTCCGGCGGTTTCATGGCCGAGCGCTTCCGCAAACTCCCAGACATGGATCCGGTGATGGATTCGGCGCTGTCGTTTGCAGCAAGCAAGGACGATCCGGCATCGGGCGGCCGCCATAAAGTATGGGGCAGCAAACCGCTCTGGGTGCTGCCGCAGACATCGACGATCGCTTCGCATCTACCCAAAGCGTTGGGCACGGCAGTTGCCATCGAACAGGCACGCCGCATTGGCCATCAACTACCGATACCGGACGATTCCATCGCCATCTGCTCGTTCGGCGATGCATCCAGCAACCACGCGACCGCGCAAACTGCTTTCAATGCGGCGTCCTGGACGGCTTACCAGAAACTTCCCGCACCCGTGCTGTTCGTGTGCGAAGACAACGGCATCGGTATTTCGGTGAAGACGCCGAGCGGTTGGGTCGCCAACAATTTCCAGCATCGCCCTGATCTGGATTACTTCTTTGCCGACGGCCTCGATCTGGCCGAAGGTTACGCGCAAGTGCAGCGCGCGGTGGATCATTGCCGCAACACGCGTCGTCCGACGTTCCTGCATTTGAAAACCACACGCGTCATGGGGCACGCGGGTACCGACTTCGAAATCGAGTGGCGCAGCATTGAAGAGCTGGTTACGGTCGAAGCTTCCGATCCATTGCTGCGCTCCGCTGCTATCGCGCTCGCGTCGGGCCTTTACACGAAGGATGCGTTGCTCGCACTCAACGACACCCTTCGCAAGCGTTGTTTTGCAGCGGCGGAAGAAGCCGATCGCCGTCCGAAGATTGAACGTCTCGATGATGTAATGGCGCCGCTTGCGCCTTACACCCCGGCCAAGGTGAAAGCCGAGGCGGAACGTGCCGATTACAACGACAGGCGTGTTGCTGTTTTCGGTGGCGAAGAAAAACTTCCCGAGAAACAGCCGCCGCGGCATCTGGCCATCCAGATCAATCATGCCCTGCACGACGTCATGGCCAAATATCCGGAAACACTGCTATTCGGTGAAGACGTCGCGCAGAAGGGCGGTGTTTACACCGTCACTAAAGGTTTGCAGAAAGCATTCAAGGGAAGCCGCGTTTTCAATACGCTGCTCGATGAAACCGTGATCCTGGGCCTCGCGCAGGGTTACGCCAACATGGGCATGCTGCCGATTCCGGAAATTCAGTATCTGGCTTATTTCCACAACGCCTGCGATCAGATCCGCGGCGAAGCGGCGTCGCTGCAGTTCTTCTCCAATGACCAGTATCGCAATCCACTCGTCATGCGCGTGGCGTCGTTGGGTTATCAGCGTGGTTTCGGCGGCCACTTCCATAACGACAACTCGATTGCCCCGTTGCGCGATATTCCCGGTCTCGTCGTCGGTTGCCCAAGTCGCGGTGACGATGCCGCCACCATGCTGCGCACGATGATGGCGCTGTCCAAAGTTGACGGCCGCGTTTGCGCGTATCTGGAGCCGATCGCGCTGTATATGACGAAAGATCTCTATGACGCCGGTGACGGCCAGTGGCAGTTCGTGTATCCCGCACCGGGCGAAGCGATGCCGCTGGGCGAAGGTCGTGTCTATGACGACAAAGCTGACGACTTGGTGATCTTCACCTTTGGCAACGGCGTGCCGATGGCATTGCGCTCGGCGCGTGTCATTGAAAAAGAACTCGGTTGGAAAACGCGCGTTGTCGATCTTCGCTGGCTCGCGCCGCTCAACGATGCGTTCATTGCCGCACAGGCGAAGAACGCCAAGCGTATCCTTGTGCTCGATGAAGGACGCAAGAGCGCTGGGGTGGGTGAAGGCGTCATCACAGCCATCGTCGAAGCCGGTTACGGCAGCACACCGCTTGAGCGCGTGGTGGGTGCCGATACCTATACGCCGCTCGCCGGCGCGGCATTCCTTGTGTTGCCGGGCGATGCAGACGTTGTCGCAGCGGCTAAGAAACTCGCCTCGCGCAAGTAAATCGATGAAGTGTTTGGACGCCTTCTCTCTCGAAACGGAGAGAAGGCGTTAACGCTCTTGTTCGCGCGAATGACGGGTTTTGTGATGACCGCTGATCATTGCCGCGCGCCGCTCAAACGTGTGCACCTGATTGCGGCCGTTGAGCTTGACGTAATACATCGCCTGATCGGCACGCTCGATCAGCGATTCCAGCGTATCGCCCAGGCTGCGCATCGCAAGACCGATGCTTACGCTCAGCAGAAGGTCTTTTTGATCCACTGGAATTTCCAGCCGGTGTACGCGTCGGCATAGACGCGTAGCAACCTGCACGGCCTGCTCCTGATTCGTGCTGTGCAACATGGCGACGAATTCTTCGCCGCCGTAACGTCCCAGTAGATCACTGGGGCGAAGTTCGTGGCTAAGCACTTCGGAAACGGCAACCAGCGCGCGGTCCCCGGCCACGTGGCCCTGGCGGTCGTTGAGCGCTTTGAAGTGATCAAGATCGAGAAATAGCAGAGCGATAGGCTGATTCGTGTTGGCGGTGTCCGCCATCATTTTGCTGGCCGCTTCTGTCCACGCGCGGCGATTGAGCAAGTTGGTGAGTGCATCGCGGTCGGCTAGCACGCGCACGCTATCGCGGTCGCGCCGCATCGTCAGTGCGCGATCGGCAAGGCCCAGCGACAGCACGATGGCCTCGAACGCACCCATCGCGATGCTCGCATCGTTGAGCCAATCCAGCGTCGGCAACGCACCGGTCACTTGTGCGCTTGTCATCGCAGTCAGCACCAATAGCGGCGTCCATCCGACGAGGAAGAACCACGCCTGACGCGAGCCACGCACGCCGGCGGTCAGTGCGGTAATCAATAGCAATAGTGCGCCAAGTATCAGCACGGGGTTGATAAGCGTCTGCGCCATCGTGACGAGCGCTGGAATGTGACTGCAACGCAGCAGCACAATGAGCGTCATGCCAATGCCGAGCGCCACGACCGGCACCCGCAAGGTAGACGCATAGCGCGAAAGATCGCAGAAGCGAACGATAAACAAGGCGGCAAAGGAAACCGACAATGCAACGGCCGATGCGCCCACCAGCGTTTCATATCCGGCGAGCCAGCTCATGCCAAGCGGATGGAAGAGAAAACCCGTCTGCACACCTTGCACGACGACATAGCAAAGCATGTAGCCGGCGTACCAGGCGAAGGTCATGTCGCGCAGAATGAGCGCGAAGCACAGCGCCATCAGCGCCATCGCCACCATCACCGCAAAACACGCGGTGGCGAAGGCGAGCCAGTTGGAGTCGTCCTGCAGGTAATCGTCGAGGCTCTGCAGTTCGAAACGTTCCGGAGCGGCGAGCGTGTCGCTGGGTTCGAACTTCAGCAGAATCGGTTGGGCAGTGCCGCTGTCGACGGTCGTCAGGCGGAATGCGAGACGACCATGTCCGTGCAGCGGAGCAGAGAAATCATCTAGCGCAAGTGTACGGATGGGTGCGTCGTTCGCCCCATACAGCGTGATGGATCCGAGCGGAGCGGGGTAGATCGAAAGCACGCGTTCATCGCCGTCACGAACGGGCAGGGGCTGGAGCACGACCCAGCTGCCAAGCGTGTCGCGCGGAAATCGTTGCAGCATGGTCGGGTTGAACGGGCGCAGTGCCCCTTGGCGGAATGCATCCACTATCCGTGCCGGCACATCGCCGCGAACGACTTCGCGCCATGCGCCACGAAGCGGAAAGCCCGGACTCGCATGTAACAGCGAGAACAGGATCAGCCAAGCCAAGGGCAAGGCAGCCAGAAGCCACCTGCGGTGATGCCATCCCTTTGGTAAAACGTCCGTCGTCACCTCAGCCCCTTGTTCCTGAAGTGGCCGCAGGCGCCGCGTGCGCGTGCCTTGGCCTGACTCCGGTGTTCCTCTCTCACGCCCGATCAATTTCATGGATCGACCATGGCACCCCCATTGTGGACTTCCTGTGGGGGTGGGAAACCTCCGGTCATTATTCTGCAGCAATCATGCAGGGGACGTGCCAGCCCGTTAATAGGCTTAACTGGCGGTTTCACATTGAGTTACGGGGGGTTGAAGCATCTTCTTTCGGCTAGGTGTGACCGGCTGGGTCAGCTTTGTGACGACGGAGGATGTATGGCGGCGATTAAGGTGGCGGTGCTGGTAGGTAGCTTGCGCAAGAGTTCGTTCAACCGTCAGCTGGCGCGTGCCGTGGAACGGCTGGCGCCCTCGGATTTCTCCTTTGAACACATCCAGATCGATAACTTGCCCCTTTACGATCAGGATTTTGATCACGACTATCCCGCGGCCTGCACGGCTCTCAAGGAGCACATCAAGGCGGCGGACGCGCTGCTTTTTGTAACGCCCGAATACAACCGGTCGATTCCCGGGGTGTTGAAAAACGCGATTGATATCGCTTCACGCCCTTACGGTACGAGTGCGTTTGCCGGCAAGCCGGGCGCAGTCATGGGCATATCGATCGGCGCCACGGGAACGGCGCTGGCGCAGCAGCATTTGCGCAACGTGCTGGCCTACCTGGATGTTGCCGTGCTGGGGCAGCCTGAAATGTTTATCAAGCACACCGAAGGAATGTTCGATGCCGATGGCAACGTCGCCAACGAACACACCAAGAAATTCCTGCAGGGCTTCGTCGAGCATTACGTTGCGTGGGTGCGCAAGCAACTCCACGCGTAGCGTGTCGTAGTTATCGACCTGCCGGCGCGCCTGCACCGCAATACTTTTCCAGCAGCTGTTGCTGCACATCGTGCGGTGTCTGCGAGTCCGTGGGATGCAGTCGGACATATTGCCCATCGGGCTGCAGCATCCATGCGGTGGTGTTGTCGCACAGGTAGATATCCAGATCCTTGCGAATTCGCTGGCGCAACTTGCGGTCTTCAATCGGAAACGCTGTTTCCACGCGGCGATCCAGATTGCGCTCCATCAGGTCCGCGCTTGCCAGATACAGCGCTTCGTCACCGTCGTTCGCAAACCAGTAAGCGCGGCTGTGTTCAAGGAAACGGCCAATGATCGAGCGAACGCGAATGTTCTGCGAAACGCCGGGAATGCCGGGGCGAAGGCAACAGGTGCCGCGAACGATCAGGTCGATCTTTACGCCTGCGATGCTTGCCTTGTACAGCGCGCGGATCATCTTTGCATCGGTCAGCGCATTGATCTTCATGATCATGTGCGCAGGTTTGCCCGCTTCTGCGTGCGCGGTCTCACGCGCGATCATGTCGAGCAACGACTTCTTCAGCGTGAAAGGCGCATGCAGCAGCTTCTTCATTTTCAGCAGCTTGCCCATGCCGGTGAGCTGGCTGAAAAGCTTGTGCACGTCTTCGCACAGGGCAGCGTCGGATGTCAGGAAGCTGTAGTCGGTATACAGGCGGGCATTGCCGCTGTGGTAATTGCCAGTGCCCAGATGCGCGTAGCGCTGCAGTTTCTGGCCCTCGCGGCGTTGGATCAGAATGAGTTTTGCGTGTGTCTTGACGTCCACCACGCCATAGATCACTACAGCGCCGGCCTGTTGCAAGCGCGTGGCCAGTCCAAGGTTGGATTCTTCGTCGAAGCGGGCGCGCAACTCGACGACGGTAATCACTTCCTTGCCGGCGCGCGCGGCTTCCACCAGCGCATCCACAATCTCGGAGTTGGCACCGGTGCGATAGAGCGTCTGCTCGATGGTGAGCACGGCTGGATCTTTCGCTGCCTGGCGCACCAGATCGACGACAGTGGAGAACGATTCGTAAGGATGGATCAGCAGCACATCCTGCTTGCTGATCACCTGGAACAGATCCTCGGCTTTTTTCAGCGATTTCGGAATGGCCGGTACGAAAGGCGGATATTGCAGTGAGGGATCCTGGCAGCGGCTCACGATGCCGAAAAGGCGGGTGAGGTTGACTGGGCCATTCACTTCGTAAAGTTCGGCTTCGCTCAGGCCGAATTGCTTGAGCAGATAGTCGGTCAGTTTCTTCGGGCAGTTGTCGGCTACTTCCAGGCGCACGGCATCGCCGAATCGGCGCGAAGACAATTCGCCGCGCAGTGCGCGCGCGAGATCGTCCATTTCTTCCGGATCGATGGTGAGGTCGGCATTGCGCGTCAGGCGGAATTGATAGCAACCGCGCACTTCCATGCCCGGAAACAGTTCATCGGCGTGTGCATGGATGATGGAAGAAAGCAGTACGTAGTTCTCGCCGCCGTCGCAGACATCGTCAGGCAAACGTATGGTACGCGGGAGCACGCGTGGTGCCGGCAAAATCGCCAAACCCGAATCGCGACCGAACGCATCCACGCCTTCCAGTTCGACGATAAAGTTCAGGCTCTTGTTGACGAGCAGCGGGAACGGGTGTGTCGGGTCGAGGCCGATCGGCGTCATCATCGGCGCCACTTCCTGGCGGAAGTAGCGGTGCACCCAACGCTTCTGCGCGGCGGACCAGCTTTCACGGCGCACGATGCGAATGCCGTGTTTATCCAGTTCAGGCAACAAGCGTTCGTTGAGGATGGCGTATTGGCGCGTGATCTGGCGATGCGCGATCTCGCTGATCTCGGCAAGCGCCTGTCGCGGCTGAATGCCATCGGGCCCCGCAATTTCGTGCCCGAATGCCAATTGACTCTTCAAGCCTGCAACGCGGATTTCGAAGAACTCGTCCATGTTGCTGGAAAAGATCAGCAGAAACTTCAGCCGCTCCATCAGCGGCGTGCGTTCGTCCAGCGCCTGTTCCAGCACGCGATTGTTGAACTGCAACTGCGAGAGCTCGCGATGGATGTAATACGCCTTGTCGTTGAGATCGACAGCTGGTGTCGGTGCAGTGACTTCGGCGGCGGTGGCAGCGGACATGGCGTCTTGCTCGTGGCGTTTGCTCATCGGTGCACCATCCATGGAGCGGTCTTTGGATGGCGAGGCCTTGCCCGCGCGTGCGGGACTGTGTTTTGCCATCTTGCGTGAGCGGGTTGACACGGGTGTGACATCGGAATCGGTTTGCGTCATGCCACGTCCACCTTATGAGGAATCAAGTAATGACTGGGCGCTGCGCCCAGTGTGCGCCGAAAAGCGGCGGTAAAAGCGCTGGTGCTGCTGTAACCAAGCTCAATCGCGACGCGCGTCACCGATTGCCCGCGCCCCAGCCGAGCCAGCGCTGCGAGCAGGCAGGCTTGCTGGCGCCAGTTGCTGAAGCTCATGCCGGTTTGCTGACGAAAAAGGCGGGTAAAGCTGCGGCGACTCATGTCGGCTTTGTGCGCCATCGTATCGATGTCGATTTCCAGCGAGGGAGATTGGATCATCGCATGGCAGAGCTGAGCCAACCGTGGATCTTGCGGCAGCGGTGTGCTCAGCGGCAGCGTAGGCATCGCCGCGATTTCATTGACCAGCAGGCGCATCAGATGATCGTCGCGGCCGCCAAGCGCGTATTCCGCCGGCAAATCGACGGCTTCCGACAGAAGGGCATGCAGCAGGGGCGACACGCTAATGACGGTGCAATGTTCCGGCAGGCCCGCTTTTTCGGCCGCTTCGGGAAGGATATAAGCGCTCCGGGTGGTGGTACGGCCGCCCATGTGCACCACATGGGCGGCGCCGGCAGGAATCCACAGCGCACGGCGGGGTGGCACCACCCAGCTGCCTTCCGTAGTGGTCACGGTCAGTACGCCGGTAATGGCGTAAAGGCACTGCCCGCGCCGATGCGTATGGCTGGCTAATACCGTGCCGGCAGGATAGTCGTTGCCGGTGGCGACAACGTCGCGTGGCGTGTCTTCGTAGGCGCTTACGCGGGTATTTCGCACAATTGGCCCGAATTCAACAACTGATGACCCGATAGTGTATGCAGGCCGTGACTTCCTACTTTAAGGTGTGACTCGCATTGACGCAAATCGAGTACCCACACTCCCTGAGTCTATGGAAAACACAGCCGAAACCATTGCGCTGCCGACGCCCGTCCAGGCGGAACCGTTGCCAGCTATCGCCCCCGTGCAGCGCACGGATTACGCAATATTGGGCGCCATCAGTTTTTCGCACTTGCTCAACGACATGATTCAGTCGTTGATCGTGGCGATCTATCCGGTTCTCAAAGGCGGTTTTCATTTGAGCTTCGGACAGATCGGCCTGATCACGCTGACCTATCAAGTGACCGCTTCGCTGCTGCAGCCGCTGGTCGGCGTCGTGACCGACCGCAAACCGATGCCGTACTCGTTGCCGGTGGGTATGGGCTTTACGTTGTGCGGTCTGCTGCTGCTTGCGGTGGCGCCGAATTTCGCCGTGTTGTTGGTGGCGGCGGCATTGGTAGGAACCGGTTCGTCTGTGTTTCATCCGGAGTCTTCGCGCGTGGCACGTTTGGCATCGGGCGGCCAACATGGACTCGCCCAATCGCTCTTTCAGGTGGGCGGCAACACCGGTTCTTCCATCGGGCCGCTGCTGGCCGCGTGGGTCATCGTTCCGCATGGCCGCGGGAGCGTCGCGTGGTTCTCGCTTGCTGCATTGCTTGCGATGGTGGTGTTGATGCAGGTGGGGCGCTGGTATCGCCTGCATCACGTCATCCGCAGCAAGGTCGTGCGCCACACGGCCGGTGAAGCGTTGAGCCGCAACACCGTCGTCATGGCGCTGGTGATTCTTGGCTTGCTGATCTTCTCCAAGTACTTCTATTTGGCGAGCATCAGCAGCTACTACACGTTCTATTTGATCCACACGTTTGGTCTGTCTGTGCAAAGCGCGCAGATGCATCTGTTCATCTTCCTGTTTGCGGTGGCTGCCGGTTCGTTTTTCGGCGGCCCGATCGGCGACAGGGTGGGGCGCAAGTGGGTGATCTGGGTGTCGATCCTCGGCGTGGCTCCTTTCACGCTGGCGTTGCCGCATGCCAATCTTTTCTGGACCAGCGTGCTGAGTGTGGCGATCGGTCTGATCCTGTCGTCGGCGTTCTCGGCAATTCTCGTCTACGCGCAGGAATTGATTCCTGGTCGTGTGGGCATGATCTCTGGCATGTTCTTCGGCTTCGCATTCGGCATGGGCGGCATCGGTGCTGCGGTGCTCGGACGCGTGGCGGATGTGCACGGCATCGACTACGTCTATTCGCTTTGCGCGTATTTGCCGTTGATTGGCGTGCTCGCGGTGTTTTTGCCGAATCTGGAACGCCCGGCACGATTGAAGAAAGCAACAGCCTGATCGGTTCCGGTTTCGGAATGGCGGATAAAAAAAGCCCCGCAATGCGGGGCTTTTTTTATTCAATGCTTGGCCGGTGGCGGCCCTTGTACAACTTGCATCAGATTCTGCGGCTTCAAATATTTCTTGAATGCCGCTTGCACTTGCGCAGGAGTGAGCTGCAGGTAGTACTTGGCGGCCACCATGGGCTGATCGAGCGGTTCATCGTGCCATGCCCATGCCAGCAACGAACGGCCGATGCTGTCGATGCTGGCAACGCTTACGGGAATGGATCGGATTTCATACTGACGTGCATTGGTCAGCTCTGAATCCTTCACCGGCGTGTTCTGCATGTCCAAAAGGTTCTTGCGGATCAGATCGTCAACCGCCGACACTTTTTGCGGGTCGCTGCCGTATTGAATGAAGAAGATCGAGCGAGAGCGATCGAAGCGCATGCCCGAACCGGCGCCGTACGCGTAACCGTGCTTGACGCGAATGTCGGTCATCAGTCGCGATGCAAAACCGTTACCGCCCAACACATCATTGCCAAGCTGCAATGCGTAGCGATCGGGATGGTGCATGTTCAGTTCAAGTGCCTGACCGATCAGCACGGTGTCTTGCGAAGCGTACGGATTATCGACGGCGGTATAGCCCGCAGGATTCACGGGTATAGGCTTGGAAATGACATCGGGTTTTGGCCCCTGCGCTTTCCATTGACCGAAGTAGCGTTCCACCGTCGCCTTGGCTTTTTCAGGCGTGATATCGCCCACCACCACGATGGTAGTGAGATCCGGGCGATAGGTTTTCGCGTAGTAGTCCTTGAGGTTCTGTAGCGTCAATGCCTTCACGGTTTCCGGTGTCGGCAGGCGCAGGTCGGGATCGCCCGCCGGCAACAATCCCTTCCTCAAGGCAATCGACATCTTGTATTGCGGCGTTTGCATCTCGCCGGCCAGCGTGCGTGCCAGCGTATCTTGCTGCACGGCAAAGCCATCCTGCGGTAGGGCGGGGTGCAGCTCGTTGTCTGCCAACAATTGCATGCCGCGATCGAACTGATCGGTGAGTACCGCCACACCAAAATCCGTACCGCCGGTTTCATTGGCGGAAATGTCGTCGAGCGCCTTATGGAAGGCATCGCGATCGAGCGTCGCCGAACCGTAATCGAACAATGAGGACAGCAAACGCGCTGCGCCATCTTGTCCCTGAGGCTCCTGCAACTTCGCGTTGTTGTCGATGTGACCCAGCACAGTAATGGTCTTGCTGATGTTCTCGGACTGCACAATCAGGCGAATGCCGTTGTCGAGCTTCATTTGTACGGGAGCCAGCGTCCAGCGCGGCATCTCGAGTTTGCTCAACTTATCGGCTGCCCACACGGGCAGCGGCGCATCGAGTTTGTCGTCACCGGCGAACGATTCGGAACCACCGAAGCCGGAGCTATCGGGCGGGCGCTGGCCGTTATCGGCGGGCGTCAATACGACGGTGACGCGTTGGTCGGGTTGCAGGTATTGGCGCGCGATGCGATTGACATCATCCACGGTGACGGCGCGGATCTGATCCTCCGCTTCTTCCGGCGAGTTCAGGCCCATCCAGGCAATCGCTTGCGACCATGCACTGGCCAGCGTCACGGCGCTGTTCTTATTGAACTCGGCCTGCGCGATTTCCGATTTCTTCGAGGCTTCCACAAGGTCGGCAGACACGCCGTTCTTCAGCAGACCGTTGATCACACCCTCCAGATCGGCTTGCGCTTTTTTGGCATCGCCACCCTTGGGAAAACCTACTTCGACGACACCGACGCCACCGTAGCTGAAGGGTTGAATCCCTGCATCCGTCGACAGTACTTTGCCATCCACCGCTAGTGCGGACAGCGAGCTGCGCGCGTTGGTAAGCACATCCATCAAGACTTGCGCCGCGGCATTGTCCTTGGTCATCAGACCAGGCATGCGGTACATGAATTGCACCGAGCCCGTGCCTTTGGGCGTGGTGTTTGAAATCGTCTCGGGCTTGATCGCTTGCAGTTTTACCGGGATGGCGGCAGTCGAGGTGCGCTTGGGAATCTTGTCGAACAGCTCATGCACCTTGGCGAGCGTTTGCCGTAGATCCACGTCACCGACGATCACGAGCAATGCGTTGTTGGGTGCGTACCAACTTTTGTAAAAGGATTGAAGGTCGGCAGCGGTGGTCTTATCGAAGGACGGGCGCGTGCCCAGCGCGTCTTCCGCATAGCCGGTGCCGGCATAAAGAACGCGCTGGGCATTCTGGAAGGCGAGATAGCCCGGATCGGAAATGTCGCGCGATACTTCCTGTTCGATCGCGCCGCGTTCGCGCTCCCAGTCTTTCTGCGTCAGCAGCGCGCCTTCCATACGCGTCGATTCGATGTGCAGCAGGATATCGAGATAGTTGGACGGAGCGACGAAGTAATACTGCGTCGCGTCGTTCGTGGTGAAGGCGTTGTTGTCCGCGCCCATCTTGCCGGTCATTTCATTGAGCTGTGCGCCGGTCATGCCGTTGCTGTCGCGGAACATCATGTGTTCCAGCGCATGCGCCGTACCGGGGAATTCATCTGGCGTCTGATAGCCACCGGCGAGATAGGTGATCTGAGTGGTGACCATGGGCGATAGCGTTTCGCGCACGATTACCACGCGCAAGCCGTTATCCAATGTGGCGCGCAGCACTTTGCCATCGGTAGCGGTCGCCGCAGCGGGCGTATCCGCGCTGGCGTAGAAACTGGTCGATACCAGTCCCGCGCCCAGCATAAGGCTCCATGCCAATGTCTTGATCCGGCTCGGCATCATGTTTGTTTTTCCTTGTAAAAACGATCTTGGACGGCCGATGGTGCCATAGCGCCCGTTAACGGCATACGTGCCATGAGATGGCATTGAGGTGGCATGGTGTAAGGGCAAGTCCCACTATCGGTAATGCATGGCGAAGCGTATCTTTCTCACCATCACGGCTTTCGTCGGATATTGGGAGGCAAGGGTATGCTGGTGGTAACGACTGAGAACGTGCCGGGTCATCAGGTGGTACAGGTCAAAGGCCAGGTCTTTGGCGTCGTGGTGCGCAGCCGTGGTATCGGCGGCAACATGGTGGCCGGCTTGCGCTCGCTGGTCGGTGGCGAAATCCACGAGTACACCCAGATGCTGGAAGAAGCACGTCGCCACGCGCTGGACCGCTTGGTATCCAACGCCAAGCTGATGGGCGCCAATGCCGTGGTGATGATGCGTTTCGATTCCGCGGAAATCGGTCAAACCATGAGCGAAATCGTGGCCTACGGCACCGCCGTGGTGCTGGATCCGCCAACTTGATCGGTGGACGCTTCATGCTCCCCCTCGTGATGTACGTGCTGGGCGGTTTGCTGCTGATTGGGGCGGCGATTGCCGCCGTGACCGGCGTGATGATCGCCTTGCTGCCGCAACTGCTGTTCGGCGGCCTGCTGCTTATCGTGGGGTTGGCCATCGAGCGCTGGCGCTACAAGCCGCTGCTGCAAACGGGGCCCGATCCGAGCTGGAAAGACACGGGGGAGCGCTTTGTGGACCCCGGCAGCGGCCAGCTCACCGCCGTGTATTTCGATCCCAAGGGCGGCGAGCGCCATTACATCGTGGTCACCTCGCAGGACACGCTGCACTGAGCCCCGCCGGGGCAACGACGCCTATCCGGAAAAGGGTGGCCGAGGGCTGCCGGATGGTAGGCTTGGCGTTTTTCCAGCGTAGCGGGCGGGTATGACGAAAGAGGTTGGCCGGGGGCATGCCTTCCTGGTGGGGGCGGGCATTCTTTGCAGCCGCCTTTTCGGGCTGGTGCGGCAGCGTGTGTTTTCGCACTATTTCGGTCTTTCCGATGCGGCCGACATTTTCAGTGCTGCGCTGCGCGTTCCCAACTTTCTGCAGAACCTGTTCGGAGAGGGCGTGCTGTCGGCGTCCTTCATTCCGGTGTATGCGCGCCTTCTCGCGCAAAACAAACAGGAAGACGCCGACAAACTGGCTGGCGCCATCGCCGCGGTCCTCGCGCTGATCATCTCAGTGATTGTTGCGTTGGGCGTGCTAGCAACACCCTATCTTTTATGGCTGATCGCGCCCGGCTACATCGGCGAGAAGCGCGAGCTGACGATCCTGATCGTGCGGATTCTCTTTCCGGGCACCGGCATTCTGGTGTGGTCGGCATGGTGTCTGGGCATCCTCAACAGTCACCACAAATTCTTTCTTTCTTACGCTGCGCCTGTGGTCTGGAATCTCTCGATGATTCTGACCATGTTGATCTTTCGCCACCTCGATGCGAACCATCTGATTGTTTATCTCGCATGGGGCACCGTGCTCGGTTGTTTGCTGCAATTCCTCGTACAGCTGGGGCCAGTGTTGAAGCTCGCGCCGGGCATGCGGTTTCGGCTCGACCTTCGCAGCGCACATGTGCAGCAGGTTGGTGGAAGTTTTCTGGGTGTGGCGATCGGTCGTGGCGTGGTGCAGATCAGCGCATTTGTGGATCAGGCCATTTCCACGTTGCTCGGTAGCGGTGCGATTGCGGGCATGACGACAGCGTCGTCCGTGAACCTGTTGCCTGTGAGCCTGTTTGGCATGGCCATTTCAGCATCGGAATTGCCCACGCTTTCCCGCATGGCGGGCGATGAAGTCAATGCGGATGTCGCTGCAAAGCTTTCCGTGCGTTTGAACAACGGACTGGAGCGCATCGCGTTCTTCATCGTGCCATCGGCGATGGCTTTTTTTGCGCTGGGCAACGTCGTGGTGGCGGCGCTTTATCAATCCGGTGCGTTTACCCGCAAGGATTCGTTATACGTTTGGGCGATTCTCGCGGGCTCGGGTGTAGGGCTGCTCGCATCGACGTTCGGTCGTCTCTATGCATCCACGTATTACGCATTGCGTGACACGCGAACACCGTTGCGTTTCGCTCTGGTGAGACTAGCCTTCACCGCGGTGCTCGGATTGGCTAGCGCGCTGCTGTTGCCGCGATGGTTCGGCATTCCCATGCAGTGGGGAGCGGTGGGTTTGACGGCTTCTGCAGGTGTGGCGGGGTGGATCGAGTTTCACTTGTTGCGCAGAAAGATGAACAAGCGGCTGGGGCCTACCGGCGTTTCTGCTGCGATGATGGTGAAGCTGTGGGGTGGCGCGGGGGTCGCTGCGCTGTTGGCGTGCGCCGTTGAATACTACTTGCCTAATCGCGGTCCGATTTTCAGGGCGCTGTTTGTGCTCTCGACTTACGGCGTAGCTTATTTTGCAGCGACTTATCTCCTGCGCATTAAGGTATGTGTGGAGCTGATTGGAAAAATCACGCGGCGCATCGGCATCGGCTGATTCAGGTGGTGTGCGTCAGCTCATGCACACGGTTTTTGTCAACGACGCAGATTGCTGCGCGCCAATTCGATGAGCTCGTCGCCCCGCCCGTTCATTACTGTGCGAAGGGCCCACAGACTGAAACCTTTTACCTGATCCAGCTGGATCTTCGGTGGCATCGACAATTCCTGACGATTGGTGACCACATCGACCAAAGCAGGGCCCTCGTGTGCGAAGGCGTCCGCGACGGCTTTTTCCAGATCGGCCGGATCTTCCACACGTATGCCGTAAATGCCTGCTGCGCGTGCCACGGCTGAGAAATCCGGGTTGTCGAGCGTTACGCCAACGGGCAGAAAACCAGACGCTTTCATTTCCAGCTCGACGAAGCCCAGTGTGCCGTTGTTGAAGACCACAATCTTCACCGGCAACTTGTGTTGCACCAGTGTGAGTAGATCGCCCATGAGCATGGCGAAACCACCGTCGCCAGACAGACTGACAATTTGCCGGTTCGGATAGGCCGTCTGTGCGCCAATCGCTTGCGGCATCGCGTTGGCCATCGAGCCGTGGACGAATGAACCGAGCAGACGACGCTTGCCGTTCATATGCAGATAGCGCGCCGCCCAGATGGTGGGTGTGCCAACGTCGCACGTGAACACGGCATCGTCGCTGGCGAGATCGCTGACGACCTTGGCGACGTATTGCGGATGAATCGGTTTGCTGCCCGCCTTGCCGACGGCAAGGTCGTTCAGGCCTTCGCGAGCCTTCTGATAATTAGAAAGGCTCGTCTTTAGATGGGCGTCGCTGCTCGACGCTTTCAATTTGGGAAGCAACGCGGCAATGGTCGTGCCTACATCGCCGACCAATCCAAGGTCCAGACGGCAACGGCGTCCCAGGTTTTCAGCGCGCAAGTCGATCTGGCAGATTTTTGCGTCGTCCGGGAAGAACTGCCGGTACGGAAAATCCGTGCCGAGCAGCAACAAGGTGTCGCAGTTCATCATGGCTTCGTAGCCGGAACTGAAGCCGATCAGTCCCGTCATGCCGACGTCGTATGGGTTGTCCCATTCGACATGTTCCTTGCCGCCGAGTGCATGCACCACGGGTGCTTTCAATGTTTCGGCAAGCCGAATCACTTCATCATGCGCGCCTGCACAGCCGCGGCCGCAGAACAGCGTTACCTTACGGCCGCTGCCCAGCAATGCAGCGAGTTTGTTCAGCTCTTCATCGGTAGGGGTGATGTTCGGTGCAACGGGACGCAAACTCACACCTGAAACAACAGGGCCGCTGGATTCGGAAAGCGCGACGTCGCCCGGAATGACCAACACCGATACACCGCGCTGCCCAACCGCAGTGCGAATCGCGATCGCCGCCGCGCGATGAATCTGCGAGTTGCTACTGACGAGTTCGCAGTAATGACTGCACTCGCGGAAAAGATTCTGCGGATGCGTTTCCTGAAAATACCCACTGCCAATCTCTGCAGAAGGAATATGCGCCGCAATGGCTAGAACCGGTGTCCGCGACCGTTGCGCGTCGTAGAGGCCGTTGATCAGATGCAGGTTGCCTGGTCCGCACGAGCCGGCGCAGACGGCCAGCTCACCTGTCAATTGCGATTCGGCACACGCGGCAAAGGCCGCCGCTTCCTCATGCCGGTAGTGAATCCACTCGATGTCTTTGCGCTGGCGCAGCGACTCGGTGATGCCGTTGAGGCTGTCGCCCACCAGACCATGTATTCGCTTGACGCCTGCTTGGGCCAGTGTTTCGACGAGGACATCGGCGACGTTGCGAATGCTCATGGCACAGCACCTTTCGTAACCCAGGCAAGGCCTTGATCATCGCAAAGCAGTGCTTTGATTTCCGTGAAGGCGAAAAAGAAGAAAGCGGGTCAGCGTGCGCCAATCACCATGGGTTCCGGCTCCAGCCGCACCCCGAAACGTGCTTGCACGCCTTCGATGACACGTTGCGCAAACGCCCACAATTCCTGGCCTGTGGCTTTGCCATGATTGACCAGCACCAGCGCATGGCGGTTGGAAATACCCGCGTCACCGTCGCGCATGCCTTTGAAACCCGCTGCTTCGATCAGCCATGCGGCCGAGAGTTTCCAGCGCGAGTCACGCCCTGGCCATGCCACCAATTGGTCATGTTCGCGCTTTAGCGCTTCGCCCTGCGCGGCATCGACGATGGGGTTCTTGAAGAAGCTGCCGGCGTTGCCGATCACGGCTGGATCGGGCAGTTTGCGGGTGCGCAGATGCACCACGGCTTCGGCGACGTGGAACGGCGCGGGTTTGTCGACACCCATCCGCTCCAGCTCTTCGCGAATGCCGGCATAGTCCAGCCGCAGTGCGTGGCTGCGCGGTAGTGCGAAGCGTACGGCTGTCACGATGAAACGGTCCGGTTCGTGTTTGAACAGGGAATCGCGATAGGCGAATGCACAAGCGTCGCGACCCAACGTGACAACACGACGCTCGATCAGATCCCATGCTTCGACGCTTTCGATGAACTCCGCCACTTCGGTGCCGTAAGCGCCGATGTTCTGAATAGGTGCGGCACCTACCGTGCCGGGAATGAGAATCAGGTTTTCGAGGCCGGCGAAACCCTGGCCGAGCGTCCAGCGCACGAAGTCATCCCAGCGCTCGCCGGCCGCCACGGCGATACGGGCAACGTCGCCGTCCTGTTCGACATGCACGCCGCGCGTATCCATGGCGATGACGGTGCCATCGATATCGCCGGTGATGAGTACATTGCTGCCTTCGCCCAAAATAAACGGGCGGCTGCCGCGAATGGCCGGAAAATCCAGCAATTCAGGCAGTTTGGTGGCATCGCGCACTTCGGCGAGCAGTTTTGCACGCGCGGCGACACGCAGTGTGTTACGCGTCGCTAGCGGCGCGTTTTCAATCAGGGTGTAGCCACCCATGTCGATACGCTCAACGGCCATCGCGATGTTCCTGGCGGCGGCGGATCTCGTTGACGCATTCGCCAATAAGCGAAGGGCCGTGATAGATCAGCCCGGAATAAATCTGCACCAGCGATGCACCTGCTTCCATTTTTTCCGCAGCGTCGTCGCCTTCGAGGATACCGCCGACACCGACGATGCCTACACGATCGCCTAAGCGCTGCTTCATGCCCCGTACCACTTCTGTGGAGCGCAGGAAAAGCGGCTTGCCCGACAAGCCTCCCGTTTCATGGCCATGCGGATCGTCTGCGACCGCCGAATGATCGATTGTCGTATTGGTGCAAATCACGCCATCGACGTTTGCCGCGATTAGCACTTCAGCGATGCTGTCCAGTTCGGCTTCCGTAAGATCGGGCGCGATCTTCAGCAGCATGGGCTTGCGTGAACCACTCTGCGAGCCAAGGCGCTCCTGCGCTTCGCGAAGTGTTTCGATAAAGCGTCGTAGTGTCGCTTCTTCCTGCAAGTCGCGCAGGCCTTTGGTATTGGGTGAAGAGATGTTGACAGTGATATAACTGGCGTGTTGATAGACGCGCTCGAGGCAGAACAGGTAATCATCCACCGCTTTGTCGTTGGGGGTGTCCTTGTTCTTGCCGATGTTGATGCCTAGCACGCCTTCATACCGGGATTGCTGCACATTGCGCACCAATGCATCCACGCCGTCGTTGTTAAAGCCCATTCGATTGATGATCGCTTCGTGCTCAGGCAAGCGAAAAAGGCGAGGGCGCTCGTTGCCGACTTGCGGACGTGGCGTCACGGTGCCGACTTCGATGAAGCCAAAACCAAGGGAGCCCAACGCGTCCAGATGCGAGGCATTTTTGTCCAGCCCTGCGGCGAGACCGACCGGATTGGGAAAATGCAGCCCGAACGCCGTGGTGGGCAGATCCCCAGGCTCTCTCACAACAAAGCTTCCGAGGTTGCTGCGATGTGCGACGCCCAGACCGTATAGCGTCAATCCATGTGCCGTCTCGGCATCCAGTTTGAAGAGCAGCGGACGAATCCAGTCGTACATGCGTCAAGGCACCTCGCCGACGTAAACGCGTGTGTCGTAATCGAAACTGACGTGCCCGTCGACAGCGCATTTGTCGAACAGTTTGCGCAGTGCGGCGATCATCGGTTCGTGGTTGGGATGTTCCGGTTTCGGTGCATAGGAGGAAGACATCAAACGTCCGCGCAGCGCTTCAAAATCCAGTAACTGGCAATGATCGAATTCGGCCGTTCCGCGCCATCCTTCACCGAACCACTGGCGCATGCTCGGTTCATCGCCATAGCGCTCGGCGACGCTGGTGTAATCGGTGCCGTAGGTCTGCAGCAGCGCTTCGTAACCGACCAGAAAAGGCGTGCTGGTCAATCGGCGTGAGTTCCAGTAGATCGCCGCTAGACCGCCGGGGCGAAGAATGCGATGAAACTCACGTCGCGTAGCTGCCGGATCAAACCAGTGAAAAGCCTGTGCGACGGAGACAATATCCATACTGTCATCGCCGAGCGTCGTCGCATCCGCGCGTCCGTCGAGGGCCTTGAACTTTGGATTGCTGCCTAGCCATTCCAACGCTGCGTTGCGCATCGCGGCGTTGGGTTCCACCGCAACGACCGAATGTCCCGCGTCGAGGAACATTTTGGATGAAATGCCCGTTCCGGCACCGACATCGGCGACACGCCAGTCTGGCGTTACGCCTTGTGCCGAGTGCAGCCACTCCAGCAGCGCCGCAGGGTAATCCGGCCGATAGCGGACGTAGTCCGCAACGCGGTCGCTGAAGCGTTCGGTGGAGCGAAGGTCTTTCATGCGGCGGCTCCGTTGTCGAACCTTAGTGCCAATGCCAGAAACTGAAACCGAGCAGCATCAGCACGATGGCGATGAGCACAATCAGACACATCAGGGCGAGATGAACGTATCCCAGCACCAAACCAGCGATGGCCATGCCGTCGCCTTCCAGCGTTCCAGCCGGTGCGCGGCGAATTTCATTGCGGGCCATGTGTCCACAAACAATGGCGACGACGGCACCCACGAACGGCAGCACAAACCATGTGGAAATACCGAAAACCAGACTGACGATGGCCAGCGACGACGTGGAGCGATAAACGGGAGGCTGATAGCTCATGGCATTTCCTCTCTGCGTCCGAAGTGGCGCTAGTGTAGCGGCACTCGCCGTACCCCGGTGCCGCGGTCATCACGCTCGCAACGCGAGCGGCAGCCCAGTGGTGTCGTGGCGTACGACACCACTGGACGTTCGCGCGATTACAGATCGAACTTGATGCCTTGTGCCAACGGCAGCGAGTTCGAATAGTTGATGGTGTTGGTCTGACGGCGCATGTAGACCTTCCATGCATCCGAGCCGGATTCGCGACCACCGCCCGTTTCTTTCTCGCCACCGAATGCACCACCGATTTCCGCACCGGAGGTACCGATGTTGACGTTGGCGATACCGCAATCGGAACCGGCCGACGACAGGTACTGTTCGGCCGACTTCAGATTCTGCGTAAAGATCGACGACGACAGACCTTGCGGCACGCTGTTCTGCAGTTCGATCGCTTCATCCAGCGTCTTGAAGGGCATGACATAGAGGATCGGCGCGAAGGTTTCCGTTTGCACGACGTCGTCGCTGTTCTTCAAGCCCGTGACGAGGGCCGGCAGTACGAAGTTGCCCTTGCGGTCGGTCAGCGCCGCGCCACCGGTGCGAACCGTGCCACCGCTGGCCTTGGCCTTTTCGATAGCGGCGAGATAAGCGGTCACGGCTTCCTTGCTGTTGAGCGGGCCCATCAGCGTCGTCGCAAGCGTCGGATCACCGATCTTGCCTTCGACCTGCTTGTACGCAGTAATGAGTTTTTCGGTGACATCGTTGATGATGGATTCATGCACAAACAGGCGACGCGTCGTCGTGCAACGCTGACCGGCCGTCCCCACCGCGCCGAACACAATCGCCGGAATCGCCAGTTTCAGATCGGCGCTTTCGTCCACGATGATCGCGTTGTTGCCACCCAGTTCCAGCAAGGAGCGACCCATGCGCTGCGCCACGCGCTCGCCCACATGGCGGCCCACTTTCGTCGAGCCCGTGAAGCTGATCAGCGGAATACGCTTGTCGTCGACGAACTTCTGCGAGAGTTCGACGCCAGCATCGTTGAAGAGGAAGAACAGATCCGGATAACCGGCAGCCTTCAGCGCTTCGTTGCAGATCTTCATTGTCGCAATCGCCGACAGCGGCGTCTTGGGCGAGGGCTTCCAGATGCAGATATCGCCGCAGATCGCAGCAAGCATGGCATTCCACGCCCATACCGCCACGGGGAAGTTGAACGCGCTGATGATGCCCACGATACCGAGCGGCTGATACTGCTCGTACATGCGATGGCCCGGGCGCTCCGAATGCATGGTGTAGCCATAGAGCATGCGGCTTTGACCGACCGCGAAATCGGCGATGTCGATCATCTCCTGCACTTCGCCGTCGCCCTCGGGCTTGATCTTGCCCATTTCCAGCGCCACCAGCGAACCGAGCGCATCTTTGTGCTTGCGCAGGGCTTCGCCGCACAGGCGAACGGCCTCGCCACGCTGCGGGGCAGGGGTGATGCGCCACACTTTGAAGGCGTCCTGGGCACGGGTCACGATGGTCTCGTAATCGGCGGCGCTGGAGGCGTGCACGGTGCCGATGACCTCGCCGGTGGCTGGATTCAGCGGTTGCAGCGTGCCGGCGCTGGTGGTTTTGGACCACTCGCCCTTGCCGAGATAGGTACCCGACTGCTCGCCGGTAAGGCCAAGCGCCTTGAGGATATCGTGGGACATGCGTGCTCCTGAGCCGTAGCACCCGAGGGTGCCCTAAATGGGGAAACGCCCATTGTATCAGGGGGTGCCAGGGTGGTGCTCCCGCCGGGGCCGAGGGTTGGTTCGGGGCCGTCGGGCGACCGCCCGCTCATGGGGCGACGAAGCTCGGTTCAGACGATCCGCGCGTCGTCTGCTTCTGCATTCGCAGTTCACTAATAGGGCAACTCCGAGTGCTTCAACCTTTAAGTACGACATGCGTTTCCTAAGCATCGTTCAACACATCGCTTTGACAACAGGTTCGTCAATATTTTGTGACGAACAATCTGCGCAACGAGAGGAATTGCGACACTTGGATCGTTCTAGTAATTCGTTGCTTAAATGCACACTGATCAAAGTGCGAAGCTAGACATGGTTTTCAGCATTTTGCTGATAGATTTAGCAGAGGCAATCGTGCCAAGAGTCATCATCGAGAGGGGGCAGTATGGTTCGTATACCGCGTTCATTGGCGTTAGTCGGTGGCTTCTGCATCTGCACCCTCTTATCCGCTGTACCTGCGCTCGCTCAACAGAACGCGGACGCAGTCACGGGACTAGGTCAGTCGTGGCCAAACGCTGCGGACGTAAGCACAAGTCCGCACTATCACGTTTACGTGTTCTACAAAGACGGTATTCGCTACTTCCAGGTCAATGATCTCAACGGCAACGTTCGTGCAGCCGTTGCGGTTGCCAATGGCGTGGTACTTACGCTGCCGATCGGATTGGATGCAGGTGACGCAACGCATTCGGCGTCGCCTCAAACCAGCAACGCATCCGAGACGGTTTATAACGACAAGGGCGTGACGTTGACTGCCACGCCAAAGCAGAATGGCCACGTTACCGTCAATACGGTCACTGTATTGGACAACGCATGCGAGCCGCCGGATTGTGCAGTTATTGGCGTATCGGGGCAGGTAGGAGCGCCTGCGGCGTCCACCACCCATTGACCTGCACAACCCTGGCAGCGCGTCGCTAGTTACTTTGCTGACGCACTACGCCCTGTGAGTATGACGCGAGAAAAGCAAGCAAATAGCCACCCTTGATCGGGTGGCTATTTGCTTGAGCTAATGAATTCTTTGGACTAACGAAGATACATCGCTAGCGGAACCGAGTCGCTCTGCTGTTCGATCTTAGCCTTATTAATATCGTGCAGGAGCGCGGTTATTCTCAGTGAGTCCGAAGCTGCTCTAACGTGCATGCAGCCATCAAACAGATGCGCATAGGATCGCATCGAGTCTAATCCCAGTCCTTGTGTGCCCAATTTGGTTGCGAGCTGACTGGAGCTTGTGTTTCTAAAGACAGGGTCGTTGATATCGCTAGGCATTTGTTTGCCCTCAAGTCGAATCACGACCCAGCGTTGCCCATGCGAAAACCCGCCGCGTAGCGTCAGATAGACGTGCGAGCAGGCAAAGTTTTCGCAAACGTATACGGCAGCCTCGCACGCAAACCTATAAATGGCCGAATGCACGCCCGGCGAAAGCTTGCTTAGGCCTCTCCCCTCAAGCGAGCAGTGATACACAAATCCTTGTTCGTCCAAGGTCCGGCCGATGGATTCGCGGAGCGCGGACGGCAACCCCTTCTCACGCCACGAAAGAGGGTGCAGGGAATCGGCTAACTGGTAGATTTGCGCGTTCGTGGCGCTCGCCTGGCGGAAGAAATTCTGACTTTCCGTCAGCGAAATCATGTGCCGGAAACGCTTCAAGATTCCGTTATGAGTGACCTGCAAAGTGCCTGCGATCTGCTCTAGGTTGTAAGCGGTCTGCCGCATTCTCACTTCGCACAAATACAGCCCTTGCTGCGCCAGCCTCAGTGCTTCCTTCGCTTCCAGGCGCTCCCGTTCTTGGAACAGGTTTTCGCTACTCGTGCGCGCGCCAAGTACCAGTAACGACACAGTGGTAAAACAAATAAATGCCTGGGTTTGGACCAGCGCCGGGTTCGGGACGTGCGCCATGTTTATGAACAGTGCGGACATGACGATGGCCGTACCGAAGCTTGCTGCCCTCCAGCCGTGTCTAAGCGTGAGCCAGCCGACAGGTACGAACATGAAGATCCGAATAACGTCTTTTGATTCCTGCTGGCCGTGGCGGGACAGCAAGAACAATGCCAGCAATGTCGGCAGAACCACGACAAGGGCGTCGACAGCAAGCCGGCTGGTGAATACACGCTTGATTTGGCTTGTCAAAGGAACAGACGTGTCGCGCAGTTTGAAGCACAGTGCAAGCGGCACAAAGGTAAGAATGCCTACCAACTTGCCCAGCGCGGTGTACAGCACATAGGTTGGGGTAGAGCCCATTTGTGAATAGGGAAGGGGGAGCGTCTGTACGGTAACCATGCTACCGGCGGTCCAGATCAACGTCGCAGTGACCAGACACCAGAGCAGGGCTTTTACCTTGACCATGCGATGCGAAGGGAAAAGCCCTTGCTTGGTCCGAAACCACCACACAGCTGGCGCCGCCAGCAGGAACGGAGATGTGGAATCGACAGTTACAAAGAGTGGACCGAACTGACCCAGGCAGGGTAGGTCGTAATAGAGCAGGCCTGCAGTATCTGCAATCACCAGGGCAGGCCACTGACGATAGGGGAGCAAAAGCAACGCGCTAAGGCGCAGGCCGGCAGTGACGATCCAGATGCTGTGAGAAAGTGGCCGCACAAGAAGGTAAAGGGCCAGGTAAATCAGCCCAGTCGCAATATCTTGCACAAGCCAATTTTTTGTCCAGCCCGGTCTTGGCCCCATTCTCGTTCCCCCACAGAACGCCCATTGGGTATCGATGAAATTCACTCTCGGTAAACGCCACTTGCAAAACCTGGTGCGCTCGCCCACCTACCTGGCACACCTACGGGCTGACGCGCCCCGCTTTATTGGGGTGCATCATACGAGTCTGGCGCCCACAAAAGGTGAAGGCGGTCTACACAACCAGCATCACAGTAGATAAAGACGTCCATGCAGGGGCGCGCATGATGCCTGCGTCACGGCGAAGTGCATAAAAGCGGTATAGAAGGCCGAACTGTTTGCACAACGCAGGTGAGCATCCTTAGGTTGCCGAGCGACTCGAAGCTGCATGGTCAAGCTGATCGTGTAGCGATATCGGGTCCACGTTTGTTGAGCGGTATATCGATATTTGAAGTCATCCGATTGCTTTTCGAATGTCTTGGAGGGAGATCGCATCAACGTCATCGCAACGTGTGCGACTCACCGCACTGTTTATTCGTCTCAGCACTTTTCGCTTGACACACCGAAACCTTCGGGGACGTTGAGCGAGCAACTAAAAATAGGCCAAAAAAGCCGGGGCTGTCTCGAATCCTTCGACCACGTATAATCGCGCTGCTGTGGTTCGTCGCATCAGGAAGATATCCATCGCCCCCGTAGCTCAGCTGGATAGAGCATCCCCCTCCTAAGGGGAAGGTCGTACGTTCGAATCGTATCGGGGGCACCATTCTTTTGCTTGTTGGCAAACGTTGAAAAGCGACGACGGCGATACAGTGCCATCTCCCAATGAGTACAACCACGACGTAGTTAGATTGACTTGTGCGGCGCAAGTGCGCCCGCCAGAGCTTGTTTTCCATGCAGTGCTAGCCGAACAGCCCTTATCTCTGCGGCCAAAAATACTTTGCACTGCACAAATACCTGGACACGGTCCTGTCTCGCCGTCAGCTCAGCGACAGAATGGTGCGCTTCCGACGGGAAAAATGTTCCAAGCTAATCCTCAGCTGAATCTTTCGGTCTTCCCAAACGTCGTCTGTCAACGCGCCACAAGGACACCCGTTCATGGCGAATGCGCGAGGTGAGGGCACGCGATGGAAGCAAGACGCTTGAGGAGACACCATCGATTGTGCGCAAAAACAGATGACCCCGCCCGACGCATGCATGCCGCTTTCCCACAACGGGAAGGCGACAGATTCCACAAAGTAACGTCCGCTAACAGACTCAAGGAATTTGCCATGAATGCAAAATCGAAACTTACCGTCATTGGCCTGGTGATCGGTGCAGCGATTGCCTCCGGCTCGGTGATGGCACAGACAGCGCCGGCCAACAACGATGTTCCCGGTCATCCGCGCGTCAACGAAGTGAACAACCGTCTGCAAAACCAGCAGAACCGCGTCGACAACGGCCTGAAGAACGGCACCATGTCACAGGCGCAAGCTCAGCGCGATGACCAGCACGACGAGAACATCGCACGTCGCGAGAGCGCAGATGAAGCCCGTCACGGTGGTCACCTGACCAAACAGGAGCAGCGCAACCTCAACCGTTCCGAAAACGGCAACAGCCGTCGCATCTACAAGCAGAAGCACTAAGCCCCGATTGCACTGATCATGCAAGCCTCAAGCCTCCCGTGCGCAAGCACGGGAGGTTTTATTTTTCTATCGGCGGCACGGACCGCGTTGCTGCACGCGATGCGGCTCGGCTCAGCAACAACTCACTATCAGTTGTCGAATGCGTTGTTCATGTCCGTCCTCGACGAAGACGGTCAACACCAACCGTTCTCGACAGGTTCGCAACACGAGGTCGGCAATGCCTCGTTCGCAGCTCGTGAAGCGGTGGACACCCGAGCAGTTTTCGAGCAAGAAACCTTCGAAATCGCCGAAGCAATCGAACAACACCTCCGCGACTTTGCCCTGGTAGCGCACGAGCGGTACACAACCTGCGTCGCAACCGCTCTTGCCCGGTGCGGAACCGGAGACTGGACCGGGAGCTCCATTGGGTGAGGCTGGAATGGCACCCGCCTTACCGCCGAATCCGTTCACGCGCCCGACGATATACGACAGATAGCGCTGCAACACCGGGTACCAGCGGTTTGTCGTCGCCGTATTTTGGAACCGCCATTTCAGAATCGCGAGCGTGTTTTCCTCAGGCCACAGCAGCTTTTCGTCGGTCGACACGGGGATCGTTACCTGAAATGTGCCGACCACGTAGCGCCAATCAGTGGTCAAATTCTGGCGCACAGCCTCGCGAGATTGGGCCACTGGCTCAGGCTTGTTTGATTGGTCCGGCGGTTGCCGGCTACGGATTCGGCGCACGACGATCTCGAACTGCTGTCCGGCTTTGATCCCGTTCGGCAAATCGACGGTAAATAGCCCGGCAAAACCGGCACCCGATGCGAATGGAATCGGTAGATAGGTTACCGGTGCATCGACCGTGCACTGCACGGTGTTGTCATCGGTCGCGATCCACGGCGTGTCGGCATAAAGCAGCATCGACAGGCGCGTTACGTCGAGCGCGTTGACCTGCGGCCAATAGATACTCGCAACGCTGCCTTTGGGTACGTTGCCCCATTCGATCATCAGCTCATCGGGATAACCCAGCAGCGTAGTAACTGCATTGCTCGTACGCACGCTCGGTCGGTTGTCGAATGTCTGGGGAATGCGATGTGTCGCAGGGCCACCAGGATTGCCAGACCAAGTCACCTGGCAATTGCGTTGCGCAAGTTTGTCGGTGTTTTCCGGGCTCAACGTTATGCCATTGGAATTTATAATCGGCGCGCTGTCGTAAGCGATCTGCGCAACGAGACAGTGGTGCGTTCCCGGCAGCGCATCGGATGGCAATGCGCCGATGTTTAGATAGCAACCGAAATAATGATAGGTTTCCTTATTGCTCGACGCAGTAATCGTCGCCTCGTTCGCCCCCGGATCACTTCCGCCCTGATCGTAATCGCCCGAGCCATTGTCGGTAGCGTAGAAGGGAAAGGTGAGCTTGTCAGGTGGCGACGTCGTCGAATCGATACCCGGTAACGGCTTGTCGGGCAGATTCAACGCATCGTACGTGCACAGGTAAGTCGTCTGCGGATCGTAATCGGTGTCGTTGGATTGGGTGGCGAACAGCCTGAAAAATACCTTGACGTTGGTGGCCGTCGATCCTGCTCCTCTCAATCTGACACGTGCAATCGCAAAGTTATACGCGGTATGCGTTTTATTGTCCGGGCCCTTCACTTTATTCGACACCGATGATTCTTCAGTCAGATCATTCTGTTCCTGCAGTGTTGTGAACGGATCGCTGCCGCCTTGCACCGTGTAACCGTTGGATATGTCGTTGAGATAGAGCAGCACATTCTGGATGTAAGTGAAGGGACCGTCAGTTCCAGTTGGAAACGTGACGAACGGTTCCTCGTTCAGATCCGGCACAACCTGGAAGACCCGCAAATCCTGGCTCAAATAGAAGGCATTGGGCGGAGCGGTAGTCGAATCGACATTGGTGAAATACGGATCGGCGCCAGGAGTCAGTTCAAACAGCGCTTCGGCATTGAAGACATTCGAACCAAAGGCGATGGTCGCTTCGAGTGGATACACAATCGCGGACGACGTGCTATTCGGAAACGCCATGTTCGGGATCGACAACACCGTGAACGGAAACAGGATGCGCTGCGCAGCATTGGCGTTACCGCTATAAACCGGAGAGCCTGGCTGAAACAAGGCACCCGTCGCGGCGAAAGCTCCGGACAATTTAATCGTCGGGTTGCCGACCACGTTGGGCGCAAATCCTTCGAGTGCAAGATAAAACGCGTTGGCGAAATTCGAACCGCTCGTAGCAGCGCTCTGCACCTCATCGGAGCCGAACGTGCTCTTGAGCGTCCAAAAATGGAAGGTCGAGCTACAGCGCGCGAGCCAAGTGACGGCATTGACGTAGTAATCGCGGATCGGGTCCAGAATGGACTGAGGCAATCCCAGCGTCGTATTAGTGGGCGGCCCTGCTTGCTCATTCGACAACGGATCGCCAATCAAATTCTTGTCGAGATAGTGATGGAAGGTCGAGCCGGCAATGATTCGACCCACCCCGGCCCCCCAGCCGTCGTACACACCGATGGCGCCCTTCCATTTTTTTGTGGTCGTTGGGTAATCGGGTGTTGCAGGCGGTACCGAACCGTAATAGGTCGTGTGGCCGACATCGAACGAGTAGGCGATCACTTCCGGTGTCGGCTGATAATTGCCGATGATCGGAAACTCAGGATAAGCATGCGAGTTTCCGTGCGAGTCGGTAAACGACAGCGCGTTCGGTGTGCCGCCAGTGCCGTTCGGATTGAACGAGCCACCACCAGCTAAAATGGTCGTGAAATCCGTGGCCTCGCCTTCGTGCATATGATCCGGAAAATAGGCAATCGGCACACCTTCTTTACCGCGCAGTACAGCGTGGATCGGGTTTGGCGAAGTCGTCAGCGGATTGCCGCTGGCATCCATCAACGTCTGCGGCATCAGATCCGATTGATCCCAGAAAAAGTAAACCTGTTGCCCACCAAATAACGTGGCGTCCGGTTGCAGGGTGTCGAATCGGCTTGTCGCGCCGGGATAACCGGGTGACGAGGCATCGCCACCAACCGACCAATTCGGCGCGAATATCTGTCCTGTCGCCGGATCGGTAAAAACGTGGTCCCACTCGAACCACCTGCGCATCACTCGCACGCGTGGTAGGCCACCGCACATGCACGCGCCCAGGCCGTCGTGATCGCCGACCACGAACATGCCGCCACCGTTCTGCATGAAATCAGACAACGCGATCTGCTCATCGGGTGTGATATTGGAATTAAAGCTTTCCAGTTCACCCCCGTTGTAGCCTTCATCCCCGATCAGCCATATGACGTCATAGATCGACAGATCGGCGATCTGTGTAAACACGAAGTCGCCCGGATAGGTCAGATTCTGCGACGTGTCGGGATCTTGCCCGGCAAACTGGGCGCCGCGCCGATGCGCGGTATCAACCTGGATCGACGGGATATTGCTCGGATTGTTGAGGGCATCGACCAGCGTGACCAACGAAAAGCAATCCGCGTCGTAGTGCGAAGTGACTTGTGGCCCGTAGTTGAAGTTACTTCCATCGGTAACCATCAGGACTCTGATATCCGCCATATCCGTGCTCCTAAACCGCATCGCCAGCGATACGGCTTTCTGCGTGTGATAAGGAAGTCCTCAGCGCGATGTAGAGACGTCAAGTCACAACGCGTTGCCCGAAAGTGCCCTCCGCCGAAACGCTACGCCTGACATAGGAAAAATTTGGATAAGGAAATATTTTTGTAGCGGCGGCGATCGATGCGCGCCACGCCACTAAGGGGGACAGGTTGATTTGCGGAAAACGTTCTCGTTTTCTGCGATCAGCGAGTGACCTGGTGTGGGGTTGAACTAGACCCATTGCTGCATGCAGTGGCTCAATCCTGTGTTGCCGAATCCGCTGCTATGAGACGTATCAAGAATATTTGCCGGTCATGGCATGGTACGTCAGTCCGGGAAATGACGATCTACCGATCGATTGAATCGGGCGCGGGCACTCTATTAGTCGTTTTCAGACACCTCTTTCAGGCAGGTCTGATGTCAATGCCGCCTGAATGATGCGATTTTTGTACGGAAGGCTCGATCCTTTTATCTACGCGACTAAGTGGCGCGTAAGTAGAGCGCCTTGACGTGAGGCAGTCACCCAAAGCGCTTCGGGCGTATGCCATTGGGAACATGACCGCGATTCAATGGCTGTTCTCTTATTGCGCTAAACCTTTAATTGCTTATTTAAAAGGCACGAAAGCTAGCCTTCTTTTCTGGATGTAAGGGAATAAAGCACTTGCGAGTTTTCTCACATCCGACTTACGGAAGGTCGGATCGTCAAGTGCGCTCGAAACAAGGAACGTGTTGGTCACGCGGGTATTGCTTTGTGGTGGTCGATCGCGGAGGCTATGAATTCGATGATGGGCGAGCGTGATCTCAATGCTTCAGGCGAACTGCGCCAGAGCAGCCATATGGACAAAAGGCAGATGGTGGCGGCGGACTACATCGTCACGCCTTCCATCCAATTCTCGCAGGGTACCGGTCGTGCTGGCGGTGCGCTTGCTGCAGTAAGTGGTTCCTACGGCGCAATCCTTGGTGCCATCGCGGGTTCGATGAAAAGCAACGAAGCCTCCACGACCATGATGCTTACTGATTCGCGTTCAAGCGTGCAAGTGGCTGCCGCGCAAGGGAGTGCCAAGAACATTGACTTCGGCGTAGCCGGCTTGTTTGATCATTTTGGATCGGGCGGTGCGAGTCTCGGTGCTTACAGTGAGACACCAGAGGGCAAAGTAATTGCGGCGGCCTTCCTCGATGCCTACAACCAGATGGTCAAGGCTGTGCGCGAATACGCTCCCCAACGTGTTGCGGGTGGATTGGGTACGGGTGGCAACTTGAGTGTGGACGGGGCCGGGAATTCCAGCGCTGCGATAATGGGTCGTGCTGCTTCCGGAGCGGGTGACTATTCGCTGGCTGACGCACAGCGCAAGCTGGCTCAATTGGGCCTATACAGCAGCAAGGTCGATGGCGTTCCCGGTCCGGGGACGAACCGCGCCATCAGCACCTTCCAGAAAGCAAATGGCTTGTCGGTCACCGGCCAGCTTGATGCGGCAACGATCGACGCACTGCAGGCGCGTTGAGCACATCGGGATTAATCTTGAAACAAAACTGCGCGGGAGCATCGACTGATGCTCTTGCATTGTTCAGAGAGTTCTGGGTGTTTGTTCAGGAATGTGTTGAGCACATCCAAAGGAACGGGTGTAGGTAGTAAGGAACGAGACGAATAAGAAAGCGATGATGAGTGCGGCCATGCTGCCAATGAGTCATCCGGTAGGTGTCTACGCCGATACCGGTGTCGCGAGCCATGACCGCTTTCCCGGACCAAATGCCCCAGCAGGGGGATGTAGCCCCCTAAAACACCCACGCTTATTCGGCTTCAATGGGACGGCGTGGAAAGATACGGCACAAAAAAACCCGCCATTTGGCGGGTTTTCGTGGTTTCACGACACGTCGCTGGACGGCATGAAACAAGCAAGTGGTGCGGAAATAGGATTCATATCTTGGATATATCTTATTGATTTATATGCATTAGCAGAGGCTATGCCTTTATTTATACCCCCGAAAATACCCCCGTGACGAAAGACTGAGCCAGCTGGTTGCCTTAGCTACTTAAACTTAGTCGAATTTGCCCGCTCATCCTATCCACAAATAAATTATTGCGGAAAAGCTATGTATCTATGAACGTCTTCGAACGTAAGGTTATGCTCGGCTTAATTATCTGAGAATGGGTGTAAAGCTGTGCCATCGCAGTTCAAGGCTAACGGCCCCATTCGCCAGCACCTGGCAGGAAGTTCATCGCCGGTGTGCGTGCACCGGATCGAATGCATCACACGACCGATCGACGATGACCAGTCTGCCGGTCTGTATGATCAGCTGCGGGTCCACATCGACCGGCGGAAATCGACCCGAAGCAGACCTTAGTGAGACGCGGAAAAGCGCTGGCCTGAGCCATCAGTTGCCCAGCAGTTGCGCCATTTGATGGAGCACCTGTCTGCGTTGCGTGTAGGCCTCTTGCAGGCATTGCTGCACGACATCGGAGCCCGCCGTCCCCATAGTCACCTCGCCTTGCAGTTCGCAGTCCTTGCTGGTGAACGCGCGCCATTGCACTTGATCGGATTTTAACCACTCCGTGAAAATATTGGGCTTGGTTCCGGGAATACGATTGAAGTGATCATTGGCCGACATTAGGTCCGCGAAAGCGCGATCGACTTCCTGAGAGCGTTGTTGGCTTTGGCGGACCTCGCAGGCGATTTGATCACTGTGGCTGTTGAAGCCTTTGCTATCGCACGTCGGTTTGGCTATGGCCAGTTCACAGACGGCCATGCCGCAAAGAAGAAGTAGCAATCGAGCCCGCATAGATGCCCCCGTCACCCGCTGGTTAGTTCAGAGTTTAAAATGGATCATGCTCGACAATCAGGGCAAAACTACGTTCTAGAGAGGGCAACGAAGAAATGGAAGTGTCCGCTTCCGGACATTCGGGGCGTCACAGTGTTTGCTCTTTTCGTACTGGCAGCAGAACGACTGCGATAGGCATCTCTGCGCGCTAGCAGAGTTAACGGCGTCCCCTATTTAGCCAATGCGACGCATTGCTCCGCAAAAATCTTTAGGGGACTTTTCTGTTGCGCTGCTTTCCCACACCAATACAAGGCTGCAGTTTTGTCTCTGGCTAAGCCGGATGATGCCGTTTCGTAAGATTCGCCTAAGTTCAGTTGCGCAACAACGTTGCCCTGCTCGGCGTCTTTCCGCATTTGTTCTACCTCTTTCCGATACCAATATGCAGCTTGCGCGGAATCTTGCTGAACTCCAATGCCAAACTGATAATCGGCCCCAAGTCGGCCTTCGGCGAGCGTATTTCCCATCTCCGCCCCTCTTCGATACCATGCGACTGCTTGCACGGGATTTTTGGGGGCGCCGAATAGACCATTTCGATAGAGTTCTCCGATCTGTTCCGCGCAGTTTGCATTTCCATGATCGGCGGCCTTTTCCATTAGCGTCAACCCCTGCGAAACGTCATGAGGCAGGCCGCCGTATCCCTGTACGTACCTCTCGCCGACGAAGCATTCGCCTTCGACGTCACCTTGATTCGCAGCTTTCTGATACCAAACGGTGGCTTGTGCCGGATCTTTAGGGACACCCAATCCGGAATCATACAGTTTGCCCATACCCATTTCTGCTCTTGAGTTTCCTTGTTGAGCAAGAGGCTGCCAAAGTGCGATTGCGGTTGCGTAGTCCATTCTATGCAACGCTGCTGCCGCATCTTCAAGCTGATCTGCGGCGGCGGTATTGATCATGCCTAAGACCAATGCGGCCAGTGCGGCCGCACGCGCGCACACCCCAAAACTGTCGAAGCATCTCGAAATAGGATGCATCATGGCTACTCCGAGGTATCCGAAAACAGATAATTGGCAAAGAAGGCGGCCACCGATTGTTAGCGATTTGGGCTTCAATGTCGACTGACCGCTCCTGGCCGATTCCGGCCGGTGGACTGATCATGATCGATTGGTCGTACTGATCAACTCTGTCGGTGTGCGCACCGGTGCTTACGCTGCTTTAAGCAGTTGCAAAACTCAGCGTGCCGAAAGAGTGACGCACGTAGCGAACGCGTAAAATCCATACTGAAATCAAAGATATCGCAAAGAAACGCTCCAGTGACGCCAAAGCGAAGTGCAGGTAAATCATTGAGATGCGTTACATCGAGCGAAACGCGTTGCCTGCCGTTAATACCTAGCGCTCACGCTTTTAGACATTCCCGGTCGCGTGAGGTCCGCGAGGAATGCCTTTTAAAAAAGATCTAATTGACCATATGGTCTCTATTCGCTCCATATGATTCCATGCCGATAATCTGACGAATTTGCGTAGCAAAAAACGGTTGCAAGAAGCTAAATTCTCATTTACAAAGAGTCACCAACTAACTGGTCGTGACGCCCCACGTTTGCGGCGCTGAAGTATGGTGATAGGTGGAAAGGAGAACCTTTTCCACGCTTTTATAACTAAAGGTGAATTCACGTCTTGCCGTGAATTCACCATATAAATACTGTTTGTTTAATTCTTGAGAATGCTGGTCACCTTTTCCAGTGAAGTCAGCATGGAGACATATCACCGCTGAGTGGGTGGTACGTCACCTAAAATATCCCTGACCTGGCGCGGTCTGCGTGTCGTGCCCATTCAATAAATACCGATCTCTCCGACCTCGCTTTCGGAGAACTCTTTTCATCTCTTATTGCACTTGCCGTCATCGACGACGTCGTGCTTCCCGTCAATCTTGTTTCATTCCCTCGCCTCACAGAGGCTCGCCCCTCTAGCAGTAATAACTGTGCATCGGTTGGATCTGCCAACCGTTTGCGGGGCTCGTTACTCAACTACTTTCAGCCGTGCTGAGAGGGGATGCGATTTGCTTTTGGAATCAGAGCCGTCAGCACGGCACCATGCTTGCAGTTTAACTTCAACCAGATAGGAGGAATTATGTCTAAGAAAAACGCTTTCGCTGCGAAATGTCGCGAAAAGATTTTGAGTATTAAAGGTTCGCATCACACGAAGGAGGCCCGTACTAAAACGATCGGAAAATTTTCCGATTTGGTGTTCGAATTAGGCTTCACTCATTTGAAAGATCCGCACGACATTAGCTTAAAAAACCTCGTTGTATACGTTGACTACCGTAAGGATGAGGGTGTCGAGATCAGAACAATTCAGAACGAATTATCTCACCTGAGGAGCCTCTTGCGGAAATGCGGGAAAAAGGAACTGGCCGATTCTCCCGAGGCGAGCAATCGCGCTCTCGGGGTTTCTGGTGGTTCCCGGATCGGTAAGAAAGAGCCATTGACGAACGATGAGCTTAACGTGGCTTACATGCGGAGTGAGCGATTGCAGCGAAAGGGCATGGGATGCGCGCTTGGGTTAGAACGGTACTTAGGACTTCGCGGTAATGAAGCGCTTCATGCTCTTCCGGACACGTTGCGTCGATGGCTTCGTGAATTGGATAGCACACAGATTATCTTTGTGATCGCGGGTACGAAGGGTGGTAGAACTCGCTACGTCCACATCAAAGACGTTGGAAAAGCGCGCGCAGCGATATGCCATGCACTTGACGTGGCATCTGCACAACACGGCTTTCTGGTGATGCGAAAGAATGGTGAGGCAGCGGGTGGTCTGCGTCAGGCTCGCGGGATTTATCACACATGGATGCACCGCGCGGGTATTAAGCCTCACGCCGCTAGGTACGCCTTTGCATGTTCAAATTACGTCGCCTATCTTGGAGAGGGCTTCTCTAACAGGGAGGCTTCACTGTTAGTGGCCGCGGATCTCGGTCACGGTAGTGGTCGTGGTCGTTGGATTCGAAGTGTGTACACCAGGAGCTTGCGTGGTAAGTAAGATCCATGCATCAAGAAGTTATTAGGATGCGACCTCAGGCACTTAAGGGCGCGCCAAAATTTTGGCGCTCTTTCTAGTTTTCAAAGTGGCTAATTAGTTTTTTTGCTCTTTCGTGCAACAGACCACTTGTGCTTAAATGGATCTTGAATTATGTTTAAATCGCGCAACGAATCGCGTTGGATCGAGGTCCATTACCTCCACTACATGCAGAGTTCTTGAACTCTAACCCTTCGCAAGAAGGTCGTGGTTTGCGAGAGCTTTTATTTGAAGATCGTCTTTCTAGATCTCCGATTTTCAAGAACTCAATCCCTGTTGGGAGATTGTGCCCAACTGAGGTTCAGAGCCTAAATTTCAGTGCTTTGATAAAGCATTTGTATGCGAAATTTTGTTTGTTGCGGCGACCTTGTTGCTTGCAGACTGTCCTTGGTCAATTACAGCTAATGCTGATTTTGTGTCCGTGCTTGATGCGCGCGCGGTACCTTAGATCAAGGTTACTAGTCCTCAATTCCGCATCGGCAATCTCTCCTCCTCTTCATTGAGGACCCTAGCCCCGAATTTGGTGCGACATTCGATGGTTCGAGTGTGAGCGGATCAGCATGATCGGCTAGCTATGCTTCATGGTGAGATATGCGGGGGTTTGAATTCCCAAAAAACAAGAAGCTTTAGGCAATTGGGAATTTTTTATGTCGACATTCCTCACTGAAAAAGACGTTTTGGCAAAAATTCGTATTTCCAAGTCTGAACTCTGCCGGTTAGTGAAAGCAGGGAAGTTTCCCAGTCCCATCAAACTGTCCCCGCGCTGTAAAAGGTGGGTTTCGGACAAAGTGGAAGCCTGGATGAATGCATTCATCGACGGCAATCGCTAGTCTGCAGTTCATAAGATTTTGTGGCTTCCTGTTTCGCCGCGAACGGTATTAGTTTCGGTCGTTCGCGGCTCTTTCTTCAACAGCTCGGTAATGAAAATCATTGTTCCTCAGTCCAGTCAGACAGGTCTTCGCTATGCGCGTTCGCTCAGGTACTCTTCTTCGTTGTAAGGGGTGGTCGCGCGACTGGCACAATCTAACTCAAAGGAATAGAGGTTAATTACCGGAAGTTGTTAACTATTCTCGCCGCACATTTTGTTGTCAGCTCGATGAGCATTTCAAAGCAGCCCATCGGCGCGATACGAACTCACTTTCGAACATCTCGTGGAATAGAAAGCACAGGTGCCGTACCGCATCTGCGTCATGAGAATCGTGAAACACCTCTTCGAGCGCCTCGATGAAGCCACACAGGTTCTGTTTTTCACTCGCGCAGCACGATTTTTCGACTTGCTGCCACCAACCGTCGAATATCCATTTGGCGACGGCGACGTCATGGACGCGGCTACGCCAACCGGTTCGCTGGATCCAATCCAGGGCGTCAAGCCAGGGACGAGTGACTTGTGAGATATGCATAGTTGAACCTCCGCTATGAGTTTTGACCTGTCTGAGCTTCCGCAAACAAATCAAGCGAACCACAGTTGGGAGTTGAGGCAACCTATTCTCTGGCGTGCTTCGTCAGTAACATGATGGCGGGAAGAAGTTCCGGTCGTAGTCCATGAAGGACAGACTCAATGACTCGGGAGGAGTTATCCCCAATTGCGCTTAGGCGTGGCAATTCTCATGAATTGCGCATGTTCATTTGACGCAGTCATTTACTGACTCTTGCGCCAATCGAAAGCTGTTTTAGAAATAGGTTCCGTTTTCAGGTGGGCCGACATGAACACCTTTTCCGGAGTACCTCTACACGACATCTACGGCCGCGCTTGTTAGTCCGGTAGGGCGGTTAAATGGTTGCCACGTCAGACCAGGAGAGGATATGGCTAAGAAAAAGCAATCGGGTTCTCGGCAGGGTCTCTACATCAATCCAACCGTGTGGCGCGGACCGAAAACGATAGTGTCGGAACACCTTGTGAAACATGGAGTCGATGCCAAGGTGTTCAGCATTAGAGAGGACGCCATGCTCTCTAAGATTCTTATCAGTAAGATCATTGTGGTCGTAACGAAAGATGGTAGTTAGTCTGGGTGGCAGGCATTACCCAGGTGATAATAGTGACGTATGAGTCGCGCGGAGGTGCCATAAATAGGCTCATCGTGCCTCCCGCACGAGATGTAACAGCGTGTGCCGTTCGACTTGACCAGCGCTTCGTCAAGTCGATGAGGGTATCCGGCGCGGGCGAGAACCTTGCGCATGGTGCGCGTGGTCCTGGGTGATCAGGCGCGTAAGTGCCGCAGTGTCATGGGCAGGTGCGTGGCGTGCGCATTGCTCGAACAAGCGCTCGACCTCCAAGGATTCCAGGGGGCCTACGTAGTTGACTGTGGGCTGCACGAGGCTCCCCATGCGTGCTTTGGGATGAGTGAGCACCACGGCCGTCAATATGGTGGTTTCCACCTGACGTTTAGCAAGAAACGCGCTTAGCGCGCCGCACACGTCGTTGATCTGTTGCGCGGGACTGCGTCCGCCGCGATCCGTGATGGGTATATGGCGTTCCTTACAGTTTCCATAGTTGTCGTACTTGTCGCGCTCCCAGACATCCCCACGGCAACTGATCACGCCGGCAATGTTCTTGATCTCAATCCCAAGTAATCCTGGTGGTCCAACCAGAATGAGGTCGCCTTCTCCCTTTTGATTCTTATAGCCAGTAAAAGCGGTCCACGCTGGACCGAGCTGTGCTTGCAATCGCATCAGGAGTCGGCTCTCGCCATCATTACCGGCTTCCCATATCCGTTCCTGATCACTTGCCTCAGGCATGCGCGGTGACGCTGGTGCGCGACGACATGCATTGATCATGACGTGCAGCGCGGCTGCTGTGAATGCGCCGAGACGGCGTGCTTGCCATGCCTCACGCGCGTGTTGACGCAACGCCTGTCGATGCGCGCTGAACGTGCGCAGCGCTACGTCGTGCGCTTGCTGTTGATCTGAAAACGCTGCTTCGCGAGCCTGGCGTGCTTGGCGCGCTTTGTCACCGGTGTGATCGGAAAGAGTGATGACCTGCATGGATTCCTCGGTGATGCGTTCGGTTAGAACGGATATGAGTTCGGTGGCGCGATAAAATGGGGAGTGCTGCCTCAGGTGTCGTGAGGAAACGTGGATGTCACGCCGAACGGATTGCCATGAATATCGAGGCTGCCGAACATTGGTGAGCCGTCCACATTGAAACTGGGGGAAGTAACGCCGTACATATTTCCGTGGATGTCCAAAGACCTATCTATCATTGGCGTGCCATCGATGTTGAACGCCGGGGTGTCCAGGTGCGAGTGGGTCAACCGGTCGGTG
>NZ_DATHMR010000009.1:0-10490 GCF_035486915.1 Dyella sp. | reverse complement strand
ATCGACGCTATACACCTGCGTAAAGCCATGCGCAGCGAAGCGTTCGGCTACGCCGCGGCTGGAAATGCCGTGATGGCACATGAAGGCGATCGGGGTGTCCTTCGGTAACGCGGCGAGTGCGCTGCCTTCTTCTTCGAGAATGCGTGCCTGCGCAAGCGGCGCAGCAATCTGACGACCTTGTGCCGGACGCGTATCGACCAACGTAATGTTCTTGGCGGCGAGGCGCTGCTGCAGTTCCTGCACGCTCATCGAGCGGATCTCGTTGGCGTTGGGAAACTTCAGGCTCAGGCCTTCGCCCTGCATGGTGGACACCCAATCGATCACGATGCCTTTCGCACGCTGTGCACTGGCAGGATCGAAATGCACTTCGATGCCGTTGGCGTTGACGACGATGTCGTGTTCGTTGCCCGGCGCGAGCTGGAAGCCGGCGCTGTGGTCCGGGCCGATTTCCAGATGCAGCGCGAGACCTTGTGCATTCTCGGTGCCTTGACGAATCGCTTCGGCGGCCTTATCGGTAATCGTGATTTCCGGCGGTGTACGATCCGGCGCTGCGGCGCCGAACAGCTGATGCAGTTCGCCGCTGCCATACATCTGATGAATGATGTCGGCGCCGCCGACCAGTTCGCCATCGACGTACAGCTGCGGAATGGTCGGCCAGTTGCCGAACTGCTTGATGCCTTCGCGGATTTCCGGATCTTCCAGCACGTTGACGGTGTGGTAATCGGGCAACAGTTCGTTGAGCGTGTTGGTGGCCGCGGCGGAGAAACCGCACATCGGCTGAGAACGGGTGCCCTTCATAAACAACACCACGCGGTGGTCTTTGAGCAGGCTTTCGATTCGTTCGCGGGTGGGGGTGTCGAGGGACATGCAAAGGGCTCCGGGGAAGAGGGGCATTGTATCCCCTACATATGCAGGCGGCGGAGGCGGGTTCAAGGTTTTTGATGCAGCTCCCCCTGTAAGGTAGGGAGCTGCGGCTTTTCGCTAGGTTGATTGACCCCTCCCAACCTCCCTGCGCGCAGGGGAGGGGCAGGTGGCTCTTATGCTGCCGGACGCAGGTCTTCGAGGTCGCGCTTGTTGCGGGCCAGCGGTGCAAGCGCCAGGGCGGCGGTGGGCGAGGGCATCACCAACTCGCGGCTGGCGCGTCCCAGCGCGGTAGGCTGTTCGCTCCAGTGGATCAGTTCCATCGAGCCGGCGTCGTCCTCGACCAGAGCTGTGCAATGTTCCACCCAGTCCCCGTCGTTGAGATACACCACGCCGTCGATGGTGCGAACCTGTCCGTAGTGAATATGGCCGCAGATATGGCCATCGAATCCGCGTTCGCGCGCATCGGCAGCCACGCGTTCTTCGTAAGCGCGAATGTAGGCCAGCGCCTGGCCGATATGCGATTTGACGATGATCGACAGCGGCAGATACGGCAGCGCCATGCGACGGCGCCACGCATTCACGCGGCGGTTGCTCCAGCAGATGAAACGATGCATGGCCTCGCCGATGTGCAGCATCCAACTACGGCCAATCTGCTCGGGATCGAATTCGTCCCCGTGACTGACCCGGTAGCGGCGTCCGTCGGCGCCTTCGTGGATGGCGTCCAGTTCGATGCGCACGCCGCAGATGGTTTGTCCCACCATGCCGCGCAGGGCGGCATCGTGGTTGCCCGGTATGTAAGTAACCTGCACGCCGCGGCGTGCCATATCCAACACTTCGGCGATTACGGTGCCGTGGTCCGGATGCCACCAGCGGCGGCGGCTCAGGGACTCAAGATCGATGATGTCGCCCACCAGGTACAGCTTCTCGCACTGCAGATTTCGCAGGAAATCCAGCAGGTAGGAAGCCTTGCAGTCAGGTGTGCCCAGATGAACGTCGGAAATGAAAACGCTTCGGCAGCGAAGGATGGCCATGGCGTTGTTCCCCGGTTGTGTGCCGGGACCACAGTCTCGAACTCCAACGTCACCGTGCGATGGCGAAATGGTTGCAGGATGATTGCCGTGAGCGTTTTAAGGCTGATTTCAGCGTAGCGCGCCGCGCACGACCGGTTCGATGGCATCCGTCCACAGGGCGTACTGCGCCGAAGAGGGGTGCAGCCCGTCGGCGGCGACGAACCAGGGATGGGTGCGGGAAATGCCGGTGATATTCACGAAATGGGCGCCAGCGCGGATGGTTTCGTCCCGCCCGATCGCATTGAAAACATCCAGGTCGTGACTGATCTTGGCCACGTCGCGACCGCTGGCGTGTCCAAAGGGCGTCACACCCCAATCGGGAATGGACACCACAATCAATCGTTCTGGGCGGTCGTTCGCCAAGGCGACAGCACGCATCAGCAGCGTATGAAACTGCACGCGGTATTCGCCAGCCGACCGTCCACGATATTGGTTGTTGACCCCGATCAACAGCGTGACGAGGTCGTAACCGGGCTCAAGATGCGCCTGATCCATGGCGGCGGATAGCTCATCCGTCGTCCAGCCTGTCACGGCGATGATGCGCGGATCGTCGATCGCGACACCGTGACTACGCAGCTTTTGCACCAGTTGCATCGGCCAGCGCGCTTTCTCGGCAACATCTTCACCGATGGTGTAGGAGTCGCCGAGCGCCAGATAGTGAAAAGGCATATCAGGCAAGTGCAGCCGCTGCGCGCGGGGTTTCTTCCGCGGCCATGCGCTCGAGCACGCGTTCCATGCGCACGAACACTTCGCTCAGCTGCGCCGGTTGCGGCAGCAGGGTGAGGCGCAAGTGGCGGCTAGTCGGCACGTTGAAACTCGAGCCTGGCACGACGAGCACGGATTCTTCTTCCAGCAAACGCAACGCGAATGCATCATCGTTGAAGTTCGCCATGCGATCGCTGCGGATGCGCGGGAACGCGTACAGTGCGCCGCCCGGTGTGACGAGATCGAGATACTTGCTCACCGCCACACTGTCGAGCACCGCTTTGCGCGCGTTGTGCAAGCGTCCGCCCGGTGCGGTGAGTGCGGTGATGGTCGGCGTATCTTTCAATGCAGGAATCACCGCCCATTGCGCTGTGACATTCGCGCAAAGGCGCAACGCGGCGAGCAGCTGCAGTGCATCGCGATAGTCGTGCGTGCGTAACGGATCGCCGGACAGGCTCAGCCAACCCACACGATAGCCGCAGGCGCGATGCACCTTGCTCAATCCACCGAAACTGACGCACGGCACGTTACCCGCCACCTCGGCGAGGGGTTGGAACGGTGTGTTGTCGTAAAGAATCTCGTCATAGATTTCGTCGCACAGCAACAGCAGGCGATGCCGTGCGGCAATCTCGACAATCTGCTCCAGCAGCGCGCGCGGATACACCGCGCCGGTAGGATTATTCGGATTGATCAGCACCAATGCACGCGTGCGCGGCGTAATCAGTGCCTCGATCTCTTCCGGATCGGGCATATGACGATGTTCGGCGAGGCAGCGGTAGTATCGGGGCACACCGCCGTTGAGAATGGTCGCTGCGCTCCACAACGGATAGTCCGGGCTGGGCAGCAGCACTTCATCGCCTTGCTGCAACAATGCGCGCAGGCTCAGATCGATCAGCTCGCTGACGCCGTTGCCGATAAAAATGCGTTCGACTTCCACATGGTGCGCGCCACGTGCACGCTGTTGCGCCGCGATAGCTTCGCGCGCTTCTTCCAGGCCCTGTTCGTGGCCGTACGCTTCGCTCTCATGCAGATGCGCGGCGATAGCTTCGCGCAAGTGATCGGGCACGGTAAAACCGTAGCGGGCCGGGTTGCCGATGTTGAGCTTGATGATCGGCTGACCGGCAGCCTCCAGCTCGCGAGCGCGACGCGTCAGCGCGCCACGGATTTCGTAGCGCACTTCTGCCAGATGCGCACTGGGTTTGATCGGGGCCAACGGGTACGTCCTTCTTCATTCGCGAAAACCCGGCATCCGCCGGTTCAATGGGATGCTAACAGCGTTAGCCAGCCCATGGGAGGCGCCCGTGGGCTGGAAACATGGCAGACGACGGGCGGCCCTTACACATGCATAATCGGACTATGAGCGATGCCCAAACCATCGAACAGCTTCGGCACATCGGCTGGCGCGGCCAGTCGTTGCCGGGTGAAGGACGGCGACTGGCACGTGTCGTCGCACAGCACCGCGCTGGCTATGAGCTGCATGACGGCGTTCAGACCTTCGGCGCCCAGCCGGCCGGCCACTTTCTAAAACGCGGCCTCGATCCGGCAGAACGGCCGGCCGTGGGCGATTTTGTCGAGATCGAGCCGGGCAAGCCGCCGCATATCGCCATCGTTCAAACGCGTCGCACCGTGCTGTCGCGTGCGGCGGCGGGTGAGCGCTACGAACGGCAGGTGATCGCGACCAATATCGACTACGTGCTGGTGCTGACAGGCTTGGACGGTGATTTCAATCCCGCACGCATCGAGCGGTATCTCTCGCTCACCGAGGGCTCCGGCGCGCAGCCGGTGATCATCCTGAGCAAGCTCGATCTCAACGATGACGCGCGGGAGCGCATGGAAGAGTTGCGCGGGCGGTTGCCTAACGGCACGCCGATTCATGCGATCAACGGCAAGGACCCGACGAGCGTTGCAACGTTGTCGGCCTATCTGAAGCTGGGCGACAGCGCGGTGCTCGTAGGTTCCTCCGGTGCAGGCAAATCCACGCTCACTAATACGCTGCTGGGCAGCCAGCACATGGCAACCAGCGCCGTGCGCGAGCACGATAGCCGCGGTCGCCACACTACGACGTATCGCGCGCTGCTACAGCTACCGAGCGGCGGCTGTCTCATCGACACGCCCGGCATGCGCGAACTCAAACTCACCGGCGAAGAAAATCTCGATCTCTTTGCCGACATCGAGGCGCTCGCCGAAAAATGCCGTTTCGCCGATTGCGGTCACGGCAGCGAACCCGGTTGCGCCGTGCAGGCCGCGCTGGACGAGGGGGAGCTCTCGCAAGAGCGCTGGCGCAATTACCTGAAGCTCCGCGACGAACGCGAAGAGCAGGCGGCCATGCTCGAATCGCGCCTGCGTCGCCAGCGCGGCGGACGGCCCGCCACAAAGCCACACAGTCCACGCGGTTCACGTGAGAGGGAATAACGATCTGTTAGTCGATCAGAGTGCCAAGCCTATGGAGATGCGCCGTATCTCTTCGCGATTGACGTCGTTCTACAAGAAGACCTTTCCGGTCATTTGGTGCGGCGCTGTGATGATCGTCGCTGTGGTGGCCTGGGTGCTTGTCCATGCAGGCAAGCAAGGCGCGTTGATGTTCCTGATTTTCCCGCTGCTGATGGTCGTCATTGGTTATGCGCTTTACCGCAATCTTGTTGCCGATGTGGTCGACGAAGTCTGGCTGGAAGGCGATGCGGTCATCGTGAAGAATCGCGACGAGCTTGCGAAAATTCCGCTCAGCGACGTGACGGACGTGAACGCAAGCACCATGACGAATCCGCGGCGCATCACGCTAACGCTGCGAAGCGACACGCGCTGGGGGCGTCGCATTACTTTCATGCCAGCGGTCGAATCAGTTAGTTTCACCTATAGCTTCAAACCTGATCCGATAGCGACGGAACTTACCAGTCGCATCGACGCTTTACGGACATCCGCAACATGAGCACCTCCACCGACGCACCTGCCACCATTCCTGCCGGACTTGAGTGCTACGCCGCACTCGACAAGCGGCTTCTCGCGGCGGTACGCGGCATCAATATCCTGTCGACAGTGAGCTGGCCCGCGTCGCTCGAAGACCGCATGATCGAGGAGTACGGCAAAGGGCAGTACAGCTTGCCGGAAGTGAGCTACAAGGTTCCGGATTTTTCCGAAGTGCGCAAAGAGCTGGTGGCGATCGAAGATGAAGCTAGCGATGGCGATCCACTTGGCGAGTATCTGCGCCGCACCGCCGAATCGTGGCGCATTGCTGCGGAAATGCTCGAAGCCGTGGGTACTGCGGGTGTTACTGCACCCTCGATTCAATTGTATGGACGTCCCGGCGATTCGATTCCTGGCAGTGACCGCAGCAATCTCGATGCCGCGAAGTATTTCGTGGAGCTATCCGATGAGCTCGGCGCCGATCTCCAGGACGACGACATTACGGCGAGCATTCCCTCCGACGTGCTGCGTGGCGATCTCGCCAAGGCGCTGGATGACTTTTTCGGCCCCGGCGTGATTGCCGTCGAAGTCGACAACGATCTCACCGCGAAAGCCGCCGCCGGTGCGACGCGCATTCGCTTGCGCGGCGGTACGCGCTTCAGCCAGTACGACCGTCATCAGCTGCTCAATCACGAAGCTTATGTGCATTCGCTCACGGCGTTGAATGGACGCGCCCAGCCGCTGCTGGCTTCGCTTGCACGCACATCACCACGCGTCACCGCCACACAGGAAGGTTTGGCTGTGTTTGCGGAACTGATGTCCGGCGCGATCGATATCGCTCGCCTCAAACGCATCAGCCTGCGCATTCTTGCGATCGACATGGCGCTCAACGGTGCCGATTTCGTCGAGGTCTATCGCTTCTTCAACCGTTGCGGCCAAAGCGTGGCGGACAGCTTTCACTCCGCACAGCGCGTGTTCCGCGGCGTGCCGCTGACTGGCGGCTCGGCGTTCGCCAAGGACAACGTGTATCTTTCCGGCTTGCTCGATGTCCACACCTTCTTCCGCTGGGCGCTGAAAGAGCGCCGCATGGATCTGCTGCGTTACCTGTTTGCGGGCAAGCTCACCTTGCAGGACGTGATGAATCTGGAGCCGCACTTCATCTCCGGCGCCCTAGTCTCACCGCGGTGGTTGCCGCCGTGGATGCAGCATGTGCACGGCCTGGCAGGCAAGCTGGCCTTCTCGCTTTTCATCAACCGCATTCGCATGTCCAAGGTGGAGGCGGAGACGCTGTCGGCCGGGGTGTAAATCCGCGCTTTACGGCGTTGCTCACCTACACAGCGGGCGCCCGTGGTGAAGGCGGCCGGGTGCTACCATGCGCGAATCTCGCTTCGGCGACCCGAATTCTCCCTTTCGATACGTATCAACGCATCCGATGGCTCATTCCGACGACTTCCGTAAAGCCGCACTCGATTACCACCGCTACCCGCGTCCGGGCAAGATCAAGGTCTCGCCGACCACTTCGCTGCTGACCCAGCGCGACCTGTCGCTGGCGTATTCGCCGGGTGTGGCCTATGCGTGCGAGGCCATCGTCGAAGATCCCCAAGCCGCCAGCGAGATGACGGCGCGCGCCAACCTCGTCGCCGTTATCACCAACGGTACCGCCGTGCTGGGCCTGGGGGATATCGGCCCGCTCGCCGGCAAGCCGGTGATGGAAGGCAAGGGCGTGTTGTTCCAGAAGTTCGCGGGTATCGATGTATTCGACATCGAGCTGGCCGAACGCGATCCGGACAAGCTGGTCGACATCATCGCTTCGATGGAGCCGACCTTCGGCGGCATCAACCTGGAAGACATCAAGGCGCCGGAATGTTTCATCGTCGAGCGCAAGCTGCGCGAGCGGATGAAGATTCCGGTGTTCCATGACGATCAGCACGGCACCGCCATCATCGTGGGCGCAGCGGTGGTCAACGCGCTGGAAATCGTCGGCAAGAGGATTCAGGACGTGAAGCTGGCCACAGCCGGCGCGGGCGCGGCGGGTATTGCGTGCCTGGACATGCTGGTGGCGCTGGGTCTGAAGCCGGAAAACATCCTCGCGTACGACCGCGAAGGCGTGCTGTACACCGGCCGCGATCACTTGGATCCGGACAAACAGCGTTATGCGCGCGACACCAAAGCGCGCACGCTGGCGGAGATCGTCGAGGGTGCCGATATCTTCCTGGGCCTTTCCGCGGGCGGCATTCTGAAGCCGGAGATGGTCGCGGCGATGGCGGACAAGCCGATCATCCTCGCGCTCGCCAACCCGACGCCGGAAATCCTTCCCGAAGAGGCGAAGAAAGTGCGCCCGGATTGCATCATCGCGACCGGTCGTTCGGATTACCCGAATCAGGTCAACAACGCGCTGTGCTTTCCCTACATCTTCCGCGGTGCGCTCGACGTGGGCGCCACAGGCATCAACGAAGCGATGAAGCTTGCCTGCGTGCGCGCGATTGCCGCGCTCGCGCAAATGGAATCGGGCGATCTTGCGGGTGCGTATGGCGGTGAACCGCCGACCTTCGGGGCGGAGTACCTCATTCCGCGTCCGTTCGATCCGCGCCTGCTGGTGATGCTGGCTCCTGCCGTCGCGCTGGCCGCGATGGAGTCGGGTATTGCCACGCGTCCCATCACCGACATGGATGCGTACATCGAGAAGCTCGCGCAGTTCATCTATCGCACGGGTCTCATCATGAAGCCGGTGTACGAGCGTGCGCGCGCGGATCGCAAGCGCGTGGTGTACGCCGAAGGCGAAGAAGAAACCGTATTGCGCGCCGTGCAAACGGCCATCGATGAGAAGCTGGCGTATCCGATCCTGATCGGCCGCCCGGACGTGATCGAGAGCCGTATCGAGCGCCTGGGCCTGCGCATGCGGGCAGGTGTCGATTTCGAACTTACCAACATCAACGACGACCCGCGATTCAACGAATACTGGCAGACGTATCACGCACTGACCGAGCGTCGCGGCGTGTCGCCGGCGGCTGCGAAGAACTTGCTGCGTTCCCGTCCCACGCTCATCGCCGCTATCATGGTGCAGCGTGGCGAAGCTGACGCCATGATCTGCGGCCTGGTCGGCCGTTATCACAAGAAGCTCGGCTACATTCGCAGCGTGTTCGGCTTGGATCCAGGCGTGTCGTGCACGTCCGCGATGAGCGGCGTGATCAACGACAAGGGAACTTGGTTCTTCCTCGATACGCACGTGCAATGCGATCCCACGGCCGAGCAGATCGCCGAAGCGACGTTGCAGGCCACGTATCGTCTCAAGCTCTTCGGTGTCGAGCCGAAAGTCGCGCTGCTTTCGCATTCCAATTTCGGCAGTCACGAGAATGCCAGCGCCGCGAAAATGCGCGAGGTGTACAAGATTCTCCGCGCCCGTGCACCCAAGCTGGAAATGGACGGCGAAATGCAAGCCGACACCGCGTGGGACGAAGCGCTGCGTGAGCGCATCTTCCCCAACACGACGTTGAGCGGTCGCGCCAATCTGTTCGTGATGCCCAACCTCGATGCGGCCAACATCACCTACAACATGGTGCGCGTGATGACCGATGGCGTGGCCATTGGCCCGATCCTGATGGGCGTGGACAAACCAGCGCACGTCCTCACGCCTGCATCGACCGTGCGTCGTGTCATCAACATGACGGCCATCGCGGCCGTGGACGCACAGATTCGTGCCGCACAGAGCGAACGCGCCAGCTGATCGTTGTGCAGTGCACTAGGGCTATCGCACGGCTGCCTATTTCTCCATGAGAGAAGGACTTCAGCCGTGCGCATACGTATGTAGTCCTTTTCAATTGGCGGGATCGCCGCGCGGCAGCTAGAATCGGAAGTCTTAGCTCGTCCAGCGGCGCCCTCGCCACGCGGTTCTGTTCCGTGCCGGCACGTTGCCGCCGAACCGATGCAACGGTTTCGTCGCCTCCCCAGCGACGCGCATCCACCGCAAGGCGGCGCCGGGCGCCGCGGAGACGTTCCATGGATCAGATCGACGATATCCTCCACCAGGACCTCGACCCCACCGAAACCCAAGAATGGGTTGAATCGCTCAGTGCCGTCATCAATCGCGAAGGCACCGAGCGCGCGCATTTCCTGTTGGAAAAGCTGGTCGATTCCACGCGTCGTTCGGGCGGCTATCTGCCGTTCGATCCGACCACCGAGTACGTCAACACCATCCCGCCGCATATGGAAGCAAAGATGCCGGGCGATGGCGCGATGGAATGGCGCATCCGTACGCTGATTCGCTGGAACGCGATGGCGATGGTCGTGCGCGCCAACCGCAAGCCTGGCGAATTGGGTGGCCATATCGCGAGCTTCGCCTCGTCGGCGACGCTATATGACGTGGGCTTCAACCATTTCTGGCGTGCGCCGAGTGCCGATCATCCGGGCGATCTCGTGTTCCATCAGGGCCATTCCAGCCCCGGCATCTATGCGCGTTCGTTCCTGGAAGGTCGCATCGGCGAAGATCAGCTCGATCTCTTCCGCATGGAAGTGGCCGGTCACGGTCGCGGCCTGTCCTCGTACCCGCATCCGTGGCTGATGCCCGATTACTGGCAGGTGCCGACCGTGTCGATGGGCTTGGGCCCGATTCAGGCGATCTATCAGGCGCAGTTCTGGAAGTATCTCGAACACCGTGGCCTTATTCCGAAGTCCGATCGAAAGATCTGGTGCTTCATGGGCGACGGCGAAACGGACGAACCCGAATCGCTCGGCGCCATTGCGCTGGCCGGTCGCGAAGGTCTGGACAACCTCATCTTCGTTATCAACTGCAACCTGCAGCGTCTCGACGGTCCGGTGCGCGGCAACGGCAAGATCATCCAGGAACTGGAAGGCGTGTTCCGCGGCGCCGGCTGGAATGCCATCAAGGTGGTCTGGGGTTCGTACTGGGATCCGCTTCTGGCGCGCGATACCAAGGGCGTGCTGCGCAAGCTG
>NZ_DATHMR010000008.1:0-4061 GCF_035486915.1 Dyella sp. | reverse complement strand
ATCCCCGCCTTGCGCGACCTCCTTGCCTGCAACAGAACGTACCGGGTGGAACAGTCTTACGACCTGACCTTCTATCTCGGGGAGCGCGTGCTGACCACGGCGGAACTGCAAAGCATCGTGGCGACGCTACCACCAGATCGTTCGAGCCCCGCAGGCATGATCACGGATTTCCAAGGTGCCGAATTACGCTCCGAACTCGCCAAGCGGCTGGTGCGGGAAGAACGCTACCAAGATGCGTTGGCCTATGCGGATGCGGTGATGGTCATCCCCATCAATAAGTATGACGCATCCTTCGACACGGGCCTGAGCAAAAGCCTCAAGACCCAGCACGATTTGATTCAGGCCTATGCAACAGCCCACGAGCAGACGCAAAACGCCGGCTCTGACGTGGCAAAGGCTGCCGCGTGGTACCAGCTCGCGTTGCTGACGCGCGTCGAGCACGGCGAAATTCTTGATCATGATTCCGAGCTCTATAAAGACAAGGCAACGCCCGACTTGCCTGGCGTGTCATCCAGCGAACTGGCGCGCCTGAAGGCGAATTACACGACCCCCGATCAGGACAACCTGCGCTGGTACATCGCTTATGACGATGCCTTGAAAGCCGCGCAACTCGTGCCGTCTCATTCGCAGGCCTATGCCGCCATTTTGTGCCACGCGGCGCACTGGATGAACGAGGCGCCACCCGAAGCGATCGACGGCCACGATCCGATCGCCAATCTTCGGCAGGCGTGGCAGCTTTACGTCAAGCATGGCGCTTATGTGCAGTGGGCGGGCGACTTCGGCCATCAATGTTCCGATCCGGATTTCGATGCCGCCGCACGGCCGCTCTGGTGGCATCGGCTCACCAAGCGGATGGCGCGGCTCCATGTGCATCCGTTCGCTTTGATCCTGGCGGGATCGGCGTTGCTTACGCTCGTGTTCGCTGGTTTGCTGATCATAAGAAGACGGAAAGGTACTTCCCGGCTTCGTGAAACAGATACCTGAGGCGTGTGCGGATACTTATGGCTAAGAGCCTGAGGGTGGCCAAATTATGGTTAAGTGAGCTGGCCAAATTATGGTTAAGTGCACAAACCATAAATTGTCTGCTCCTCGCTGCCACACGTTTCCAGCACAGATTTCCTCGGCAGCCAAATGCGGCCAGTCTGGTAACGACGGTTCTGACGCGCGGTGAGCTATGCCTTGATGCAACACGATCAACGACTAGTATTTACGATCCAAAGCGGACGCTCGCCGGCATAGCGACGCATCAAGCATCTATTCGCTCCGCTGTGCGGCAGCGCTAGGGTCGATTGCCTTCTTTCGACGTTATGGTTCCTGGCTCGCCGGACGCACCCACCGCTGCGCTGGTGCCACATAATTTCGAAAGGCACGTTCGACGTTTTATCGTCTGAGACTTGTGAAATCAGAGAACTCCCATTTTTTCATGGCAATAACTGTGCTGCAGCCATTGCGTGCATCGAGTGGCAGTCTTGAATCGTGACGTGCGAGTTGTTCGAACTCCTCCACAAGGTGTGTGATAGCGACTTTCATGCGAGCGAGCGACGCTTCGGAGAGGGTTCCTCCGATGAAATGGAATGCGTCGCCAGCTCCTTCGAAGGGGCCGCTGAAAAATTCAGGCAGAACACGCGACAAAAAGAAGGTTTGAACGGGACCATCCTTGCGCCAGGAGAAATTGCGTGCGGTCAGCTTTTTGATGCGACGCGGTGGTCGGTATTCAATGACTCGCAGCTTGTCCAGCTTCAGCAGCAGCGATATCAACTCGTTCTCTTCAATTTGGAACGTAGACATCATCTCGCTAAATTTCCAGTCGTTTACGATCAAGTACGTGACGAGCAGTAACTTTGAATCGAGGACGAGAGCCGCTTCTTGCTTCTTACTTAGCTCGGTTAGTGTGTTGGCCAAAGGACGATCGTTACGGATCAGGTCTTCGACGGTTATGCCGAGAACATCGCAAATGCGATCCAGGCGTTTCAAAGAGAAATCACCTCGCCCGAGATCTCGTTTGACGGTTGGTTCGCTCACGCCAAGGAGGTCGGCAAGGTTGCGATAGGTCATGCCTCGTTCGCGAAGAACGGTACGGATGGCTTGTACTACGGCGGCGGCCCCGGCCATGTCTATCTCCATGAGACCAACGAGTCTGAAAGTATCAATATATGATACCGTTGGGTTTATCCAGTGCCAGGTTTGCATGTCGATTTGCAACATGTTCGCGCGTGCATGCACGCTCCTCTGCAACGGACCACCTCAGGTCGGGGATCGTGTAATGGCAAATGTCTCTCAACCGCTTCCTATCCGGATTCTCGGCACGGGGGAGCATATTCCCAGCACGTGCATCGAATCGCATGCGCTTGATGAACGCTGGAAGAAAAAGTCCGGCTGGACTTTCAAACACTCAGGTATAGAGCGGCGCTATTACGCGAGCCCAGACGAAACGACGTCGTTGATGGGAGCGCGCGCCGCGCGGTCTGCGCTTGCCACGGCAGGTATGGAAGCGCATGAGATCGATTGTATCGTGTCGGCGTGCAGCGTTATGGAGCAAGCGATACCGTGCACGGGTGTCCTGATACAGCGTCACCTCGGCCTTGGAGAAAGCGGTATTCCCGCATTCGATATCAATGCAACCTGCTTAAGCTTTATCGCAGCCTTAGATCTGCTGGGCGTTGCCATCGCGGCAGGCAGATACCGGCGCGTGCTCGTCGTATCCAGCGAGATCGCATCGGCCGGCCTTCGCGAGGATGACGCGGAAACCACCATGCTGTTCGGAGACGGCGCCGCGGCCGTCATACTTGGGCGCGCGACAGGAGTGGATGGCTCGGAAATCTTGGGTACGCACTTCGAAACGTTCTCAGTCGGTGCGGGTCTGTGTCAGGTGAAATCTGGAGGAACACGTATTCGACCACGTACCCAAATGGACGAATTCCTTCGCGGCGCCTGCTTCGACATGCAGGGAAGAGCGACCTACCGGATGGCGGCGCAGCGCCTCCCCATTTTCCTCGACCGATTGTTTGAGCGCGCGAACGTTGCGCTAAAGGACTTTGCTTGCATCGTTCCGCATCAGGCGAGCGCTAAAGCACTCGATCATCTGCAAGCAACATTGCAACTGCCGAAGGATTTGCTAGTGCGTGTGCTCGCAAAACGTGGCAACCAAATGGCTGCCTCTATTCCCGTTACGCTGCATCACGCCATTACCATGGGTCGCGTGCAACGGGGGGATATGATGGCACTCGTGGGCTCCGGAGCAGGGCTTTCCTTTGGCGGCGCTGTACTGAAGTACTGAGCCATGACTCGTGTCTTGGTCACAGGTGCTTCGGGATTTATCGGCTCGCATGTAGCACGGCATCTTCATGCCCAAGGGCACGACGTGCTCGCCACTGGGCGTGACATGACTCGGCTCGACGTGCTTCCACGAGCGGGTATAGCTACCTGCGTTCGTGATCTTGCAAGCGCACCGTTAGCGTCACTGACTGAAGGCGTCGATGTTGTCGTTCACTGCGCTGCGCTGTCATCGCCGTGGGGCAGGCGCGAGCAATTCATGTCGGCAAACGTAGTCGCCACGGAACGATTGTTGGATGCGGCCCGCCAGTCTGGCGTTCGACGTTTCGTGCATTTTTCGTCGCCCAGTATCTATTTCCGCCTTGCCGATCAATTCAATACACCCGAGGCATTTGAGCCGCCTCGGCGTTGGATCAATGCTTACGCCGAAACCAAATGGATGGCTGAATGTTGCATTAGAAGGGCAGTGTTGGCAGGTCTTCCCGCGGTGATCCTGCGACCCAGGGCGGTCTTTGGCGAAGGCGATCACGCCATATTTCCACGTTTGCTGGCTTTGGCGCAGCGCGGCTGGTTTCCAAGCATCGGCAACGGTGAAGCAATCATCGATGTGACGTATGTGACCAATGTCGTAGCCGCGGTGCAAGCCATCATGCAAGACGACGTACCTGCCGATGGCCGTGTATTCAACATCACCAATGGGGAACCCATGCAAGTACGCGAACTACTGCACCATCTCTTTGGTGCATTGGACTTGAAGGTACGGATGATCCCGGTGTCACGCCGTATCG
>NZ_DATHMR010000007.1:0-10435 GCF_035486915.1 Dyella sp. | reverse complement strand
GCAACCGTTACGTTGACCTACCTGTGATGACGGTGATGGCTATGAAACATAGGTGCTCGACTTGGGTTTCGCTCGCAGCGCTTGCGTCGCTGTCAATGCCCGCTTTTCCGGCGGACCTGACTATTAATTTCAATGGTCAGTTCGTCGTACCGACCTGCAACTTTTCGGTCAATGGCGGAAACATCGCGAACATAGGAATTTATCCTGACACGTATTTCAATACGAATACGTCAACACCTGCTGTGCAGATTCCGATCGTTGCAACCGGGTGCATCGCGGGCATCAACACCATTCATCTTTATTTCTCAGGTGAGGCAGATGCTTCGAACAACCACGTATGGGCTGTAAATGGTGGATCTGGGGTTCAAGGCGTAGCTATTGAGCTGCTGTACAACGCCCAATCGACAGAAATCTGGCCGAACTCTCTCATTGACTGGAACGGTGTTGATCCGAGTAACCCACCCAGTACATTCAACATATGGGCGCATTTCTACAAAACGACTGGGCCCATTACTGCAGGCAGCGTCAACGTGCCCATCACTATCAACTTCACTTATAACTGATCATTGGCAGCAGGACATGGTCATACGTACATTCGTTTTGAAAATCGCTATTACCACAGGCCTGTTGTGCGTCGCTTCGTATGCACAAGCTCAAACGACCTTCGACATCGTCGGCGCGATTACCGTGGGTACCTGTCAATGGGCGGTCGGTGACGACAATCGCACCGTTGTATTCGATCCTATCGATGCCAGCGTGCTCAACGCGCAAGGCTCGGGCAACTTTAAAACATTCAGTCTCACCCTCCAGAACTGTGCGCCGGGAATGGCTAGTGCGACGTTCGTGTTCGGCGGAACGCCAGATTCCGCTGATCCTTTACGTTTTCTCAATACCGGTAGCGCGCAAGGTACCGCGGTAGAACTGGAATCGGCAGATGATTTGAACATTGGTGCAAATGGCACCAACAACTCGCGCACGGTTCCTGTTGTTAGTAACGGAGCAGTGATTGCTTTGCGTGCGGGTTACTGGCGTGTAGGTGCGGTCACGGCGGGCAGTGTCGAGTCTATTGCTACGGTCTCCGTGACTTACCAGTAAGTGACAATGTGAGATAAGTTTTTTGCAATACAAGGGTGAAGGCAACGCCGACTGTGTCGCGAGGTAACGTTTCCACACAATCAATGCGTTCGCCGTTGCCGTGCCGCAGTGATCGTAACGACGCCGACGAGAATAATCGTCATGCCAACCAGATCGAACGGGCCAACTTTCTCACCCAGTAACAGCACTCCAAACAGCACGGCTACGGGCGGATTGACGTAGGCATAGCTTGTCGCCAAAGCAGGGCGTGCGTGTTTGAGCACATAGAGATAAGCGCTGAACGCGATGAGTGATCCGAATACCACTAGATAGGCCGCCCCCAATGTTGCGTGGAGGCTTGGATGGTGCGGTAGCGTCTCTCCGCCCGCGAATCCGACTACGAGCAATGCACCGCTGCCACATAGCATTTGTGCGGCCGTATTCATGGGGCCTGCCGGCATATCTTGACGACGACTCCACACCGAGCCAAACGCCCACGCAGCGGCAGCCACGAGCAGCGCAACAGCGCCCAAACGAGAGGCAGACAAGCTACTGCCCAGGTTCAATACAGCCACGCCGACGAAACCGATCAGCAAGCCAAGGGTTTCGCGTCGTGACGGCCATTCGCCGTAGAGACCCGCGAAGAGCGCGGCAAACAAAGGCATGCTGGCGACAGCGACGGCGGAGATGCCGGAGCTCACGCTTTGTTCGGCGTAACACACCAGGCCGTTGCCGAAGCCCAACAACAAAATGCCTGTGAACGCGGCATTGCGCCATTGCCGGGCGGTAGGCAGGGCGACGCCACGCAGTCGCAGTGCGCTCAGCAACAATACGCCGGCACTTGCAAAGCGGCACCCCGCGAGCAGAAAAGGAGGGTAACTTTGCAACGCGACACGAATGGCCAGATAGGTCGAACCCCAGATGATGTACAGCGCGAACATGCACAGCGGCAACCATAGGTTGTCGCGTGAGGTTTCGGTTGGGGTGATGGAGGGAGTGGCGGAATCGGTCATAAGCATGTCGCGGGGATTGGAGCGCACGATAGCTGCGTCACGCATTCTGGGGAAGAGAAGGGTATGCAAGCCTGCATTGAAACGCGTTCAACTCAAGGCATGAATCTCCAATCGGCTTCTTTTTGCTCGTTATTGACCAGCCGCGCTGTTGTAAAGCATTTCGGCGCAGGCCGGAATCCAGTGTCGACAAATTCGGTCAGTGCCTCGAACTACACACCCGATCGCTACTGGATTCCGGCCTGTGCCGGAATGACGTTGGGGCGATATACGGGTTATCGAGAATGATACGGTGGAGTTTTTAGGAGCTACATGCAGCCTTGAGCGGTCATCGCTTATGCGACGCGCTCTTGTCGAGCTCTCGCTCTAGCAACACGCGCTTGCGCTCCACACCCCAGCGCCAACCACCCAGCGAACCATCCTCGCGCACGATGCGGTGGCAAGGTACGATTAATGCCAACCGGTTGGTTCCGCATGCACGACCGATGGCGCGCGCAGCGCCAGGCTGTCCGAGTTCGGCGGCAAGTTCGCCATAACTCTTGGTTGTTCCGGCAGGGATGCGTGTCAACGCCTCCCAAACGCGCCATTGAAAAGCCGTCGCGGCGATATCCAGGGGCGGAAGTTCCGGAGCGGCTTTATCGCTCCAACCCAATTCGCTCGCGATGCGCGCAATGACGGCATCAAGCCATTCTTCGCGCCCGTTGTCGACACGCTCGCGTTCGGCGTGCGGAAACTCTGATGCTAACCGCTGTTCCAGTTCTTCATCGTTTGCGCCGAGCGTGACCGCACAAATACCTTTTGCGGTGGCGGCGACGAGCAGTTGTCCAAGTGGCGTGTCGGTCGTTGTGTAACGGATGCTCGCACCCTCGCCACCCGCGCGATAGCTGGCTGGCGTCATGCCTAGCAGGCGATTCGTGTGCTCATAAACACGACTACCCGAACCGAAGCCTGCGTCATACACCGCGTCGGCAACGGCAGAGCCTTTACGCAATGCCGATTTGAATTGGCCAAATCGGCGAGCGCGGTGGTATTCCGCAGGGCTCATGCCGTAGCGCTGGCGAAACGCACGTTGCAGACGCGTGGGACTAAGTTTGGCGATGGCAGCGAGTGCACTCAAAGACGGCGCTTCCGTCGCGCGCTCGATCAGCGCGCGGACATGTTCCAGCGGGGCTTCAAGCGTGGCGGACGAGTTGGTCATGACGGTATCCGGGGGAGGGTGCCGTCAGATTAGGCCCGCAGTGTGGCGGTAGCTATCCGAATCTTGCGTTCAGTGCGCCACCGGGCGGGACTGACGAATAACGACATATTCGCCTTCCAGCACTTCCGGTTCGTGTGGCTTCTGCGGCGCGGGGCGCGCGACCGCAACGCGGGCATGCTTCCATTGGCGCCAAATCAGCCAAAGTGCGCCGCCCACCATCAAAACGCCCGCAACAACCAGCCCAAATACCATCAGCACGCCGATAACAAATAGACCCAGCACCAGCGAAAAAGCCTGTGCGAGAGGGTGACGGCGACGATGCATCAGTGGAAGAACGATGCGCATGTTAAAAATCCGTATGGTAAAATCAAAGACTTACGCGTGTAACGATGACGCCTGAGAGCCAGCAAGGCAAGTGCCGATGGATACAGCCACCTCCCCCCGCCGCCTATGCCGGCTCGAAGACATGCCCAACGGCGAGGCCATGGCACTGGATGTCGTGCTGCCAACCTACGGCGAGGAAAGCGTCATCCTGCTTCGACAAGATGAGCACGTGAGTGCGTGGCTCAACATTTGTCCGCACGCGGGACGTCGACTCGATTGGGCGCCCGGCAAGTTTCTTATTTCGCGCGGCATGCTGGTCTGCGCTGCGCATGGTGCGAGCTTCAACATCGACAATGGTGAGTGCATCGGTGGCCCGTGCCGTGGGGAAAGTTTGCGCGGGGTGCCGGTGAGGGTGGAGCTGGGTGACGTGTTGTTGGACGCCTGAACCGTCGGTCTATCCTTTGAGTAGCTACTGACATTGTCAGCCGGGCTTTGAATATAGACGGCCAAATGATGTGTCTCTCTTTTTTGCTGGCCTCAATAGTTAGTATCCGCCGTGGCGAGAACATCCTGCGCGTCGATGCCCAGGCGATGAAAGATCCAAGCGCGTTCGTTGATCAACGCGATGTTGGCGTCGCGCAGGGGCCACTCGATAGGAAAGAGAGATCAGCGGAACATCAGGTTGATGGCGACCAGCGTAATCACCAGCACGATGCACGTCAGTGGTATACCTGCGCGCAGGAAATCCCTGCTGCGATAGTCGCCGGGGCCCGTCACCATCATCAGGGCAGGATGGCCCGAGCTCAACAGGAACGTGTTGGAGGACGACACCGCGACGATCAAGGCATAAGCGGACGGATTACCGCCTGTCGCCACCGCCACGCTGATCGCCACCGGCACCATCATTACCGTCGCACCCACGTTCGACATCACCTGCGAGAAAAGCAACGTGAGGATGGCCAGCGACGCCTGCAGAATCCACGGCGAGGCATGTCCAAGGTGCAGCAATACTTCCTGTGCCAACCACGCCGCGGTGCCGGTAGTGTCCATCGACCAGCCCAGTGGAATCAGGCACGCGGTAACGAAGATCGTTTTCCAGTTCACCGCGCGATACGCCTCGTCCATGTTCAGCACGCCGGACAGCAGCATGCCGATGGCGCCGGTCATCATCGCCACGGAAAGGTCGAGATTGGTAAATAGCGCAAGGCATTTGGCGAGCAGGAAGAAACCCACCGCCTGCCATACCTTATTGGGGCGCTGCTCTTCGCGCGGAATATCGGTGATGACGACGAGGTCTTTGTCTTCCGATACTTCCTGCAGTGCGCGCCAGCTGGAATGCAGCACAAGCGTGTCGCCCGTGCGCAGGCTTACCGAGCGCAGGTCATCGCGATAGATCTGATCGCCACGCGTCACCGCGAGCACGGAAATGCCGTAGCGCTTGCGCAGACGAAGTTCGCCCACCGATTGCTTGAGAAAGCGCGAGTTCGGCGGAATCACCGCTTCGGAAATACCTGCGCGGGTAGGATTGAACAACTCCGCCAACTGACGCATGCGCGGCGACACTTTGCACAGCTGGTTGTTGGCGAAACGATTCAGTTCCTCACGCGGCCCTAGCACGCCGAGGATCGAGCCGACCCAGATCACCTGATCGGCCGGCGGCGCCATACGTGCTTCGTTGCCGCTCTTGATGGCGAGAATCAGCGGTGCGCCATGCAACTGCTCCACTTCGCCGATGCTCATGCCGACCAGCGGGCTTTCCGCAGTCACCGTCAGCTCGGCGGTTTCACCGACGATGCCGTAGGTCTCGGCGAAGTAACTTTCCGTACGGCCGGGCGTGACTTTCTGTCGTTCGTCTTCGCGTTCCGGCAGCAGCTTGTTGGTGAAGAAGTAGAAGAACAGCACACCCGTGACGGCAAGCGCGAGGCCCACCGGGGTGACGCTGAAGAGACCGAACTTGGGCACCGTCTGCGCGCCAGGCGGCAAATTGGCGTTGGCGCTGGCGATCAGGTCGTTGAGCACGATCAGTGGCGAGTTGGCGATCAGCGTGGTGTTCGTCGCGGTGAGAATGCAGAACGCCATCGGCAGCAGCAGTCGCGAGATCGGCACACCGGTGCGCGCCGACAAGCGGCTGGTGACGGGAATCATGAGCGCGGCCAAGGCCTGGCTTGGGATCACCGCGCTAAACAGGCTCGTGACAGAGTTGATCACGACGCCCAGGCGCGATTCCTTGCCGCGCGCCATGCGCATCACGAACTGGGCAGTGAGGCCGAGCACGCCGGCGCGGTCGAGCCCTGCGCCCATGATCATGATCGCGATGATCGCGATCACGGCGTTACCGGCAAAGCCGTTAAAGACGCGATCCGACGGGATCAGGCCGGTCAGTCCGATGACCACCACCACCAGCAGCGCCACCATGTCGGCGCGAATCCACTCGAGCACCAGCATGAGCATGGTGAAGCACACCAGCCCGAGTACCAGGATCATTTCCGGGGTGAGGGCGAGTGCCACTATCGAACGTCCCTATGGGGCGTCGGCCAACGCTTGATTTGGCGGGGCAGTGAATGATTCACGTAGTGACTCGTCCCTGTTTGACGTAAAAGTATAAGCGTCTGAGCAGGGACTCTGGTGAACCGTCGCCGCATTGTGAGCAGAGCGCTGCTGTCTTCAACGGAATATACGCAGCGTTGCGCTAACTCCCTCCCCTGCTGCAGGGGAGGGTTGGGGTGGGATTGCTCAGTCTTGCGTCGAGGCGCGTGTGTGTGCCCCTCATCCAACCTTCTCCTGCAGTCAGGGGGAGGAGATATGATCGGCCGCTGGATTCAGCGTTTGCGGTAAAGCAGGTCCCACACGCCATGGCCAAGCTTCAGGCCACGCCGCTCGAAATGGGTTTCGATGCGCCAATCGGGCTTTTCAGCGTATTGGCCCGGCCCCGCCGCATTACGCCAGGCGGGAGCGGCTTCCATCACTTCCAACATGTGCTGCGCGTACGGCTCCCAATCGGTCGCCAGATGCAGCAAGCCGCCGGACACCATGCGTGTTGCCAGCAGGGCCACGAATTCGGGCTGGATGATGCGCCGCTTGTTGTGGCGCTTCTTGTGCCAGGGATCAGGAAACCAGATACGCGCTTCAGCCAGCGTTTCCGGCGCGATTTCCTTCTCCAGCACTTCTACCGCGTCGTGCTTGTAGATGCGCACGTTGGTGGCATCGCGCGACGCTAGCGCATTCATCAGCCGACCCACACCGGGGCCGTGCACTTCCACGCCGAGGTAATCGCGAAGCAGGTCGTGCTCACTGGCCCATGCAAGCGCTTCGCCGTTGCCGAAGCCGATCTCCATGACCAGCGGCGCCAGTCGGTCGAAGCGTGTGTGGAAATCTTGCGCAGTGCCAGTGTAATCGATGCCGAAACGTTCCCAATGTGTTTCGAACGCGCGTTGCTGGGCAGGCGTCATGCGGCCTTCCCGCAGCACGAAGCTGCGGATGCGGCGCATGTATTCGGGCGCGTCGTGGCCGGCGCGATCGCTCATCAGCCGATGGTGCCATCGATCGGGCTGGATGCGGAGGCGAAGCGCTTGCGGGGAATGCGCCCTGCGCGGAACGCAGCGCGGCCCGCTTCGATAGCGAGCTTCATCGCGTGCGCCATCAGCAAGGGATCTTTTGCGCTGGCAATCGCCGTATTCATCAGCACGCCATCGCAGCCCAGTTCCATCGCAATGGCCGCATCCGAAGCCGTACCCACGCCAGCGTCGACGATGATAGGCACCTTTGCGTTCTCGACGATTTCCAGCAGGTTGTATCGGTTCTGAACGCCAAGGCCAGAGCCGATCGGCGCTGCAAGCGGCATTACGGCCACGCAGCCGATCTCTTCCAGTTTGCGGGCAAGGATCGGATCGTCGGAGGTGTAGACCATCACGTCGAAACCCTCGGCGACCAGCTGTTCGGCGGCTTTAAGCGTTTCGATCACGTCCGGATACAACGTGCGCTGGTCGCCAAGCACTTCGAGCTTTACGAGTTTGTGTCCGTCCAGCAGCTCACGCGCAAGCTTGCATGTGCGCACCGCGTCGGCCGCGTTGTAGCAACCGGCCGTGTTAGGCAGCAGCGTGAATTCGCTCGGCGGCAGTGCATCGAGCAAGTTCGGCGCATTCGGATCCTGGCCGATGTTCACGCGGCGGATCGCCAGGGTGACCATTTCGGCACCGGCAGCGAGCGTCGCGCGACGCGTTTCGTCCAGATCCTTGTATTTGCCGGTGCCCGTGATCAAGCGCGAACCGTAGCTCTTGCCGGCGATGATGAGGGAGTCGGTGCTGTCGATCGTCTTGATATTCATGGGGATAGTCGACGTGCAAAGCGCGGGGCGCGGGGATTAAAGACAGTGCAGCGAATCAACCGCCGCCGATGGCGTGAACGATCTCGACGCGATCGCCATCGCGCAGTTGGTGGTCGTCGTGACGGCTGCGCGGCACGATTTCGTGGTTGATCTCCACCGCGACGCGGCGGCCGGCGTAACCGGAATCCAGAAGCAACTGGGTGACAGTAGCACCGTGTCCGCAATCGCGCGGCTGGCCATTAAGAGTGATCTGCATGCCGCCTATTGTAACGGCACATGCCCGGCGATTGGCCGGGCATGTGCGGCGAGATCAGTGCTGATTGTCATTTCCATGCGCTGGCGCGGGCGCGGAGCGCGGGGCGCTCTGCGGATGGGACTGCGGTTGTGGCTGTGATCGTGGCTCGGATCGCTGCTCGGGCATGTACGGTGCCGGACGATAGTCCTGCTGCTGCTCTGCGCGATAGGCGTCGTGCGGTTGAGCACTGTCTTGCGGTCGATACTGTTCCTGTTGTCGCTGCTGCTCAGGTACGTATTCATGCGCACGCTCAGCCGCTTGATAACGCTGCTGCGCCTCGTTTTGCGGTTGTGCGTAGCTTTGTTGCGGCTCGGTGCGTGTTGGCGGTGCGTACCGCGAAGATTGAGGGGGTTGCTGAACCTGCTGGGCCGACTCGAAACGTGGTACCTGCGGAAGGTTGCCAGGGTGCGGGATGGTCGGCGTTGCTGCAGGCACCGTTGCCGTATGCGAGTAATTTCCGCCGGTGATGAGCCGCGGCGAATTGGCAACCACGCCAGGGTGAGCCCCCATCACACGCACGTTGGAGGCGGGCATACCTGCACGGAACGATGCCGTCGCCGCAACCTGCGCCGCAGGCACGCCGACCGCCACGACCTGACGATTGAATCCCGCCGCAGGCAACGGCCGCGTATTCACGGCACGAGGTTGGCCGAAGCTGGCTGGGGTCGGCCGCTGCACGTCAGCGGATGTCATCACCGTCGCCGCGGCGAACTGCTGCGGCGTCACGTGTATCTGACTAGTGTGCACATTCCTGGCGCTGGCAAACGCTTGCGCGGATACCGCCGTAAAAGCGTGCGGTACATTGCGGTTGGCGTAGGTCAAACCGGGCGGTGTGCGTCCGCTCTGATAGAAGCCGTATTGACTGTGGATGTTGTTGAACAGCATGTCCTGCGTAAAGCCAGGATGGATGCCGATGTTGGTAGCGTTGACGTTTGTGTAGTAGTTGCGCGACGCGTGGTACCACGGGTTGTAGATGTCATGCGGACCCAGCGGGAACCAGCCGACCGGGCCGCCTCGTCCCAGGCCAGCGAACGCCACCAGCGCTGGTGCATAAATCGGGCGCACGCGCGGCGGACCGGGGCGCCAACCCCAATGTCCGTGGACGAACGCCCAGCGGCCATAGTGATACGGTGCAAAGCCCCACGGCAGGCCGTCGACCCACGTCCAGCCCCACGGCGAAATCCAGACCCAGTGACCGAAGGTATATGGCGCCCAGCCCACGGCGACACCACCCGGATACCAGATGGGACCGTAATCGCCGTCATCTTCCCAGGTGCCGTAAGCCGCCAGATCCTGCGCACCCACGGTGTCGTCGGAAACGTATTGCGCGCTGGATGTTTCTTCGGTCGCGTATTCCGAATCGCGTTCGTTGCACCAATTGTCGAACGCGTCACCACCGCCCAATTCGTTGACGGTGACATTGCTCAATGACGAATCGGCGAATACGTAGCTGCGTCCGCTGTACACGTCGCGCTGTGCGCTGTTTTCGCCGTAGATCATGCCCTCGCCATCGATCACATTCACCGTGGTCGACGAACCGTCGGTGGGAACATCCACCCGGAAGCTGCCGGGTTGATTGATGACCAGCGCCAGCGTCGGGGTATCGATCTCGTACGTGGCGCCCTGATAAATGTTGCGCACCGTGATGTTCAACGTGCCTTGCGTAAGCTCGAATTGACCCGTTTGGTCGGTGAGATTGAGCACGCCGACGTCAGTTTGACTGTTGATGCGCAAAGCCGCACCGCCCAGTTCCAGTTCTGCCTTGGCGTCGGGACCGCTCGAAAGCTTGTCGCCGTTGGTAAGCGGACGGTTGACGTCGGCAGCGGTCCATTGCGTGCTGCCCGCGGGCATCATGCCCAAATCACCGGCTTCATAAGACAGTCGTGCCACGCGTGTGGGCGGGTCGTTAGCCGCGTTGCCTTGCGTATCGTCCGATTGAGCTTGAGCGAAGCCGGTGCACACGAGCAGCAAAATAGCCATAGCCATTTTCAGGCTGCGCAAGCAGGAAGCTTCAGCATTGAGTACGCGCATGGTTCTCTCCGTGCTGTAACGCGCGAGGCGGTCGCGCTTCCGTGTGTCGTCCATTTCCTGTGAATTGTTGCAGGCAGATTATGGGCGCGGCACACCGCCGCATGCATATGCCGCAAGTGTTTTCGGAAAGGGTGGTTCAGCCAGCCGCTATCTCCGATTCACATGGCGTTGCCATCGGT
>NZ_DATHMR010000006.1:0-18171 GCF_035486915.1 Dyella sp. | reverse complement strand
TTTTGTTGGAATTCTTTAGCGAAAAGCGAATTGTCACGGCGCGAAGGCGACCGCGCTCTTCACTCTGCCGCTAGAGTCGCCTGCAGAAGGACCGGTCGATAGTGGGCCAGTTCTGGCACGGGCAATCCCGCAATCTTGGCTTCGTCGTCCCAGCGACGGAGTTGCACGGCGACGCTGGCATTTGGCAGCGCTTCGAATGCTGCGACTTCTTCGTCGCTCATTGGGCCGCCCTGGATGTGCAGGCTTTCGATGGAAGACGGTGATAATCGAGCGATATAAGTTGGATCGGTTGCGCAGAGGTAGCGCTTGGCAGAGACGTGCAGGCGTACTGTTTCGGTGACGTCTTCGCCAAACCATCTGGCCAGATAGGCCGCTGCAACATCTTCGTGAGCGCCATCCAATCCATGTTGCGCGATGTCTTCGGGCAAGCCGTGCAGAACATGGCCGATATCGTGCAGTAACGCGGCGGTTATCATCGCTGGACCAGCGTGGGACTGCTCGGCGAAATGCGCGCACTGCAAACAGTGTTCGAGTACGGAGACGGGCTCGCCGAAATACGCCTCTTTTCCTTGCGCCGAGAGCAAGTCCAGCAATTGGTCGACGTGTTTGGCATGGGTCATTAGCGTGCTCCGTAGCGAACCGGGTCGACAGACGATGGTTGCATCGCCTGTTGACCGATTGAAGACGGATAGTTAACGAGCCCTGGATTGCGGATCGAGTGCGGATGTCTAGACGACAGGGCGATCTTGTCTAGGAAGCCCTGTCCATCGTTTCACTCGCTTATTGCTTGAGCGTTGTGAACCTGCCCGGCGCTGTTTGGCAATTGATTGCACTTGCCAGCAACGCGCCGCGCTGAAACGAAAAGCTCTTATCGGTGGTCGGCTGGAAGAATTCGACGAATTCGAGGCTGCGCTTGCCGAGTACAAAGCCGCCAATCAGCGGGTGGTTTACTGCGTACATCATCGGAATCAACGCCATCATCGAAGTAGCGGGCACGCCGATGAGGTGTTCTTCCAGATCGCCGCTCTGCTGGCTGTGTTGCGGGTAGAACCAAAGCGGCGTGCTGATGAACAGAAAGGCATTTTCGCCCATGCTGGAGAGCAGCGTGCGCAGCAGCCATTTGGCGGTTTCGGCGGTGAGGTGCTCGATGACGTCCAGCAGACAGATGATGTCGTACTTGGCCAGGCGATCGGAAGGAATGCTTTGCGCCATGCCGTACCACACGTTGCGGTAGATCTTGCGCGCAAACATTTCCGGGTTGTTGCAACTGCCCTCGAAACCATCCACGCCGTCTACCGACCAGTGTGCAGTGGCCGGGTTGGCCTTGAGCATGTCGCCCAGCCCACCCTTGCCGAAGCCGATGTCGAGGACTTCGACGTTGGCGGCGTTGTCTTTCATGATGTGAAAGATCAACTCCTTCGGCGAAGCCGATTCGCCACCCGGAAGCAGCTTGGAACCGATGATCGGATCGATCACCTCGTAGTCTTTGACGATTTGGCGAAGCATGGTTGGCCTTCTTATCTTTATCTATGCGTGTGTGTTATTCGTCAGCCCTGCAGGTAATTGAACAGGCTGGTGCCCTGCACTTTCGCAAACACTTGCTGCGATGCCTGCAACGCCGTCGATTGCAACGACAGGTTACTGATAGCGGTCGCCATGTTGACGTTTTGCACGTCGGCCAACGCGCTTTGATACGTCACGCTCAAATCGGAATAATTGCTCTGCTGTTGTTGCAACGTGTCCAGGCGGCTGCCGACGGCTACTGTCGTGCTGGATACACTGCTCATCGCCTGGCCGAGCGATTCGAGCTGCTGGTTCATGGTGTTGGTGAGCGCTGCACCGGTTTGGCCGCTTTGCAGCGCGTTGATCATGTTGTTGAGCGTGGTGAATACGTCTTGTGTATTCGATGCCGTGTCGGATTGGACATTGACCGTATCGCCCGCGGCAGGCGTGCCGCTCATGGCGAGGGACATGCCGTCGAAGCTGATGCTGCCGCCAGCGGTGTACGTGCCGGTGATCGGATTGCCGCTGCTGTCGGTGACTGGATTGCCGGCGGCATCGGTCACGCTGTAAGTGCCGTTGGCGCCGAAGGTAATCGTGTCGTTCAATGGGCCGGATGCCGTCGCAGCCTGGTACGCAGCGGTATCCGTCACGCTGTTGGCGCCGACGACCAACGTTCCCGTGTTGCTGGCGCCGGCGCTGGCGACAAACGTGCCGTTGCCAGCCGGCAGTGTCATGAAAAGCGAACTGCCGGAATCGCCATTGGCCACCTGCAGGCCCTGACCGATAGAGACAAACGATTGTTGATCGTTACCGGCGTAACTCACCTGGCCGGTGCTGCTGTTCATCACAAAGGGCGTGGTGGTGGTGCTGGTACCGGCGAACAAGGCGTTGCCGTTGGCGTCGGTGGTGTTGGATAGCTGCACCAGCTGGTTGCGATATTGCGTGAGCTCGGTGGCGATGTTGCTCAGATCGCTGGAGGACAGCGCACCGTTGATCGAACTCAAACCCAGATCGTTCACGCTGTTGAGCAGGTTGCTGACGCTGCTGAGCGTGCTCGATTCCGTGGACAGGCGCGTGTTGGCGCCCGTGATGTTGTTGGTGTACTCGGTGTTCTCGGCCAGGATGTGGTTCAGACCCACGATCTGCGCAGCGCCGATCGGGTTGTCCGATGGCACATTGATGGCATTGCCGGTGCTCACCTCGTTCTCGGTCTGCGACAGCGCATCCTGCTGACTGAGCATGGTGCTGACTTGTTGCTGATACATCCAACTGGTGGAGATGCTGATCATGACTATGCGCCATCCTCTATCGCCGTGATCAGGCTGCTGAACAACTGCTGTGCCGTCGAGATCACCTGAGCCGAGGCCTGATAGGCCTGCTGGTATTGCACGAGGCTGGCCGCCTCGGTGTTGAGATTCACGCCAGCGAGGCTCTGCTGATTGCCCGCGGCCTCGTTGTACAAATTGGTTTGCGTCGTGAGTTCGGCGTTGGCCTGGTTGCCGGCGTCGCCCACTTGCGTGGTGAGGTTGCTGTAGCTGCTCACCACCGAGGTTTTGCCGCCGTCCAACACGCCGGTGTCGGCGAGGCCAGCCAATGCCAACGCATTGCTGTTGTCGTTGAGGCCATTGGTGTTGGCGGCAACCGTAAAGCTATCGCCGCTGGCAGGCGTGCCGCTTAAGTTAAGGCTCCAGCCATCGGCGGTGATCGGTTGGCCGGAGGTATAGGTGCCGGTAGTGGTGTTTCCAGCGCCGTCGGTAATCGTGTAGGCGCCGCCTGCACCGAAGGTGACGGTCGCGCCGGATAGCAGGTTGGCGTTGCTCGAGTTGGTAACGCTTACCGAACCGACCTTCGCGGTACCTGTGTTGGCAGTCGCCGCGGTTGCGGTCAGTGCGGCGGCGGCAGCGATGCCATTGGGATCGGTCATGCTTACCGTTAACGACGTTGCGGCGTTACGCGTCGGTTCGATCTCGTAGCTGTCGCCGGTCTGCGCAGTGCCCGACACGCTGAAGGTCAGGCCGTCGGCTGACAACGTGCCATCGGAGTTGGCGGTCAACGCCACGTTTTGTCCGCTGGTGGTGCTCAGGCTCCAGCCGTTGGTGCCCGTGCCCGAGCCGGTGTAACGCAGGATGTAATCGGACGTGGTGAGCTGCGAGACATTGCTGATGGAGGCGCTAACGCTCGCGTTACCGGCATTGCTGCTGGAAGGCAGCACGTCCGGCGAGCCGACGCTGAAAATCGCTTGACCTTGTTGGCCATTGAGATTCAGACCATCGGCCTGCTGTGCATTGACGCTGGACGCCAGCGCGATCGCCGATTGACCTAGCGCGTTCTGCGCAGGCTCCAACACGGTATTGCGATAGCTGACCAACGCGCCCAGGCTTCCTCCCGACAACTGCGAGGTGATGTCGTTGCCGGAGGAGTCGAAGACATCGGTGCTGCTTGGATCGTATTGATTGGGACCCGACGACAATGCATACGACTGTGCGCCACTAACTAGGGTATCGCCCGAGTTCGTGTACACGCTGATCGAACCGTTGCTGTCGGTCGCCGTGGAAATACCGGTGAATCCGGACAGCTGCTGAATAAGTTGGTCGCGCTGATCGAGCAGACTGTTGGGATTGCTATTGCTGCCCGCCGCCAGGATCTGCTGGTTCAACGTGGCGATCTGCGAGGTAAGACCGTTGATGCTGGTGACGGTACCGCCAATCTGCTGGTTGACCTGCGTCGACTGCTGGCTGAGCTGTTGCCCGAGTGTGTTGTAGACACTGGTGAGCGAAGAAGCATCGCCCAACACCGATTGCCGCACCGAAGAGGAACCGGGTGAATTGGCGACGCTGCTGAAGCCACTGTATAAATTGTCGAGCGCGGTCTGCAGATCGCCGCTGCCGCTGAACGCGCTGTTGAGCGTGCTGGTGAGTTCGCTCGAGGTGGTGGCGGCCTGCAGACTGCTGTTGCTGCTCCACAGGGCGGTCGTCAGGTATTGGCTATAGGCGCGCTGCACGCCGACCACGTCGACGCCGCTGCCGATGGTGTACTGGCTATTGCTCTCGCCGCCGATGGTTTCGACCTGGTCGACGCGTTCTTCGCTGTAGCCGCTGGTGCTGGCATTGGCGATGTTGTTGCTGACCGTGGCCAGCGCAACCTGGGCGGCATTCAATCCGGAAATGCCTATGTTGAGCAAGCTGGACATGGAGCAATCCTCAATAGCAAAGCCGAGTGCGCACGATCCTCATGGGTACGCTCACGGTGTCGGCAGGAAACTGGTTTTCTTAAGCGCATCCAGGGCGTCGCGCATCACGGAGCTGTTGGCGATGGCCGCTACCTTGCCCGCGTAGTCCGGGTCGGTGGCGTAACCGCCGTCGATCAAAGCCTTGGCGTAGCCCAGCACGTCGTCGCCACGGCCAATGGCGCGGGAGTAACGGGGGTCCTTGCCGATCAGGTCGGCGTAGTCGGCCAGGGAATCGGCGGTGGATTTGTAGGAGCGGAACTGCGCCTGTTTGCGCACGGCGATCCCGCCTTCGTATTCCACCGTGGGCACGTTCACGCGCGAGCCGCCCCAGCTGCCACCGGCCTTGATACCAAATAGATTGAAGCTGCTGGAACCGTCCGAATGCGTGGGCATGTGCTTGCCCCATTGCGTTTCCAGTGCGGCCTGCGCCAGCACGGTACGTAACGACAGCCCAAGTTCCTTCGCCACGACGCTCGCCTGCGGCGCGAGTTCGCGCACGAAGGCTTCGGCGTCGGCGGGAATCGATGCCATCGCCGCGCGGCCGGCCGAGCGTGCGTCGTCGGCGATGCGGTAGAGACGCTGTTTCCAGCCATCGACGAGACCCGTCGTGCTTGGGTCGACGCCGGCGGTCTTGCCATCGCCACCATTGCCGCTGTTATGACCGCCGAGCTGATGAACCAGCAGCTCGGCAATACCTAAGCCTTTACCGTGTTGCGAGAGATTGAGCGAAAGCTGCTGGTCGTACATGTCTTGCCATTCATCGCCCGCCTGACTTTCGAACAGCGGATCGCCGAAGTTGGCATCGCGCATCGATTTCAAAAGCATTTGCGTGAACATCGCTTCGAACTGTTTGGCGACGGCAGGCAATGTGCCGCCCTGATCGGTCTCGGCCTGATGACGCAAAGCGCTGAACCCGGACAGATCTGTCCAGGTATTTAAGCTTTGCGCCGCGGCGTTACCGATATCTGCCATGTCAGATCACCACGAGATCGGCATGCAAAGCACCGGCTTGCTTCAGTGCTTCGAGAATCGAGATCAGATCCGTCGGCGTCGCACCCACCTGATTCACGGCGCGCACGATGGAATCCAGACTCGCGCCGGGACCGAACTTGAACATGTGACCGCCGGTCTGGTTGATCGATACGGTGCTGTTGGGCACCACGGTCGTCTGACCATTGCTGAAAGGTGCAGGCTGGCTGACTTGCGGTTGTTCGCTGATGGTGACCTGGATCGAACCGTGCGCCACGGCAGCAGCGCTTACGCGCACATCCGAACCGATCACGACGGTGCCCGTGCGCGAATTGACGATTACGCGCGCGGGTGCATCGCCCGGGTCGACATCCATCGATTCGATCGCGCCGAGCCACGCCACTTTCTGGCTGGGATCGGAAGGACCACGCACGGAAACCGAACCGCCATCCAGCGGACGCGCGGTACCGGCGCCGTAAAGATGATTGATCGCATCGGCAATGTGGCTGGCGGTGGTGTAATCGGCGCTGTTGAGATTCAACACCAGGTCGCCCGGATTGGAGAACGACGATGCCACCGCGCGTTCCACCGAGGCGCCATTGGGAATGCGGCCGCTGGCGGAGATGTTGATCTGCACGCTTGAGCCGCTTTTGCCCGATGCACTGACACCGCCGACCACGACACTGCCTTGCGCAACGGCATACACGTTGCCGTCTGCACCGCGCAATGGCGTCATCAACAACTCGCCACCGCGCAAGCTCTTGGCGTTACCGATGGATGCCACGGTCACGTCGATAGCCTGTCCGGGTTTGGCAAAAGGCGGCAGACTTGCCGTGATGGTCACGGCAGCCACGTCTTTCAGCTGCGGCGCGGTGCCGGTGGTCGGCAACGACACGCCGAACTGCTTGAGCATGTTCTCCAGGCTTTGCGTGGTGAACGGTGCCTGCGTGGTTTGGTCGCCCGTGCCGTCGAGACCGACGACCAGGCCGTAGCCGACGAGCTGATTGCTGCGCACGCCGGCTACTTGCACGAGGTCGCGGATTTTGTCGGCGCGTGCGGTGTTGGGGGCGAGACCGCAGAGTGCTACAACCAACGCGATAATGGCCGTGATGCTGATGTGTCTACGCGCAGACTTATTCATGACTGCACCTCGTATTTTTCCAATACCGACATCCGTTCCTCACCGTCCATCCTTACCTCACCGTCATTCCAGCGAAGGCTGGAATCCAGAGACTGTCGCGCTACGTCACAAAGCAAAGACGGTGGATTCCAGCTTTCGCTGGAATGACGAGCGGGAACATTGCGGCCCCAGCTTTCGCTGGAATGACGGTATGGAGGTGTACGGTGTGCGTGGGTGCTCATCAGTACGGCATCCACTTGGAGTTGAAGAACCGGGCCAGCCAGCCTTGCTGATTGGCACTGTTGAGTACGCCGCGGCCGGTGTACGTGATGCGCGCATCGGCCACGCGAGTGGAATCGACAGAATTGTCCTGCTCGATATCTTCAGGACGCACGATGCCGGAAAGACGAATCAACTCCTGGCCCTGATTGATGGTCAGCCACTTCTCACCACGCACCATCAGGTTGCCGTTGGAAAGGCGCTGCGCCACCGTTACGGTGAACTCGCCGGTCAGCGCATTGCTCTGCGTGCTGCTGCCCGCGCCATCGAAGCTGTTGGCGGAATTCAAATTGGAGTCGGCGGTGTTGCCGCCTTTTACGCTAAGCGTGTGACCAAACAGTTCCGGCGCGTTGAGCGTGTTCTTGTCGGTCTTCGCAGTCGTGGTTTCAGATTTTTTGCTCGCCTGCATCGCTTCGACCAGGTTAATGGTCAGAATGTCGCCGACACGGTGCGCGCGCGGATCGTTGAACAGCTCCAGATTCTGCATGTCGTGATAGATCGACCCATCCGGCGGCGGTGCTTTCTGCTGCTCGACCGGCGCGGTCGCGGCCCACTCGGCGTCTTCCTGCTTCTGACGCGCGTTGATGCTGCCGCAACCTGCAAGCACCGCAACTATCAGCGACACGCTTGCAACACGTAGGTACAGCGTTGATTTAGCCATGACAGTACTACTCAAGTCTTGTTAATGACGAACTGCAACATGTCGTCGACGGCACTGATCGACTTGGAGTTCATTTCATAGGTTCGCTGGGCTTCGATCATGTTGACCATCTCTTCCACCGTATTGGTGTTGGACGATTCAAGCGAGCCTTGCGCAATGGTGCCCATGCCGTTGATACCGGGCTGTCCGGTCTGTGCAGCACCACTGGATTCGGTTTCGAGATAAAGGTTCTGGCCCATTGCCTGCAGACCGGCCGGATTGATGAAGTTGGCCAGCTGCATCGTGCCGACGGTCGTGGGCGTGGTTGAGCCATTGCTGGTAACGCTGACGGTGCCATCGGTACCGATGGTGACGCTGTTGACGTTCGCAGGCAGCGTGATGGATGGAACAAGCGGATAGCCATCCGCCGTTACAAGCTGTCCAGTGGAGTCTTCGTGCAGCGAACCATCGCGTGTGTACGCCACGGTGCCGTCGGGAAGGCTTACCTGCAGAAAACCGTTGCCGTTCACGGCAAGATCGAGCGAGTTGCCAGTCTGAGTGACCGCGCCTTGCGTAAACAATTTTTCGCTGCCGACGACTTTTACACCGGTGCCGAGCAACAGGCCCGATGGCGACTGGGTCTGCTCGGTGGTCTGGCTGCCGGGCTGGCCTTCGTTCTGGTACATCAGATCCTGGAACGACGCACGCGATGCCTTGAAGCCGGTGGTACTGGCGTTGGCAAGGTTGTTGGAGATCACGTCCATCTGCGTCTGCTGCGCATCGAGGCCGGTCTTGGCAATCCAAAGTGAAGAAAACATGGCTTGGCTCCGTTCGTTGACGCGTTAGCTGGTGGTCTGCAGAAGTTTGGCGCTGTCGTCGGCATCGTCTTCGGCGGTCTTGATCGAACGCACCTGCATTTCGTATTGGCGAGACAGCGAAATCATCTTCACCAGTTCGGACGATGGATTGACGTTGCTCGCTTCCACCGCACCCGATGTCACCGTTACGGTGCTGTCGGCGTCTGCAGTGCTACCGTCGTTCATGTGCATCAGGCCATCCGATCCCTCGGACATCTGCGTGGGATCGGGATTGACCAGCTTGAGTTGTCCGACGGCTGCAATCGTGTCGGGACCTTGACCCATCGGCACCGTGGAAATCGTGCCGTCTTTACCGATGCTGATTTGCGAGCTCTGGGGAATGGTGATCGGACCGCCATCGCCCATTACCGGATTGCCGCGCGAATCGAGCAGATTGCCGTCCGCATCGATCTGCAGATTGCCGGCGCGCGTGTACGCTTCGCTACCGTCAGCTGCCTGCACGGCAATCCAGCCCGGACCGTTCACCGCGACATCCAGCGGACTGCCGGTGTGCTGGATCGCGCCTTGCGTTTCGTCTTGCCCGATACCCTGTGCAACGGCATTGATGCGTGTGTTCGCACCGGGACCGAGCACGGGCACGCTCTGAAAAGCGCTGAGCTCGCTTTTGAAACCGACCGTGGATGCGTTGGCCAGGTTGTGGCTGACGGCATCCTGCGCACGCATCGTCTGCGTGGCACCGGTCATGGCGATGTAGACGGAACGGTCCATGGCTTATCAGCTGCGATCGACCGCGGAGAACAGCGACTGGTCGAGCGAGCTGACCGTGCCCAGCATCTGCGAATTGGCTTCGTAGTCCTGCTGTGCCTGGATCATGTTCACCAGCTGCGCGGTGGTGTCGGACGTATTGGAGGTTTCCAGCTGGCCTTGTTCGATATCGCCAAATTGACCCGTGCTGGCCGTGCCCAACACCGCCGTACCCGAGGACTGCGTCGCGACCCAGTTGTTGTTGCCGACCTGCTGCAAACCCTGCTGGTTGGAAAAGTTGGCGACGGCAATCTGGCCGAGCTGCGTGGTCTGGTTGTTGGAATAGATCGCCGTGACGATGCCATCCGTACCGATCTCCACGTTCTGCAGCACGCCCGCGGCGAAGCCGTTCTGATTGAACGCGCCCGGCGCATACGCCGTGCCGAACTGTGTGGTGTTGGACACGTTCATCGTCATGGTGGTCGGGAACGTGGCGCCGTTGGTGGGCTGCGTCGGCGTGAAGCTGAGATTGCCATTGGCCGGCGTCACCAGCGCACCGGCGCTGTTGAACGTCATCGCAGCCGTGCCGGCGCTGTTGCCATCGATATAGAGATTGGCGTTCCAGGTGTTGTTGCCGGTCTTGACGTAGTAAACCGTGGCGCTATGCGTACCGCCCTGCGAGTCGTAGACGCTGAACGTGGATGCGTTGTTGTAGCTGTTCGTATCGGTGGTGCTGAACGGATCGGCTGGCACCGTGTCCTCGGCATCAAGATTCGAGCTAGCGGTGATCGTGCTGGTCGGCGTCGCGGCGCTCTGTGCCGTGTTGAGCTGCAGATTGGTGAGCGTGCTGGTATTGAAGCCACCCGCCGTCGTCGGCGGATAGACCTGCAAAAACGCGCCGCTGGCGGTTGTCACGAAGCCATCGGCGTTTTCCTGGAACGCGCCGTCGCGGGTGTACTGATTGCCGCTGCCATTGTTGACGACGAAGAAGCCGTTACCGCTGACCGCCATGTCCAAGCTGCCGTTGGTGGTTTCCAGGTCGCCCTGTGTGAACTGCTGCTCGACGTCCGTCAGCTCGGCACCGCTACCGACGGTCGATGAGCTGAGGTTGAGGCCGGTGACGGCATACACTTCGGCAAACTGCGCGGTCGATCCCTTGAAGCCGACCGTGCCTGCGTTGGCGATGTTGTTGGAAATGACGTTCAGTTGGTCTTCGGCTGCATTAATGCCGCTGAGTGCTTGATTGAGAGCCATGCTTTATTCCTCAGTAGTGCGATGTCGGTCGATGTCGCCGACGTCAGTTGATCTGTGCCACTTGACTCAGCGGCACGCCGCCGACGCCCGCCACTTGCACATAGGTACCGGTGCTGGTGCCGCCATAGCCCACACCCGTCACTGCACCGGAGGCATAGGTGTTCAACGCGGCGCTGCCGCCACCGTTGTTGGCCGAAATGTTGTAAACGCCGTTGGCGACTGCGTTGCCGTTGCTGTCCGTGCCGTTCCAGCTGAATTGCGCCAAGCCCTGTTGCTGGTCGCCCAGATCGATAGAGTTGACGAGGTTGCCGCTGCTGTCGGTGATGTTGACTACGACATCGCCTGCCGTGGAAACATTGACGGCGCCATTCACCGCACTGCCGGTGTAATCGAGCGTGCTCGAGGGCACCAGCACTTGCTTGCCAACCAGGTTTGAAGCGCTGAGTACCTGCGACGTCTGCGCGTTGCTGGTCATGTTGCTGCTCATGGTATTGAGCGTGCTGTCGATGTTCTGATCGGTCGACAAGGTCGCGAACTGTGCGAGTTCCGCGGCCATCTGCGAGTTGTCCATCGGTTGCGTCGGGTCCTGGTCCTGCAGCTGCGTGGTGAGCAGTTGCAAGAAATCCGACTGGGTCATGGTCGCACCCGACGAGGGTGCGCTGGTGACCGTGCTGCCGGTCAGGCTGAGCCCGGTGGTGGAAGGACTGCTGGTGCTGCTACCCACTGCTGACATAAAAAGACTCCGGATTAGCTGCCAAGATCGATGGTCTTGATCATCAACTGCTTGGTGGTGTTCATGACTTCGACGTTGTTCTGATACGAACGTGATGCGGAAATCATGTTCACCAGCTCATCGATCGGATTGACGTTGCTGCCGTAGACGTAGCCGTTCTCGTCCGCCATGGGATTACCCGGCTCGTAATGCGACTCCACCGGCGACTGACTTTCCGTCACGCCAACCATGCGCACGCCGTTGTTCACGCTGTTCGTGTTCTGCGTGCCGAAACCGCCGTCGTTATCCTGCGTCGGCGCGAACATCAGTTCCTTCGCCTTGTATGCGGCGTCGGGACTGCTGCTGACGCTGTCGGCGTTGGCCAGATTGCTGGCGACGGTATTGAGCCGCATCGATTCGGCGGACATGCCCGAACCGGCCGTGTCGAAGATCTTCATCAATGACATCAGCTTTGCCCTCCGCCGTTGATGGCCAGGCGCAGCGTCTGAATCGAACTATTGATGAAGCTCAAGCTCGCCTGGTAATGCACCATGTTGCTGGCGAATGCGGATTGCTCGGCTTGTGCATCGACGGTGTTGCCGTCCATGCTGGGCTGCGTCGGCACGCGATACTTCAGATCGTCGGTCGACGTGGTGGTGCTGGAATCGATCTGTCCTTCGCTGGGTGCCGCGAGTTGGAGATCGGACGACTCGCCACTCGCCTTCTGCAGGGCATCGCGAAAATCGACATCACGCGCCTTATAGTTGGGCGTGTCTGCGTTGGCGATGTTGGACGCGATGGTTTCCGAACGCTGCTGCCAAAGGCCGAGAGCCTTGCTGCTCAGTCCGAAAACATCCTCAAGTGCTGAACCAATGATGCCGATACCCATGATGAATTCCCCGCAACGTTGAATGCTTGCAGTGGGTCATGAGCAAGTTGTATGCCACGCGATGAAAACCGCATGGCAGGGCCATTTGACGCCGCACATGCGCGTGCAGCGTGGTTTGCCGCGACGTTATACCGACGCGGCAAGGACGGATTCCCGACGGCGGTATGCCGCCGAATCGCCCGTCAATTTGTTGACGGCGCCATCAACTCCATCACCGTTTTCGCCAAAAGATCGGGCTGAAATTTCGCGATGAAGCGATCCGCGCCGACGTCGCGTACCAGGGCTTCGTTGAACACACCACTTAAAGAGCTGTGCAACAGCACCTTGAGCTTGCGCAGCGCAGGCGTTTCGCGGATCGCGCGCGTCAACGCATAGCCGTCCATACGCGGCATTTCGATATCCGATACCACCAGCGAGACCATCTGTTCGCCGGTCTCGAGCATGTTCTGGAGCTTTTCCAGCGCTTCGCGGCCGTCCTGGCAGACGACGCATTCCACCTGCATCTGCTCGAACAGGCCCGTGATGCGCTGGCGCGCGATGACCGAATCGTCCACCACCATCACGCGCATGAGCGATAGATGCTGGTGTTCGGCCTGTTGCTGAATATGGTGGGAGACTTCTTTGGCGCTGCCTTCGATATTGGCGAGGATCTGTTCCACATCGACCACCGCCATCAGCTGACCGTCGATACGGCTGACGGCGCTGACGCGACCGCCGAAGCCCAATGCGCTGGACGGCGCCTCCAGCGTCTCACCCGTGAAGTGGGCGATGCGCTGGAAATCGGCGACCAGGAAACCCTGCACCGAGCAGCTGAATTCGGTTACCAGCAGGTGGGCCGAATCGGCGTTGGCTTGCGGCGGATAACCCATCGCGGCAGCCAGATCGATGACCGGAATGGTTTTGCCGCGGTAATCGAAGCTGCCGGCCATCAGGTCGTGCATGCCGGGAAGCCGCTCCAGCGGCGGCTTGCGCAGGACTTCGCGCACCTTGAAGACGTTGATGCCGAAGAGTTGCTTTTCGCCCAGCCGGAACAGGAGCATGGCAACACGGTTATGGCCGGCCAGCCGTGTGTGGCTTTCCACGCTGTCCAGTAATGCCGTGCCTGTCATGAGGGTCCTCGTGCCTGACAATCGTTCTTTCAGTATCGGCGTCCTACCCCATGACTTGAGGTATCCGCCTTTTGTGCTCGTCATTCCAGCGAAAGCTGGAATGACGGTGCAGCGTGGTGGAGCTCGACAGACCATGGCACACGCCTTGCTTCCTCAAGTTCCGACGCTTCCCGACGATTTCAGGGAATCAACGAATGGAACCGCTTCGCCTATGAGTCTGATCCGCAGCCAGCACGTGGCCGCCTTGACCCAAGCCGCCCTCGCCGGGAACAACGCCGAGTTGGCTTCGCTGAGCCGCCGGTATCCGGAGGTCGCCAAGCTGTTGGCGCCCCTGCTCGCACGCCTGGAGCCCCGTGCGCCCGCGGCCGTTGCCATGCAGTCGCTGGAACAGCAAAGCCTGGTGCTGACGCATGCGCAGGCGCTTCATCGTGAACAAAGCGGGCTGGAACAATCGATTGGCGAGAGCCGCGACGGTGTCGGCCAGTTGACGGACAACAGCGCCGGGATGTCGACAATCCTGCAGCAGGCGCAAGGCGGAATCGACCAGGCGACCAAGGCCGGCACCCAGAGCGCCGCCAGCGTGAGCGAACTGAATGGCCAGCTGCGTCTGTTGCGCAGCGCGCTGTCGTCCATGCATCAGAATCAGAGTCAGCTGACCGAACAGATTGCGCAGATCCGCGCACTGACGACCAGCGTGCAGGACATTGCGCATCAAACTAATCTTGTCGCCTTAAACGCTGCGATCGAAGCGGCGCGCGCGGGCGAAGCAGGCCGCGGTTTTGCGGTGGTGGCGGACGAAGTGAAGCAGCTCGCCGAGAAAACCACGCAAGCCACGGCGGAAATTGAAACCGTCACCAGCGCCATCGGTGCCTTCTCGCTGCACATGAGCGGTAACGTGCAGCAAGGCTTGCAGCGTCTGGAACGTGCGCAAACCGGTATCGGCGATACCGAACGCACCATGCAGCAAGGTGGCGAAGCGTTGCAGAACGCCAGCGATCGTCTGCGCTCCCTGCGCGAATCGCAGGATGGTTTGCACGTTCGCGCGACAACGATGAAGGCAACGCTCGGCGCATTGCAACGCCGCGCTTACGAAGCACGCCGCCACGGCGAAGCACTGGGGCGCGCTGCTGCCTTGGCGCATCGCTTGTGCCTGAGCTGGCTGGAAGGCGAAAGCGGTAACGATATTGCGAGCCTGAGCCTTACGGTACGCGAATCGGTGCTGGGCCTTCGCCAAAGCATCGAACTGGCCTTGCAGGAACCGACCGCACTCGATCGGCGCTGGTTCGATACAGATGTGCTGCAACGCAGCCTCGATCGCCTGATCGCGCGTCACATCAATCATCCTTCATCGACGCCGTTGCGCGAATCGGCGGCGCGTTTGCAGGAACACGGCAGCGCCTTTGTCGAATTGCTCAACAACGGCGAATTCGATCTGGCAACCCAGTTGTCCGGCAAGCTGGAAAGCGAGCGCGAAACCATCAACAACCAACTCGCAGCGATGCTCGCCGACGACTTGCCATGAATCGTGTGACGACCACCGCCCTGCTATTGGCACTCGTGGCGTCGGCCACGAGCGCGTTTGCGGCAGACAGCACCACGCCGGATCAATTGCGCGCTGCTGCCGAACAGGCAGTGCGTGCGCAATATTCCGATGCGGGAAGCCGGGTGGTGATCGTGCCGACGAAACTCAGCGAGCGTCTTCGGCTCGCTGCATGTTCGAAACCTTTGCAAACGCACTTGCCGAATCGCCAGGGAACACCCTCGCGTGTCGCGGTGGCAGTCAGTTGCACCGGCGCACCCGGTTGGTCGATCCAGGTTCCGGTGCAGATGCAGGTGTTCCGTCAGGTGCTGGTTACCAGCCGGCCGCTGGCACGCGGCGACATGATCGGCCCGGCCGATGTGCACGTCGAAGAGCGCGACATTACGCGCATGGGTTACGGCTATGTGGAAAGCGTCGACCAGATCACCGGCCACGCCGTGGCCCATCCGCTAATCGCAGGGGTGGTGCTGGAACCGGGCGACCTGACCGGGCGGGAAACCGTCCACTCCGGCGAGGAGGTCGCATTGATCGCCCAGGTGGATGGCATCGAGGTCCGCACCGCCGCCATGGCCCTGGACGGCGGGGATACCGGTTCGCACCTGCGTGTCCGCAACGACACTTCAGGCAAGATAATCAATGGCATAGTGCTGGGAGCCGGCGAGGTTCAGGCCCTCCCTTAACACTTTCCACGAAACGTACAGAATGTGATCGTCGGCACTAAAGTTTCCTCCAGGAAAGCCGATATCCCTTTCAGGACTCATCCGCACACGGGAATCCTAAGCACTATGAACAACACAATTTCGCCAAATGGATTGCCGCAGCTTCCGCTCGCCACAACGAACGCGGACAGCAACGCCAATCAGACCAACGCAACCACGTCTGCGTCGAACACGGCTGCCACGCAGTCCAACGACAGCGTGAAGTTGACCGATTCCGCCCGCGCCCTGCAGCAAGCCAGCAGCGCGGACAGCCCGGTCGACACTGCCAAGGTCGAAGCTATCAAGCAGTCGCTGGCTGCGGGCACCTACAAGGTGGACCCTAACGCCATTGCCGACAAACTGACCTCCATGGAAAGCCAGATCAGCGGCACGTGATGACATGAGTCCGAATCTGCAGGCCGAACTCGGTGCCGCTTTGCGCACTGTCCTGGATGAAATGAGCGCGACTGCCACGCAGCTCATCAACATCCTGGACGAAGAGCGCGAAGCACTCGAATGCGCCGACGCCAAAGCGCTCAATCGTTCGGGCGAGGCCAAGCAGATGTTGTTGCGCAGGCTCGAGCAGTTGGACGTCGAACGGTTGCATTTGAGCAACACGAGCAGTGAAGCGGCGCAGCAAACCGATTCCATCTGGCGCGATCTACTCAAGTCACTCGCCGTTTGCCGCGACAAGAATCAGCGCAATGGCGCTCTGGTCAATCACCGATTGACGCAAGTGCGACGCGCGCTATCCGTGCTGACGGGCAACGATTCGCAAGTCGGTACGTACGGTCAAAACGGTGCGGTTCACAGTACACATCGCTCGGTTCCGCTGGCACAAGTTTAAAAGTCTGTATCGCAATCCCCTCGTGCGTGGGTGCGCTTTCCCGCACACGGTAACGCAAGACCCGCACGGAACCGGTCCATGACGATGACAGCACCCGCGACGACTACCGCTCCTTTGAATGCACCGACGACGCTGAGCGACATGCTGCTGCCGGTCGTGCGCAGCCCGATGCTGGATCGCGACGAAGAACTTTTCGCCTACGAACTGGTGTTCTATCGCCAGGGCGCGGGTACCGATGCCGACACCACGCTGCTCGGCGGCATTGTTTCCGGTATTACCGATGGTGCGATCACGCGTCTGGTTCGCGGCAATCGCGCGTTCATGCGCCTGTCGCGTTCTTTGCTGCTTGAGCAGACCGATATCCTTGCGCACACGCCGCGTCTTGGCGTGATCATGGACCCGTTCCAGGTTCGCGACGTCGCACTCGTGCAGCGCCTTCAGCAACTGGCGTTGCGCAACTGCCCGATGATGCTGGATCTGGGATCGATCGATCCGGCATCGAGCGAACCGCATGGCCCGCTCGAACCGCTGTTGCGTCTTGCGCGCTATGTGCGCATCGACGCCAAGACACTGGATGCCGCAACGCTGGAAAGCCGTTGCAATCAACTCTACGACCGCGGCCTGAGCGTTATTGCCGGCAACGTCGACGATCACCTTACGTACGCGCGTTGCAAGAACCTGCCGTTCCAGGCGATTCAGGGGCGTTATCTGCTGGTACCGCAGCAGATCGAAGTACCGGTGCTTACGCCCAACCGCCTGAGCCTGTTGCGTTTGATGAAAGCCTTGCAGGAAAGCAGCGCAGGCCCGGTGGAGCTGGGTGAAATCATTCGCGACGATGCGGTGCTGAGTTACAAATTGCTCGGTTGTGTGAACTCCGCCTACTTCGCACTTCCTCGTCAGCTCAAATCCATCCAGCAGGCCGCGATCTTTTTCGGTCTTGCGCGCATGCGCAACTGGATTCACACAATGACGCTGAGCGGCATGGACGATCGTCCGCCGGAACTTCTGCGCGCTGCGCTGATTCGCGCGCATATGTGCGAGAAGTTGGCGCAGGGTATGTCGACCGAGCAGCAGGATATGGCGTTCATGGCCGGTCTGCTTTCGCTGCTCGATACGTTGTTGTGCGCACCGATGGAATTCGTGTTGAGCCATCTGCCGCTGGCGCCGGAGATTCGCGAGGCGCTGGTGGAGGAGCGTGGTCCGTTTGCGCCGATTCTTGGGCAGATTTATGCCTGGGAGTCGGGGGACATGCGTGCTAATCAGTTGCCGCCGCAGAGTATTCGCAAGATGGCGGGGGCGTATTTTGAGGCTACGCAGTGGGCGGATCAGGTTTATTCGTTCTCTGAGCAGCGCGCGCACTGAGTCGGTTGTTTATTCGCTGATTTGTTTATCGCCGATCTGGGCTAGCTGAATCAGCGACTCAGTCTCCAAATACTCGCCCCTCGCAATCTCCAACGCTCGTCATTCCAGCTAAAGCTGGAGGCGTTTTGCAACAGCGAAGCTGGTCATCCAGTGACTTCGGTTTTCATTTATGCGTTGCCGTCAGGTTGCTCGCCTGCGCGGCGGGCGTTTCGTCCGCCTGCCGGCGGCCGAGTCACTTTTCTTTGCTTGCCCAAAGAAAAGTAACCCAAAGAAAGGGCACCCCATATTCGGTGCTCTCCGGGCGGCGCCCTCCGAGGCGTGAGAGGGAGCCGGGCTTTTCGACAGGGCTTCCTGCCCTGACGAAAAGGAATCGGCATCCATGCCAATTCCCCTGCGGGCCTTCTCGTCCCCCTCTCACTCACCGCATAAGGGGACCCCTTGCGCGCAATGCGCGCACT
>NZ_DATHMR010000005.1:0-41821 GCF_035486915.1 Dyella sp. | reverse complement strand
AACCTGTCGAACCCACTATTGCCAACGGCGCCAGCCTGCGGGCGATTCTTGCGTTTTGCAACCGCTTCTTCAGTTCACTAGCACCCGATACGTTGAACTGGCATGTGGAAGTTCATCAATTCCGCATCGAAGCAAGCGTCGAAAGTGCGGGCGAACCCACCCCGGAAGGAAGCCATCGGGATGGCGTGGATTTTGTACTGGTACTGCTGATCGACCGGCACAACATCGCCAGAGGCACGACCACCATCCACACGCCGGATGGAAAGCCGCTGGGTGATTTCACCCTGACGTACCCCTTCGATGCGGCGCTGATCCACGACCCACGGGTGTTTCATGGCGTCACCGCCGTCACGCCGCTCGATCCTTTAGAACCGGCGCATCGTGATGTGCTCGTTGTGACGTTCAAAGCAAAGACGTAAGACGTACGCCGTCACGACGTCGATCCACGCCGACTCGCTTTCCACGCCGTCAATCGTTCAGCGATGTATCGATCGTAATCATCGCCCGTGACCAACTTGGGCGGCGAATGACGCGTGCCGTTGGCTGCATCAGGCACAGGCAATCGCGACACAAGGTCCGCATACACTTCCTGCAAGTGCGACGGCTTATTCGCTGATGGGTTCGTACCACTGGATGTCGGTACGACAACGCCAGCCAGGGGATCGTCCGTGCGCGGCGTGGCAAGACTAAGCACGGCGCCGACATCCGGCGCGGCCGCATCGCGCGCCGTCAAGGAGGGAACATTCCAGCGCAGCTCAATCGTTTTCAGAACGGATGTGTGATCGAGTGGCAGGGATCCAGCGGGCACGCGAAACACCGTACCCGCGGGAATCAGTGGCGAAATAAGCAAGGCCGGTACGCGTGGCCCGAAGCGGGTGAAGTCAAATCCATATTCACCGGCGGTGTTATCCGGTGGCACCGCACCCGACGGCGGGGCAACGTGGTCGTAGCAGCCGCCGTGTTCGTCGTAGAGCACGATCAACAACGTCTGATTCCATAGCGGACTGTTACGCAACGCGTAGTACGTATCGTGGATCAGCTGCTCGCCGAGCGATACGTCGTAATTGGGATGCTGGCTGTTGCCTTTCGATCCCCAACTCGGTTCGAGAAAGGTGTAAGACGCGAGCGTGCCATTCGCCGCGGCTGCCTGGAACGCCGCGAACTCACCAAAGTTGGCGTCCGGCGCGCCGGTCAAATCGGTGAAGGTCATACGCGTCAGCGGATCGGCGTTGTAACCGTAGATCGTCCAGCTAATGTTCTGCTTGGTGAGCGACGCGAAAATCGTGGGCGATGTGAACGTTTTGGTCTTGTCATCCATATGCCCTTGCGACGTCGCCGAATGCAGGAACGCACGGTTGGGCAATGTTTCGGTGGGCACAGATCCGTACCAGTAGTCACACACTGCAAAGCCCCGTGCGAGCGCCGACAAGACGGGCAAGGTCTCGGGCGTATGCATGCCCATGATGTCGTTCGCCACAGTACCTGGCAGCACCGAATCTTTTTCTTTCGTCTCCCAGCCCAGGGTGTACGAAAAATCGCTGATAAAGCCGTTATTCGTGGCAACGGGCGGTGTCGGTGCCGTGGTGTTGCCGAACAGCTGCGAATTGGTCGCGGAGTATCCCTCACCAGGATCCGCGCCGGGCAAAAAATACGTGCTAGTGGTACCGCCTTGTATTTTGTACACGGTGACAGCTGCCGAGCCGCTCACGCCTGGATTGGACTCCTTACCGGTCAGACCTTCGTAAGCCTGTCCCGCGGGAGACACATTGCCGGCGTTCGTATAAAGAAAACCAAGCATGTGATCGAACGACCGGTTCTCCAGCATTAATACGACAATGTGATTGATCGCCGAGAGCGGACTCGTGCCAGTTGCAGACATACGGTGTCACCTTCTGGTTTGGGCATCGGGGCTATCATTACGTCATGTTCGGCGTCGCGATTAGATCAACGACAGGTTTTTGCGATCGTGCCGGCACGCCGTTTAAAGGTAGACGCCCTCTATGACATTTCCGGTTCTTTTTGCCACCGTGTCGAGGTCCGGCGATTGAGATGACGATCTTGTAATGGTCTACTGTGACGACCATCGCAGCGCGAGCTGAACCGGTGGCCGGGGAATCACATTATCTGAGGTGCACATCATGCGCGTATGGACAGCAAGCGTCCTGCTTTTGCTTTTTTCGTTGAGCCCAACTTTTGCCTTTGCCGATCAACCGCCCAGCGATGCGTCGGTGCGTGAGCTGCTTGATGTGATGCAGGCGCACAAAATCGTGGACACGATCATGGGGCAGAGCGACACGATCGGCCGCACCGCCGTTCAACAAGCTTTGAATGGCCGCACGCTGGATGCCCAGGAACAGAAAATCCTCGACAACCAGCTGGATAAAGTTCACGGCGTGATTCTGAGCGAATTGTCGTGGGACAAGATATCGCCGATGTACATGAATATTTATCGCACCACGTTTACCCAAAAAGAAGTCAACGACATGATTGCGTTTTACAAGTCGTCGACCGGGCAAGCCGTGATCGAAAAATTGCCGGTAGTCATGCAGCAAAGCATGCTGCAGATGAAAACGTATATCGCCAAGATCATGCCGCAGATCCAGCAGATCAACCAGGACACCATAAGCCAGCTTCAGACGTACGAAGCCAGCAAGAAGGGACAAGGCAGCTCGAAGTGAAGTGAAAGCATTGATGCGCCGGGCGCTGTCGCTGTTTGCGCCTGGCGCGTCCGTCAGACTGCATCGACATACGGCGCGATGACCTGCGCCAGCCAATCCATGAATACCTGCACGCGCACGGAAATATTGCGCCGCTGTGCGTAAACCAGCGACACCGGCATAGGCTCGGCATGGTATTGCGGCAACACTTCAACGAGTGACCCCTTTTTCAACCATTCCACCATACCCGTGGACGGCGATTGAATCATGCCAAGCCCTGCAAGGCAGCCTGCTTCATAGGCTTCAACGCTGTTGACGGTGAACACACCGCGCATCGGCACGTATCGGCATGCCGCCCCCTCCATATACTCAAAGCCCGGTGGCCGCTGGCCCAGCGTCGACACGTAATGGATCATGTGATGGCTGGCCAGATCGCCAAGCTCACGCGGCGTGCCATGCCGCTCGAGATACGCCGGACTGGCACAGTTGATAATGCGCAGCTTTCCCAGCGGTCGTGCGACAAGGCTGGAATCTTCGAGCGTTCCCACGCGCACCACGCAATCGAAGCCTTCACCGACGACATCCACGCGCCGATCGGTGCAGCTCAACTCCACCTCGATCTGCGGATGCTCGCGCATGAATTCGGGCAATCGCGGAATCACCTGATGCCGCGCGATGCTGCTGTTCATGTCGACGCGTAAACGTCCACGCAACGACTGCGGTGCGTGCTGAAACATCGCATCAAGCTCATCCATATCAACGAGCAAGGTCTTGGCGCGCTCGTAAAAACGCTGTCCGTCTTGTGTCATCTGCACTTTGCGCGTGGTCCGATGCAGCAACTGCGTGCCTAATTGCGCTTCCAATTGCTGCACGGCCGTGGACACACTTGCCTTGGGCAGACCCAAATGGTCGGCCGCCTTGGTGAAGCTGGCCAACTCCGCGACCCTGACAAAGATATGCATGGCTTCAATGCGATTCATAGCCACCCCGCGCATCGACGAATACCGCCCAATTGTTCGCATTTTGCGAACACACTACTCATGATCTGGCGATTTATGCGACTTGTACAGATCAATATGCTTCTTCTGTTGGTTCCACCCCATCCGGAGATGACCCTATGAGCACGCAAACCCCCATCGCCCTGATCACCGGCGGCAGCCGTGGCCTGGGCAAAAGCATGGCCTTGAAGCTGGCCCAGACCGGTACCGATGTGGTGCTGACCTATCGTTCCAACAAAGCTGAGGCGGAAGCTGTCGTGACGGCCATCCGGAAGCTTGGGCGCCGCGCAGTGGCGTTGTCGCTGGATGTCGGCAAGTCATCCAGCTTCAAGACGTTTGCCGATCAGCTGCGTGCAGCTCTGAAGGAACACTGGCAGCGCGATCGTTTCGACTATCTGGTCAACAACGCCGGCATCGGCGTTCACGCCAGCTTCGCGGAAACCACGGAAGCGCAGTTCGATGAATTGGTGAATATCCATTTCAAGGGCGCTTTTTTCCTCACCCAAACCCTGCTTCCGCTGATCAACGACGGCGGCCGCATTCTGAATATCTCCAGCGGCCTCGCACGGTTCGCGTTGCCGGGCTATGCGGCCTATGCGGCAATGAAAGGTGCCATCGAGGTACTGACGCGTTACCAGGCCAAGGAACTGGGCTCGCGCGGTATTGCCGTCAACACGCTGGCGCCTGGCGCCATCGAAACGGATTTTGGCGGCGGTGTTGTCCGTGACAATGCCGATGTGAATGCGTTCGTCGCCTCGCAAACCGCGCTGGGCCGTGTTGGACTGCCGGACGATATCGGTGGCGTGGTGGCCTCGTTGCTGTCCAAGGACAGCGGCTGGATCAACGCTCAGCGTATCGAAGCATCGGGTGGCATGTTTGTATAAGTGAAGCGAAAGACGCGCCCTGCGCGAGGTTGGTTCGTTACAGGGCGTCTGTCGCATCAAGCTGTCATGGCGCGTCGGTATCTTCGCGTTCCTGCCGGAACGGTGTACCTTGTTTTCTTGCCGCCACTCCAACCGTGGAGCTAGCCATGGTTCATTACAGCCCAACCTCCAAGGCCCCCAGTCGCGAGCAGGCATTGCACGCTTTATACGAAGCGGCGGAACTCGAGCATTGCCTGATGTGCACGTATCTCTACGCGGCGTTCTCGCTCAAATGCTCGGTGGACGAAGGTGTCACGGCGGCGCAACTGGAAGCTGTGAAGCGCTGGCGTAGTGTCATCTTGCAGGTGGCGACAGAAGAAATGGGCCACCTGCTGGCCGTGTGGAACATCACGATTGCATTGGGTGGCGCACCGCGCGTCGGGCGATCCAACTTCCCGCTCGATCCGGGGTATTTGCCCGCCGGTGTCGTGGTGAAGCTCACGCCGTTCAACATGGCCACGCTCCAACACTTCATCTATCTGGAACGGCCAGCGAATTCGCCAGAACCGGACGGCGAAGGCTTTGCGCCCGAGCGTGTGTTCACGCGTGGTGTGGATGGCCCGCGATTGACGCCGATGGGTTTGGATTACGACACGGTGGGCGCGTTTTACGAACGGCTCAGTTGGGGTTTAAGTCGGATCGCCGAAGAGGAAGGCGAATCGAACGCGATGTGCGGCGATCCTTCGCTGCAATTGTGCGAAACCGACGTGGCACTGTCGGGTGCCAAGCGCGTGATTTGCATGAAGACTGCCTTGGCCGCCTTCGACGCCATCGTGAAGCAAGGCGAAGGCGCGCAGGAAAATACCGAGGGCTCGCACTATCAGAAGTTCGCGAGCATACGCACCGAATACCAGTCGCTGCTCGCTGCCGATCCGAAATTTGCTCCCGCCTTCCCTGCAGCCACCAACCCCGTCTTGCGTCGGCCGCCGCGACCGGAAGGACGTGTGTGGCTGGAAGATCCACGCGCCATTGCGACGGTCGATCTGGCCAACGCCGCATACGGATTGATGCAGCGCTTGCTCGCTTATGTTTATGCCGTGCCTTCGCATGATTCGGACAAGGCGTTGGCGTTGGAGCTTTCCATTGGATTGATGCATGCCATCGTGCCGCTGGCCGAACGTGCAGCGCGATTGCCGGCGGGTCCATCGAATCCGACCTGTCACGCGGGTATGTCCTTTATTACCTTGCGCGATGCGTCCGCATTACCACCCGGCCCTGGCGCGCGTCGCTTCTTCTGCGAGCGTCTCAAGCAACTGGCGGAGGGAGCCGAACGCATGCAGGACCCAGATGATCCGCGCACTGCACAGGCCGCCTCCATTTTCGCAAAGCTCCAGCAACGCGCGGAACGATGCTTCGATCTCTCCCGACCACCGCCCTATGCCGCGGCCGCGCCCGCCCCGCCAGCGAGTGCCGCACCACAAACTCCGAAGCATGTGCCCACCTCATCTGTGCAGGGTGGCGTTGAGCACGTCGAAGGAGAAAAGTTGACGTTGATCTATGAAGGAAAGCGTTGCATTCACGCGCGCTTCTGCGTCACAGGCGCACCGACCGTCTTTCTCGCCAACGTCAAAGGTGCATGGCTTTATCCAGACACCATGGATGTGGAACGACTCGTCGACATCGCACACGCCTGCCCGTCTGGTGCGATTCGCTACAAACGCAAAGATGGGCGCCCTGATGAAACGGCGCCGCCGGTGAATCTCGCAGCAATACGCGAAGACGGCCCGTATGCATTTCGTGGCGACTTGCGCATCAACGGCACCTTCGCCAGCTATCGCGCCACGCTGTGTCGTTGCGGTGCATCCAAGAACAAACCGTACTGCGACGGCTCGCACCACGACGTGCACTTCGAAGCCACCGGCGAGCCGGCCACCTCCCCATCGCCCGAAACGCTGGCGACGCGCGACGGCCCGCTGCAGATCGACCCGCAAACCAACGGACCGTTGAAGGTATGCGGTAATTTGGAAATCACCAGCGGCACGGGGCGCATGGTCACGCGCGTGACGAATACGTTCTTGTGCCGATGCGGACACAGTCAGAACAAACCGTTCTGCGATGGCAGCCACGCGAAAGTCGGATTCGTTGCAGACTAACTCGCAAAAAAAGGGCCGGTTACCCGGCCCTTTTTCTGATTCAGCCTGCGGCGATCAACGCATGATGCCGGTGTGGCCCAGCGAATAACGACCTGGTTGCGGCCACACGGCCAAACCGTGCGGTTCCATGCCGACCTTGATGATCTTCACCGCGCCCGTGGTGGTGTCGAACGCATAGACGACATCATCGAAGCGGCCGGAAAGCCAAAGGTATTTGCCGTCTGCGGTGACGTTGCCCATATCCGGGCTACCGCCGCCGGGGATGGGCCAGTTGGCAACGACCTTGCGCGTGGCGAAGTCGATGACCGACACGCTGCCCGGACCATGCGCGGGACCGTGCACCTTATTGGAACCGCGATTGGCGACATACAGCTTGGTGGCATCGCGACTGGGATACATGCCGTGGGTGCCGATGCCCGTCTTGACGAAGCCGATCTGCTTGAAACTGTCGCCGTCGATCAGATACACGCCGTTGGCCATCATGTCGGCCACGTAGAACACTTTGCCATCGGGCGAGACGCGGATGTCCTGCGGCATACCGCCTTTGTGCAGTTCGAGATAGCCAACCACCTTCTGGTTGACCATGTCGATCTTGGCGACCTTGCCGCCGAATTCGCAGGTGAAGATGGCGTACTTGCCGTCGATCGAGAAATCCGCGTGATTGATGCCCTTACACTCGGGGACCTGCAGGCTCATCTTCAACGCCATGCTGTGCGCGTCACGGAAATCCAGACGTGCATGCGCTTCGGCGACGACGATGGCTTCTTTGCCATTGGGCGTGAAGTACATGTTGTACGGATCGTCGACCATCACTTCCTTGCCCGGCTTGCCGGTCAGCGGATTGATCGGCGTGAGGCTGCCGTCGTTATGGCCTTCGGCATTATTGGTCACCCACAGCGTCTTGAGATCCCACGACGGTACGACGTGCTGTGGACTGCGGCCTACCGGAAATCGATCGACGACTTGGAACGTCGTCGGATCGATGACGTACACGTCGTTCGAACGCAGGTTCGGCACGTAGATGCGCTGCAATGCACCTGCAACGTTCGGGCTGAAGTTGTTCAATCCCGCGTCGCTATACATGTTGTTGGGATTGGACACCGGGGGCATGCCCGGAACGGTGGTCACCGTTTGCGCCAGTGCAACGCCGGTTACACAAAGGCTTGCCAGAACAGCGCCAGCAAACGATGCAAGACGCCCAAATCGATCACATTTCACAGCAAATTCCTGTATCAGAGACTAGGTAACGAAGGCTGAATAAAACCGAGGCGACGCTATCGCCCCGCTGTGTCTTTCCGGATGGCATCGACCGTGCGCGAAACTATAGCATCCACGCCCAGCTCACCCAGTTGGGCCGACGAACGGTGCGGGTCACCGCCATAGACACCATCATTGGCGCCAAGTTTTGGAGCACTTTGCAACGCACTCAGCCGGACCATCTGGGGCGCCACCGCCAGCTGCAGCGACGTATCGGCCAAACCGGCGTGGGTGCCGATTTCATCGTCGCGGATGCCATGCTGGCGAAGGATCTGCGCATAGCCATCCGACGAGGTCTGGTAGTACTCCGGCGGAAGGAAAGCACGAGCGTTCGTGCCGGCCCAGGTCTTGTTGAGGTGGGCCACCACTTGCTTCAGATCATTCTGGTAGCCGCCATGATCGCCCAGAAAAACGATGTTCCTGAAGCCGTGCACGGCAAAACTATTGGCCGCCGATTCCAGCATCTTTTCGAAAACATCGTCCGCAATGGTAATGGTGCCCGGAAAACGCATGTGCGAGGCCGGCGGCGCATAACCGCCTTCGGGCACATACGACACCACCGGGGCAACGAGTGCGTTACCAAGCTTCTGCGCAATCTTCTCGGAAAGATATTCGGCGCGCACGTTGTGCTTGCCGACGGCAACGTAGGGTCCGCTCTGCTCCGTACCACCGATGGGAATGATGATGGTGGTCTTGCCCGCACGAACCTGATCGCGAATTTCCGTCCAGGTGAGATTCTGAAGCTGGACCGTTTGCGGCGCCTGCGCATACGAAACGTGCACGGCAAGCATCAAGGCGACAGACGCGAGCACGCGTCGAAAAGAATGTTGCATCATCGTTAGCCGGCAAAAACGAGTGGGTGACGTAAAAGGCGATGGCTTAAACGCCGCCTATGGTTACACGCAAGCGCGCGTTACGCATCCCCTCGCCGCCCATCGTCCGCGTTTTGCCACAAATGATCGCCGTACAGGCACGGTGGAGAAAGCCGCTATCGCGCACGCTCAATTTTCGCTTTCAGGCATCGCCTTGCGGAACACACCCTCCCAATACGCCACGCGCTCCGAATACGCCTCTCGTACCGATTCGGGTTGATCGTTCTGCAGGCTGCGTACGTGCGAGATCGGCAGCGTGGCGGAGGCCATGAGTCGCCAAGTATCGGCTGCGACTCGCAAGTGGGAATGGGATGCCAGAAGCGCGGCGATCACTTGCTGATCCACCATCTGCTGTGCGCTCAGCGCCATTAAACCTTCGAGCGCGATATCGGTGCGCTGGGAAAGAAATGTCACCGCGTCACCCCAATTTTTGAAGCTGACTTCCATGGGCGGCTCCTTTTTCGAGTGGGGACGATCAGAGCCTACTCTCTAAGCCTGTACGCTCTGTCTTCGAAATGTTGAAGCACTAATGCTTGGTTCAATGAACATCCATCGATGCGATCCCTACATCATCTGCGTGCACAAAATGTAGTGACGCTTCAGCGCATCTGCACGCGCGTGTTATTCATTCTGCATACGATACATGGCAATCATCAGCGTAGCTGGCTGTCTTTACTCCCGCGCCGGTTGTAGAGGTTTGCGGTACGTTCAGCGTCTTGCGCTTGCTGGCAGCCGACACAGAGCCGCACGCCTGGCACAGCTTTGCGGCGTGCAGCCGGAATCACGGCGTCGCACTCTTCGCAATGGGTAAGTCCAGGCCCCTTCTTCAGCTCACGGCGCGCACGCTGAACCGCGTCGTTGACCGTGGCATCGATCTGGTCCTGCACGGCGCCATCGCCTGCCCAACCCGTCGCCATGGGAACCTCCTCACTTCAAAAAGACAAACCCGGCGGATAGCGCACCCACCGGCATTTGCCGATATGCGGCCAAAACCCGCCGAGTCCAAGGTTACAACCAGGTTCCCGGGGCTACCAAGCTTAAGGCGGCAGGTAGCGCCGATTTCACGCTATCTCGACGCAGCCACGGCTGGCGCGACGGTCAATGGCTCGTACTATCGGGCGCGGGCTTTATGTGGTCCAGCTGCGCCTTATACGCGTGCAAGAAGGAGGTGTGCAGCACATTGAAGATGGCCTGCGGCTTGCCGACCTCGCTGTCATCGATACGTCCGCTGATCGGCACTCGGGCAACGAACTGATCGTTGGACTGATCCTTGAGAAGAGAGACCACGCCTTGTGCGGCGGCTTCATACAGTAGCTTCACTGGACCTTTTTTCTCCTGCTCGACATCTTGCTTCCAGCTGAAAAGTTGCAGGTCCTTGAAGACCGGTTCGGCATACCCTTCCAGTTCGCCGTTTCGGGCTTTGAGCACCATCGTGAAATCGCCCGTGCCGCCCGCGAAATCCAGGCCCGTATAGGCACGTGCAAGATCGTTGGCACGCACGAGCTGAATATGCGTGACATGAATGTGATAACTGAAATCGCCAAAGTGATTGCCAGGATCGAAGCTGGCGTTGGTTTCCATCGGCGCATCGCCAAGAACCATTGCCGTGGTGTGCAACGTAGCAACACGTGATCCATCCCCGCGCCGCGCCTTGCTGAGATTGGTGACGGTGCTGTTGACATCGGTCATCTTCAGATCGACGCGCGGACTGGAAACGAAATTCCGGAACGTCACGGTGCCGTTGTGAACATTGATTTCGTCCACCTCGGCAGGAATCAGAATATTGAGTTCGTCACTCCAGTTGACGCCCTTGCCGGTCTGCCGTTCGCTCTCGGTTTTGCCGTCGATGAAATTGACCACCGCATCGTAAAAATCGGCCTTGCCACGCAGGTGGCCGTGAAACATCGCACCGTAACTGATGGTGATTTCCGTGCGTGGCGCCACGAGAAACGGTTCGTTCGCCGGCGCGCCATCTTTTTGGATACGAAGATTCTCGATGGTATAGCTGCCACGCCATATCTGCAGATGAACGGCCTCCATGGACCCGTGGTATGACCCCATGTGCGCGATACGATCGTTCAGATAATGGCGAACCCAGTAAGGCATCGCGATGCGCGCCATGATCAGCACAACGATCATGGCGACGAGCAGCCAACCAAACTTGTGCACATGCGTGAGTTTCACGGCACGGCTTCCGTCACGGACAGGCTTGAGACTGTAGCGCAATGCATGCCGGACCGGGATGCTTTTCGGCAAACGTTTTGTTCACTTGCGGCGCGATGGATTAACGCGCCATGCTGCGCCCGAATCTGAGGGGAGCTCGTGCAGTTGAATAAGGCATCATCGAAAGGCCGTTTGGCCTGCGTGGGTATCGGCATCACGCTTGGCTCGCACATCAGCCCGCTCGCCCGCAGTCATATCCAACAGGCAGACGTTGTTTTCGCAGGCGTATCCGACGGCATCGTCGAACTGTGGCTTTCCGAAATGCATCCAGACGTGAGAAGCCTGCAACCGTTTTACGGCGAGGGCAAATCGCGCTTGAAAACGTACCGGGAGATGGTGGAAGCCATCTTGAGCGAGGTGCGGGCGGGAAAGCGCGTCTGTGCCGTCTTCTATGGTCATCCCGGTATTTTTGCCTCGGCACCGCACAAAGCGATTGAACAGGCACGTGCCGAGGGTTATGACGCGCACATGGAGCCAGGCATTTCATCCGAGGATTGTTTGTACGCCGATCTGGGCATCGATCCCGGCGCGCGTGGCTGCCAGCACTACGAAGCTACGCAGTTCATGCGTTATCGGCGCGTTGTCGATCCGAGCGCATGGTTGATTCTTTGGCAAATCGGGCTTGCTGGCGATCGATCGAAGAAGCGATTCGCCACCGGCGCCTCCTATCGGCAAGTATTGGTCGACGTGCTTGCACGCGACTATCCGTCTCACCATGAGGTCATCATTTACCAAGCCGCGACACTACCCATTCAGTCGCCGCGCATCGAACGGATTGCGCTTTCCGCACTGCCTCAAGCCAACGTGGGTATGCCCGATACCTTGGTTGTTCCACCATCCCACCCCCTTCAGCCCGATGCAGACACCCGCGTGCGATTGGCGGCGTTAGACATCGGAACGAATGAGGTATAAAAAACTAAATAATTCAAAATGATAGGATGAAATTACCGACGCCCGCACCGGTCTCTTTTTAGCGCGCGTTAGGGCTTAGCAACCGTTCCATGACAGCCAGTGCGAACCATCGCATGGGTGGCTGCATAGCCAGTTATGATGGGCGTCGTCCACGGCCATTGTGTGGACGGAGCATCCCAAGGGTCGATCGTCAGGGGTACTGCCACGGCAGGAACAAACAATGTACAGGGGGCCGCTCGATGTCGAGCATTATTGATTTTCTAGAACGCATGGGCAGCGAGGCACAACTGCGTGACGCGTCGCCGGAAGAACTGGAACTTGCACTAACCGAAACCGAGATCGAAGCGCCGCTACGCACAGCGATCTTCAATAAGGATACATCCGAGCTACAGGCATTATTGCGACAGATGCCACTTTTCGGCATACAGTCCACTCCGGATGAAGATGAAGATGAAGACGAGGATGAAGAAGAGGATGACGAGACCGGCAAGCCTAAACCCAAAGGTTTGCAGCGTAATGCCAGCGAGCTCGTCACCGTGATGTCTGAGTAACCCATGGGCGGTTCCGGCACAACACGCCGGAAAACCTGGACAGGAGCGCTGTTGCTCCTGGGTATGTTTGTGGGCACTGCATTTTTTGCAGTGCCCACCGCCAAAGCCATTGCACCTGAAACCTTCGCCCGAGGCCCTGAGTCCAAGAATCCGCAGGAACTATTGGTACTTGCGGACAGCCTGAAAACATCCGAGCACGATCAATTCGTCAGGCTTCTAGATGAACTGGGTCGCGATACATCGCACATGACGGATCAACAGGTTGCGTACCTACGTTACCTGGTCGCATGGCAAGTCGCTTACAGCGGCGACTACGAACATGCCGAGCCGCTGTTGAAAGCGCTGATGAATCAATCCAGCAATGATGATTTGCGATATCGTGCCATCGCAACGTTGATCAACATTCTTGGCATCAGCGGCCATTACGAGGAAGCGTTTTCTATCCTCAATGAGGCGCTCGATGACATGCCGCACATCAGCAACAAGGCCGCGCGCTTTCAGGTTTTTACCGAAGCTGCCCAGCTGTTGACCGAGGCCGGGCAATATGATCTTGCCGTCAATTATGGCAATCAGATCATCACCGATTCTCCGCAAGGCCGAAATGCCTGTGCGGGTTATTACGTTATGTTGCACGCTAAATTCGAGAGCGGCCATATAGGGGCGACCACACAGGAATTTCAACGGGGTATCGATGCCTGCCTGCAAGCCAGCGAAGGTCTGATCACCGATTCGATCCGACGCGATGTCGCGCACTATGACATTCAACTCCACCGCGCCGATGCAGCGGTGGCGTTGCTACAAGGCAGTTATGCGAATGTTCTGGGGTACCAATACCCGGACCTGACGACCGAATACAATGCATTGCTTGCTCAAGCATATTGGGACAAGGGCGACACCCTTCACGCCGAACAATACGCGCAATACGCGCTGAAAAGCGCAGTCAAAGGTGAGTTCAACGAACCCCTGAGCTTGACTTACAAAGTGCTATATCAGATAGCCGAGCAAAAAGGCGATCTGCGTAATGCCCTCGCCTACCACGAGCAATACATGGTAGCGGACAAGAGACAGCTCGACGAAACAGAGGCGAAAGTGATCGCCTACCAGTTGGTCAAGCAACAGGTGGCCGCGAAGAAGGCAGAGCTCGCAGAACTGAACAAGCAGAACGAAATTCTGCAACTACAACAGGCGCTCGATCACAAAGCGGTGGAGACCAGCCGTCTTTACATCGCGCTTTTGTTGACCGTTCTCGCATCGATCGGGTTCTGGCTTTTCCGTCTCAAGCGATCGCAGTTACGTTTTATGCGATTGGCCCGGCGTGATGGTTTGACTGGCATATTCAATCGCCAGCATTTTGTGGACGAAGCGGAGCAATCCCTGCGCTACGTCGCCAAGTCCTCCCGCAGCGCGAGTCTTGTACTGATCGATCTGGATCACTTCAAGACAATCAATGACACGTATGGTCACGAAGTGGGCGATCAGGTACTCAAGCGCGCCGTGGCCATTTGCCAACGCTATTTGCATTCCAGCGAAGTCTTTGGTCGTCTCGGCGGTGAGGAATTCGGCATTCTGTTGCCCGAATGCAATCACGAGCGGGCTCGGGAACGCGCCGAACAATTGCGCGCCGCCATGCACGCCGAACCGGCGGGCGATTCGCACGACATCACCGTCTCGGCAAGTTTCGGCATCGCCTCGACCATCCATCACGGTTATGAGTTACGCAAATTGCTGCTTGCAGCAGATGAAGCGCTTTATCGCGCCAAGCGCGATGGCCGCAATCGCGTGGTCGTCAACCAGACCCATGCAACCGACGACCCGTCGTCGTCTGCCGATCGTCCGAACTACAGCATCGACGGCCATGCACAGTTAGTCGATCCGGCGAGTTAAAACGACCCGGCCGAACGACCGGTCGCGCCCTTCCTCAACCAGAACACTTTTACACGGTTGCTAGCGATTTCATCTGCGCTTCTTGCGCATGAGCTGAAAACATGATGACTACGCAACCATGTGATGGGCCTCAGCATTGAATTTTCACGTTTGGACATCGATACCAAGCGATATATAGGTGGTGCGAAGCCATCGAATGCATTGACAGTTCGTTGACACCGATAGGTCGTGGCGATGGTCCACGCTTCACGATCGAAAGCTGGAGACTCCCGATGAGCAAGATCAGTTACAACGAGAAGACTTACGATTTCGATAAAATCCGCGATCAGCTCGATCCCACGATCATTGAGCAGCTGGAAGGCGAATACGACTCCGACCAGGATTTCTTCAACACATATCTGGTCAAACACCACGAGAAATTCGGTGAGCAGTTCGTCGTGCATTGACGACATCCGACGGCGAGCCGCCGCGGATGCCAGCGTGATGGTCACTAGTTCGTGGTAGGCAAAATGACCACTTGATTGGCATCGAACAGCGTCGCCACCAGCGTGTTGCCATCCGCCAAAAAGGCGACTTCGCGCGGAAACCCTGCAGCAGGAAGCGTCATGCGCTTGGATGGGACATCATCCGTTGCGTCGGCCATACCAACAAGCTGGCCACCGTTGTTTTTGTCAAACCGGTTGGACAACGCCACCCATACCTGCTTGCCATCCGGCCGAACCGTCACGCCTACCGGACTATTGCCGATGGGAAAGTGCCTGACAGACGCATGGTTGGATTGCGCAAGCCACTCGTCGGTCTGAATTCGCAGCAATGCATTGTCGCCGCGTGCCGTCACCCATAGCTGCTTTCCCGAAGGCGACACGGCGACGCGTACGGGGTTGCATCCCGCAGGTATCGCAGCGACGACAGCATGCGCCGCGTCAGTGGCCACCTTTTGGACGTCGATTCGGAATAGCAATCCTTGCGAATGCATGCGCCCGCGCTCCTGTTCTGGCGCACACGTCGCCGCCATGCTTGAATCGCGCTCCGTCGTTTGGCTGGTTGCATAAAGCCAACGTCCGTCCGGCGAAAACGCCAGCCCTACCGGAAAAAGCGCTACCGGAATTCGTCCAACCGGTTCCACGTCATGAAAACCGTCGCTTTGCGCTTTGGCCAGGTCGAATACGCTAATTCGCGCCTTGCCTTCGTCACTGACAAACAGCAGCTTGTCGTCTGGACCGACCGCTGCGTAAACCGCTTCCGCGCCGGCGCCACTATGAAACTTTCCAAGCAGCGCATTGGCATCGCCGCGCCGCAATGCAGCTGTGCTCAGTATCGCCGTGCCTTCACCCGACGTGATCAGCAACGTCTGCTCGTCGTGAGTCAATGACTCGCCAAGACCTCGATCGTTCAGGGCGATGGTGTGTTCGACGCTGAATGTCCCGCCCTGATTGTGAAGCACGGCGACGGCACCGTGATCTGCGGCGGTGCTGAGCGCCACATACATCCAGCAGTTATCCGCCGTTGCCGCGACGCCAAAAGGGTGGCCTGCCACGGCGATGCTGGTCGTTGCTTTCGGTGAGGGACAGCTCAATGCGTTCGCCTTCGATCCAAACATCAACGCAAGAACGCACGCGATAAACGCGAGAACCTTCATGGTGGGGGCCCTGTTCAAGTGACTGGCACAGCTTCCGGAGATCGGAGGCGCTGAGCATAACCAATGCCGTGTTACAGCATTCGCTCCCAAATCTGACCAACCAGATCCTTACCGAAGCTGTGATGCGGCTCTTCCGATACCAACGCAAAACCAGCCGCTTGGTAGATACGGCGTGCCGAAACCAGCACATCGTTGGTCCATAGCATCATCCTCGCGTAACCGGCTTCTTTTGCGAAAGCCACGCATTCATCGACTAGACGTTTGCCTACACCAAGACCGCGTCCTCTTGGATCGACCAGCAGACAACGCAATTGAGCGACAGCGGGATCTTTTGCGTTGCGCACGACGAATACACAGCCAACGCGTTCGCCATTCACTTCGGCGATCCAGAAGCGTTCTTTGGCAGGATCGTGCTTTGTTGCAAATTGCGCAAAGAGCGTTGCAACCAGTGCTTCGAATTCTTCGTTCAAATCAAACTCATCGGCGTAGAGCTGCCCATGGCGTTCGATGGCCCAGCCGACGTCGCCCGCACGATAGGTGCGGATGACAACCTCGTTACTGTCGTTGTCCGACGAAAGCAGGCGCTGCACATCCTTCATCGATGTAAGCAGACGATCGCGTTGGCATGCGGACAGCCGCGACAAACTGGACGCCGTGACCTTGTGCGACGTCTGATCCAGCCCGCGAAAAACCTTTCGGCCCTGACGCGTCAACGACAGAACCCATTGCCGTGCGTCTTCCGGGGACGGAGCCCGCTCGACCAGATCCTGCGCGACGAAGCTCTGAACAATGCGGCTGAGATAACCGGCATCAAGCCCCAATACGTCTCCGATCTCGCTTGCCGTCGCTGCCTTGCGGGCCCCCAGCTCGAATAGCACGCGCGCCTGCGTCAGCGTGAAGGGACTGGCCAGCAACCCTTCATCGAGCACTCCAATCTGGCGGGTGTAGAAGCGGTTGAAGCCGCGCACGGCCTCCACCTGATCGCTGAGTACATCGGGGATGGGCATGGCGTACCTCCTATCGTGCCGGATTAGGGTAGATCCACATAGTTGACTGAGTCAACTATGTGGATCTACCCGCCAAGGTCGCAGGGCTGCATCTAAAACGACGATTTCGCCGGCATCTGGACGGCGATCTTCATGTTGCGCCGGATGTCCCAGGCACAACGCCACGTCGGCGAATCGATAAAGCGAATACGTACCGGCTGCTGCCTGAAGTGACACATTTAGTCATCTGCCCCGCCCTGGCACGACCGTTTACAGCACCCCGGCAACATGCGCGATCTAAGGGATTGCGCGCAGTCCCCCGCCTAAGTGACTGAGTGGAGAAGCAAGACGTGCGTCACGAAATGCCCCCGGCTCCTTGGCTCAGTTCGTGCTTAGTTTTAATGGCAGCTCGAACAAAACGAAGTCACTTCCGAATAACACGCTGCGTGATGAAACGCTCAAGGGGGAGCGGTGGCAAGACGAAAAGACAACAGCATGGAAATGATGTCCGGACTGCCCTGGCAAGCAGGCATTGTGTTGGGCATCGTCAGCTACACGTGCGTGCGCTATGTGCTCGCATGGTTCGTCGCCACGCTTGGTGGTTCGGTCGGGCAAACCATGGGCAAGCAACTCAGCCAAGGGCCGAGCATTGCCGTCGCCTGGTTGTTGCTCAGCGCATGCTGGCTCGCCGCACTGGTCTCCTTCATCGACACCCGTCGGCGCCGTCGATTGCGGGAAACACAAACCGAATTGAACGGCCTTCGCATGCTCGACTGGCGCGAATTCCATATGCTGGTCAGAGAAACGTTTCGCCGGCAGGGTTATATCGTGCAGGATGTCGCTTCGGGCGAGAACGATGACGGTGTCGATCTATTCCTGCGCAAGGATGGCACGCTGACATTGGTCCAGTGCAGACAATGGTGGACCAAGCTGGTGGATGTCCGGATGGTGCGCGAGATGTACGGTCTGATGAACCACCACTACGCCGATGCCGTAAAGATCGTCGCGATCGGCAATTACAGCGACGATGCCCGCCAATTTGCTCAGGGCAAACCGATCGAGCTGATCTACGGTAACTCGTTGCTCGACATGGTGCGCGACAGTCAGAAAGCGGCGCCCAAGCCGAAAATGATGCGAAGCACCGATGCGGTGGTGCGCTTGGAACCCATTTGCCCATCGTGTGGCCATTCGATGGTGCAACGCTTGAACAAGCGCTCAGGCAAGCATTTCTGGAGCTGTTCCAATCATCCGTGCCAGGGTACGCGCGTCGCTTGACGCAAGCGCGTTGAACGAGACGGGCGATCGAAGAATCACCCGCTACACATGCCTTCATCACCCACTACTCGGCCTGCTGCCACATCACGCGCGTGAATTTCCACGTGCCGTCTTGCTGCTTCTTCATCGCGCGAAGAAAACGGCCATGGAACTGGCCGGTTTGCTGCTGACTGGGGTCCTGAAAGGTCAAGTCGAAGTAGCCCCATTCCACGGCCGAATCCCCATTGATGCTGACGTCCTGAATACGCGGCGTGTAATGGATGACTTTTCCGACGCTGTGCGATGCACCGACTCGAATAGTCTCTCTTCCAATGACGGGCGCATTACCCTGCGAAAGCAACACACCGTCATCAGTCCATAGTGCGGAGAGCTGATCGGGATTCTGGTTCAAGGTCGCTGCAATGTCATCCTGGTGCAGCTTGTTGATACCTGCCATGGCAGCCTGATCCGAGGACGTACTCGATGGCGAGCAGCCCGCAATACTGAGAACTGCACAGATAACCACAACGAGCAAAGCGCCGTGTCGGGGTTTCATGGGGATTCCTCAGGATTTCGAATAACTCATTCAATCCCGCGGCGAGATTATTTCGACTGACCATCATTAGCCAGTGCCGAAAGCGGGGGCGAACACGATCATGGAAGGCGCTAGTGTTCCTTGGACGCGCGTTGTGGCTATCGCCGCGGAACGCGATGTCGGCCCCTTCCCCCGCTCATGTTCCTCACACAAAGGAGGCGCATATGGACAAGAAAAAACTCGGTATTGGACTGGCTTGCGTGCTGTTCGGCATCGGCCTTCCGACTTATTTGTCCGCCAAGACAGCGAGCTTTGAGGACAATTACGCCAAAGCCAAAGCTAACGCAGCATCAGGAGCCGGACTGGCATACGACCAGCAATTAGGCAGCTATATGCAAGGGCTGCCCGACGTTATGCCCGGCATGAAGAGTTGCGCGACAAACCATGGCGGTGCGACGGCGCTGCACGGTTACTTCGCGTTTCAATCGGCCACGGCATACAAAGTCGTGCTGCAACCCAAGAACGCGTTTTCAGATTGCATCTCAACCGTGCTTGAAAATCGTCATCTACCTGCCCCGCCAACAACACCGTATCTGGACCCCTTCGAGCTCGGCATGTCCAACGCGATGTCCAACTAATCGCATCACGCGGACTGCGTAACGCAATCATCCCGCTTTCCGACAAGGGCGGTTGAGCATCGAGGCTCAACCGCTTTTTTTATGTTCATCCACCAGCGAGAACCGGTGTCCGCCGTCCGCACCATGTCCGGACACCCTCAAAATCGTCCGCGGACAGCCGCTCTCCCAACGTGGCGAAGCAAGAAATGGCTTGAGAATGCGGCTTTCGAGGCGTTTAAACCCTTGGCACGGGGTTTGCCATCTATATCTCGAAAGCTTCAAAACCCCACTCACGGAGAACGACCATGAAATTCGAAACCATCATGTTGAAGAGCCTTTTCGCCGCTTGCCTGCTGATCTGCGCGTTGACGTTCGGTGCCATGGTGACAGCCAAGCCCAGCGTGCCGCATGTTGCAACCAATCATGCTCACGTTATTGCCGCGACGAACTCGGCCGCTTGAGTCAGTGGCACGACGATGACATACCACCATTGATCCGGTTGAGTGGGTATGGCTCAACCGGATCTGACTAATCACTTGCTCGTGTTGGTCTACGCAGCCCGACCTTGACCAGAAGGCCGCTCCGCGTCGCTCGACGCAATTATGAAGGTAACCTTTGTAGTTTACCTTCAAATGTGCCATGATGGCGGCATGGGCAAAAGCACCCTCGATTCAGAAGCCACTCCTCTGTCCACCGCCGCGGCGGAACTTCGCGTTCTGCTTGGCCAACTGAGGCGCCGGCTGCGGGAACAAGCAGGTCCCGGCGATCTCACTGCCTCACAAATCTCTGTGTTGGGACGAATTGAACGTGACGGCCCCACAACGGTGACCGCCTTGGCGCAGATCGAAGGCGTGCGGTCTCAATCGATGGGCGCAACGGTTGCCACCTTGCAAACAGCCGGATTCATCGCGGGCGCCTCCCACCCCACCGACGGCCGGCAAACCATTCTTTCGCTGACACCCGCTTGCCGTGCATGGATCAAGAAGCATCGCGCGCAACGCGAAGACTGGCTGGTTCGCACGATGCAAGCAAAGTTGTCGCCCGCGGAACAGAAGAAAGTCGCGGATGCGATCGGCTTGCTAAAGCGCCTTGTCGATCCGTAACCACGCTCCCGCTCGGCGCGCACATTACATGTCATTCGCCCAATGAGTACGTCCCATGGCCATCACCACACTCGATTCCAAAACTGCGTTGATCGTCGTCGATTTGCAGAAAGGCATTTGTTCATACCCCACCGTGACGCCTGCGAATGATGTGGCGAAGCGCGCCAGCGCGCTGATACAGGCGTTTCGCACTCACCATTTACCCATCGTGCTAGTCAACGTAACGGGCCGGGCACCCGGCCGAACCGAGCAGACGCGTGCTGGCAGCACTCAGTTCTCGGCCGATTTCGCCGACTTTCTGCCGGAACTCAACCAGCAGCCGCACGATCACGTTGTGACGAAAAAGGCCTGGGGAGCCTTCACCAACTCGGATCTGGATGCACACCTGAAAAGCCTCGGCATAACGCAGGTGATCATTCTCGGGATCGCCACCAGCGTCGGCGTCGAATCTACCGCGCGCCAGGCCTATGAGCACGGCTACAACGTCACGCTAGCAGTCGATGCCATGACCGACATGAGCGAAGAGGCAAATCAGTACGCCATCACGAAGATTTTCCCGAAGCTCGGCGAGACGGGAACAACGCAAGAAATCATCGATCTTCTCAACGCCACGCACGCCAGATCATGACCACAGCCAGCTCCAAGGAATGGCGAATCGCGCGATGAAAGGTACTTTTCGCTCGTTGCATAGTTACAACTATCGCGTCTGGGCGAGCGGCGCGATCGTATCGAACATCGGAACGTGGATGCAGCGCATCGCGCAGGACTGGCTCGTTCTCACTCAGCTCACCCATAAAAATGCGGCCGCCGTTGGCATTGTGATGGCACTGCAATTCGGCCCGCAGCTTGGGCTTTTGCCCATCACGGGATTTACAGCCGATCATCTGGACCGGCGCAAAATGCTGTTCGCGACGCAAGCAGCGTTGGGAGCGCTCGCGCTTGGTCTGGGTATTCTCACCATCACCGGACGGGTCCAGTTGTGGGAAGTCTATGTCTTCGCGCTGCTGCTTGGATGCGTGACCGCCTTCGATGCGCCCGCTCGCCAAACCTTTGTTTCCGATATTGTCGGTGAAAAAGATCTCTCCAACGCCGTTGCACTGAATTCCACTTCGTTCAACGCCGCGCGCATGATCGGTCCAGCCATTGCCGGTCTACTGATCGCGGCGATAGGCACGGGATGGGTATTTGTGCTCAACGCCGCATCGTTTTGCGCGGTGCTATGTTCATTGACCTTTCTTCGCGTCAATGAACTTCATCCAAGGCATCACGCCGAACGCACACGCGCAGGCCTCGTCGAAGGGTTTCGCTATGTGTTCGCGCGCCCCGATCTCAGAACGATTCTGGTCATGCTGTTTTTAATCGGCACGTTCGGTCTGAATTTCCCGATCTTCATCTCCACCATGGCCGTCACCGTGTTTCACGCCGGAGCGGGCCGATACGGCTTCCTGACATCGACCATGGCGATTGGCTCGGTCACCGGCGCGCTTCTCGCCGCCAGGCGCGCTCAACCGTATTTCACATTGCTGATCGCCGCAGCGGCCATGTTTGGAATCGGATTGATGGTGGCCTCGGTATTACCCAGTTACTGGCTCTTCGGTCTGGCGCTTATCGCGATCGGTGTTTCGGCGCAAACCTTCACGACATCCACCAATAGTTTCATGCAGCTGTCGACAGAGCCGAAGATGCGCGGACGCATCGTTGCCATTTTTCTAGCAATCGCGATGGGTGGCACACCCATTGGCGCACCCATCGTCGGATGGGTCGCCGATACATTCGGCCCACGCTGGGCATTAGGTGTCGGCGCTGCAGCCGGATTGACCGCAGCGGCCCTTGGTGTTCGTTATCTCGTGAAGTATCGCAACTTGTGTGTCCGTATCGAGGGCAAACGTCTTCGCATCGACATGGATGACATCGCTTTGAGCAGTGATTCGGCGGATGCCAGCCGCCACGCTGCATGAATTGACGGCGCATCGTCAGCGCCTTCTGAATCATTCAATCACATGCGGTACAAATCTCGATGTATCTCTCGTAATCAATGTTGTGTCCTCGCGGATACCTATTCCTGCGGGGATATCGCCAACCACCCAACTGCCGATCAAAGGGTAAGCCCCATCGAAACACGGCAATGGATGAAACGCCTGACGAATCACCGGACACTGCGTATATCGTCCCGGCGAATGGACGTGTTCGCCATTGGGTAGCGCGATGTGCACATTGGCCCCTTCACGCGAAAACAGTGGTTTTCGTACCCAGCCCGGTGGCAACGCGGCGTCCTTGTTTTCTTCAAAAAACGCGGGCAATAGATTGGGATGTCCGGGAAAACGTTCCCAAAGTAAGGGCAAGATGCCTTTGTTGCTCAACACCGCTTTCCATGGCGGCTCGATCAATTGAAGCTTGGCACCGGGAAGATACTGCCCATATTCATCCGTGAACATGTTTTCCAATGGATAAAGCTTGAACAGCGAACCGATAACCTTGTTCTTCAGATCCGTGAACAAGCCTTTGCTGGATAGCCCAATATCTTCCAGCGCAATGAAGTCGCTTTGCACACCCGCCTGCACGGCACAATCCTGCAAATAAGCGACCGTACCTAGATCTTCCGCACTATGACGCGTTGCGCTGAAATAAAACGGTCTAGGCAAGGTTTTGGCGATGCTGGCAAAGGCAAGTACCAACAATTCCTGCAGTTGATTGAATTGATCGGCGGATCGGGAAAGCACTCCGCGCTGTTGTTGTTCTTCCAGCCATATCCATTGGAAGAATGCCGCCTCGTAGACAGAGGTGGGCGTGTCGTAGTTCAGTTCGTATAACTTGGCAGGTGCGCTTCCGTCGTAAACCAGATCCATTCTTCCGTACAGGTGTGGCTGACGCTGCCGCCACGAATCGGCAATCCAGTCCCAATAGCGCTCCGGAACGGCAAGCTTTGTCATCAACGTCTCGCTGCGAACGATGTCATCCATCAGCGACAAGGTAAGATGATGCAATGCTTCGGTTGGCGTTTCGATATCGCGCTCGATCTGCTCAAGCGTAAACGCGTAATACGCCGATTCGTCCCAATAAGGAGCGCCGTCGATGGTATGAAACAGAAAGCCATAACGCTCGGCAGTGGCCTTCCAATCGGGTCGTGGCGTAATGGCGATACGTTTCACGCGAGAGGGCTCAGCTTCCGTGTCCTTCATCGCCGCCGAAACCGCCGCGGCTAATAGTGTCGCCCTCGCCAGCCACCTCATCTGACGATACCTTGCCCCAACCGCCCGATCCGCTGTTGGCATAAATACCGCCGAATCGCGGCGAGTAATCGCTCAAATCGCGTTTGCGGAAAATGGGGCCTGCCGGAAAGTAGCTCGTAACGCCATCGCGAATAACCCGCGCGATCAGGAAACCATTCATGCCCGGTATCCAGAACGAGTTGCCGTTTGCGTCTATGTTTTCATCGCACGTGCTGTCTTCGTACTGCGCTGCGCAATCCTGCAACGTGTTGAAGTGAGGTGCATCGACGGACGATTCTGCCAGCGCCTTGTCGTGCGCGGCTTGGCAACTCGACGCCGGTACGCCAGCCTGCGCGCATGCGTCGACCGACGTGAATTCTTGCCGGCTTTTTTGCGTGTCGTCGCATGCGCTGATAAACAGCGGGGTCAATCCCATAACGACCAGCGACACCTTCCTTGAGCGTTTCATGCCATCCCCCGTTAGGCATTCCTGTCCGGCAAATCTTAATTCAAACGGGGAGCGATCCAATAGCCGGACTATAAAAAACGCCGAGGGAAAACCCTCGGCGTTTTTCGCAAACTAACAACGTGACCGCAATCAGTTCGATTCGGTGAAGCTGATCGACGGGGTCGAACCGCCCGAAGCGGTACAGCTGCCCAGGGTCAGGTTGTTGCTTTCGCCGGTGGTGCCGGTGTCGGCTTCGCAGCTCGGAGCGCTGGTGGAGCCATCGGTCGCGGCAATGTTCACCTTGATCGAGACACCGCTGGTGTTGAATTCGGCTTCCGAACCGCCAGCATCGCCCACAACGTTGTACTCAACCTGGTTCCACACGCTGGCGATATCCAGGGTGCTGTCCTTCTGAGTAGTGGTGTAGGCGTCACCGTCATAGGTGACAACGGTCGTGTCATTGCCACCGGTGGCAGCGGTACCGGTCAGCGTCACGCCGCCCAGAGCCGTCGCCGGAATGTCCGCAAGCTCGGTGGCGCTGCTGTTCTTGTAGCAATCGCCTTCGCCATCGCTACCGAAGCCGCTCGGGCAACGGCTGCTACCGTAGTTGATCAGCCAGTCCTGCATGAACACCGCGCCCTTGCCTTCGGTTTCATAGTCGGTCGCATAGATGAACTGCTGCCACACGACGCAACCGGAGTGGCCTTTGCACGCAGCAGTCGTGCTGTTGAAGCTGGTGTTCATCTGAAGCGAATATTCGTTCGAACCGAGAATGCCGCCATCGCCGTAGGACGCAACACCAACGCTCTTCTCCGAAGTCACGCCCGAGTACGTCGGAAAGCTACCTACCGCTTTGGTGATGGCGCTGGTGGTGTTCAGCGTGTAGTCGTTGCCGTTACCGGCGGTTTGTTCCTGACCGAAAACAATCTGGCGCGGCACCGAGTGAGCGCGCGGAGCCAGCTGTTGGCACGAGACCTGCTCCCAAACAACACTTGGATAGGAAGCGTGATAGCAGCCTTCCGTCGGCGCGGCGATCTGTGCAATGTCACTGCGCCAGGAAGCCTTGGCCATCTGTTCGACGATACCGTCGTTAGTAGCGAATGCAGCAGGAACGACTGCTGCACTGACTAGGCCAGCCAAAAGCGCTACTTTGAATTTTGCTTGCATTGAGTTTCTCCCCAGTACGTAAATAGCAATTGGTATCGACTCTGGACCATCCAAAAGTCGAGGCACTTCCAACAACAACGTACTTACACACCGACAACTGCCATCAGTTGCGGCGCCCCCGGTTGCCTATTCACCGTATCCTTACGAAGAAAATCCAGGCAGTGAAACGTCCCAGTTATAAATACTTTTTCAAATGAAACGAAGCGCATAACGTGCTTCGATGGCGCAAGCGTTCTATCGCTCTCTGCACGAATGTGCAGTTGCGTCATCTGGCTACCGGCTCAAATCACTTTTTAAATTCGAAAGTGATTCGATTAAATGAAGTCATGCGCAGCGGATGCGCCGTCGCTGACAGTTATCACATATATAAGAATGCAGAACGTTTGCTTTCCCCAGAAAACACCACAAGCGCGTGCCCATCACTTCTCCTTCACGACTTATGATTGCTCTTGCATCAACCACGCGAAGTGCCCCGTGACTTCGGTTGATTTCGTAAGGATGACTACAATTATGTGTAGAGTGCGTGACGCTTGTCGCATACGCAAACGATCGTGCAATGTCGATGTACGAGAACTAATTTGTAGCTTGCACGAGGATGACATTGCTGCGTTGCACATGTGATTTATTGCGCACTTCGGGCGTGATAAGAAAATTTGAGATTGACTTCTTTTCGATGCATTGATCTACGCAAGAAAAGGTTTACACGCATTGCCATGCGGATTTCCTGTATCGGCGAAAACCATTTCAAACTCGACTCGCCGATCTTCGCCTCCGTGCACAAGTTGACATAGCGCTGCTTATGAAAATAAAAACGCCGAGGGATAACCCTCGGCGTTTTGTTTAGCCGGCAACGTAAAAGCGATCAGTTCGATTCGGTGAAGCTGATCGAAGGGGTCGAACCACTCGCAGCGGTGCAGCTGCCCAGGGTCAGATTGTTGCTTTCGCCAGTGGTACCGGTATCCGCTTCGCAGGTCGGTGCGCTGGTGGAGCCATCGTTAACGGCGATGTTGACCTTGATATCAACGCCGCTGGTATTAAATTTGGCCTCCGAACCGCCCGCATCGCCGACGACGTTGTATTCGACCTGGTTCCACACGCTCGCGATATCCAGCGTGCTGTCGGATTGGCTGGTGCTGTAGGCGTCGCCGTCATAGGTAACAACCGTCGTGTCGTTACCGCCGGTGGTGGCGGTGCCCGTCAGCGTCACACTGCCCAGACTCTTCGGCGAAATGTCCGAAAGCTGGGTAGAGTTGCTGTTGCCGTAGCAGTCGCCTTCGCCATCGCTGCCGAAGCCGCTCGGACACGTACCGTTACCCCAACCGATCAGCCAATTTTGTATGAACACGGAGCCTTCGCCGTCGACGTCATAGTCGGTCGCATAGATGAATTGTTGCCACACGACACAACCGGAGGCGCCACCATTGCACGCAGCAGTGGTGTTGTTGAAGCTGGTGTTCATCTGCAATGAGTATTCGTTACTACCGAGAATGCCGCCGTCGCCATATGCCGCGACGCCAACGCTCTTTTCCGACGTCACACCCGAATAGGTCGGGAAGCTGCCCACTGCTTTGCTGATGGGGCTGCTCGTGTTCAACGTGTAGTCGTTGCCATTGCCAACGGTTTGCTCCTGACCGAAAACAATCTGGCGCGGCACAGTGTGAACGCGCGGATGCAACTGATGGCACGCCACCGGCTCCCACAAAACGCTTGGATAGCTCGCGTGGAAGCAACCTTGCGCCGGCGTAGCAATCTGCGCAACGTCATGACGCCAGGAAGCCTTAGCCATCTGTTCGACGATGCCATCGTCGGTAGCAAAAACAGCGGGAACGAAAGCGGTAGCCACAAGGCCAGCCAAAAGTGCCAACTTGAACTTTGCTTGCATTTAGTTTCTCCCCAGTACGTAAATGGCAATTGATGTCGACTTTGGACCACCCAAAAGTCGAGTTACCTCTAACAACAACGTACTTACATACCGCAACCGACTTAAGCTGCGGCGCATCCCTTCACGTTGCCCATCCGCCGCATCCTTGCGGAGAAGAAAGCCAGGCGCTCGAACTTTCCTCATACAACGCTCTTTCACATGGAAAAGAGCGCATTACGTGCTTCGATGGCGCAAGCGTGCTATCGCTCTCTGCACGAATGTGCAGTCGCGTCATCTCGCTATTGGCTCAAATCACACCTTGAATGCGAAGGTGATCCGATTGAATGAAGTTATGCGCGACAGTTGCTTCGTCGCTGATATTTCCGAAAGGAATGCATGGCCGTTGTTGTCCCCGAAAAACACCACAAGCGCGTGTCCATCAGTTCTCCTCCACAACTTATGATTGCGCTTACACTCACAACAAAAAATCAATCATCACTTTGGTTGATTTTGTAAGAATGTCTGCAAATATGTGTAGCTTCCGTGACGTTTTTGCATACACCACCGTCGTGATACGTCAACACATCAAAAAATATTTTTATAGCTTGCGAGACTCTGACGTTGTTGCAATGCACATGTGATGCATCACACATTTTTTTCGCAAGAAAATTTGAATGCAGCTTCTTTCAGTGACACTGATCAAAGAATAGAAAATGTTCAGCTCTGTGAATGCGCCGATTGCTCGCGATCAATATTTTCTTTTCTGAAGCGAGCGATGTTCTACTTAAATTGCCGTCGCATTGCACGACAGCATCTACATCAACAGGCTTGCACCCTGCTCCCACCTTCTCGCTTGGCTATGTACATGCGCTCGTCGGCGAGGATGGAAAGGTGATCCGGCGATTGCGCATCATCCGGAAACATCGCCACGCCGATGCTCGCACCGATTTGCATGGTGCGCCCCGCCACCGCCATCGGTGTTTCCAGTAACTGCTTCAAGGTGCTTGCAACCTCGGTGGCTTCGTAGCGCGTGATTGGCCCTTCGAGCACGACCGAAAACTCATCGCCACCGGTTCGCGCGATGGTGTCGATGCGGCGCAGATACGTCGTAAATAAATGCGCCACCTGTTGCAGCACTTCATCGCCGGTGTGATGGCCGAACGTGTCGTTCACCGCCTTGAATCCATCCAGATCGATCGCCAACACCGCCGCGCCCGCATTGCGCTGACGGGCACGGTCCATCGCCTTGCTGATGCGATCGTGAAACAGCCGACGATTGGGCAACCCGGTCAACGCGTCATGCTGCGCCATATGCTGATTACGTTTCAGCTGGCTCTCCAGCAGCAGCAGGATCATTCCCACCGCGACCAGATACTTGGGCAGATTCCACACCTCCGCACCTACCTGCACATTGGGCAGGAATACGTCGAACGCCATGCCCACAGGAAAGACCAGCGACCAGGCCAGCAGACCCAGCAGCGTGACCACGAAGCCACCCGTCCGCCGCCGCTGACTTGAGAAGCCGAATTGCAGACAACAAACGAAATAAGTGACGAAAAGTGGCAGGACACCCTGCAAATCTGGTCCATGCGCAGAGAACTGCCAGCGCAGCAACACTGCAGCGAGTGTCGCGTTAATGACGACCCCGATCCATCGGCTCCTCGGCCGCTGCGTCCCGGGCGTTAACGCCACTACGGTGAGTGGCACGATAGCGAACAGACTCGCTGCAACCACGATAAGTGGTTTGGGAGCTGAAGGTAGCGATGTAAGCACGATATAAAACGTATAGACCGCAGAGACCGCCCAGAACAGCAAGCGGCTTCCCCACTGTTCTGGCTGTGGATCCATGGACCAGCAGAAGAGTTCGGCGCACCACACCAAGGCCGCGGTACCGACGATGTCCGCGACGATCCCGCCTACGCCCGGCACGTCCAGGAACGAATAGGCCGCGAAATGCAATTCAATACAGATCCAGCCGGCGAGCCACAGCCGCGTCATCATGCCACCAGCCGGACGCGCAACGGACACGAACGCATAGATCAGCAGTCCGACAGCTAGCAGATCAGGGACTTCTTTCCAGGACATGCATTGGGCCCACGCTTACCGGAAACGTACAAGGGATACATCGCTGTTTGCTGTTGCAAGGTTCAAGCCACATCCCTACCGGCCATGGGCGGCTGTTTCCTAAACCATGTCGGTCAAGCCATCCACCCAAGCCTGACTGCCATAACCGTTGTTCAAACTCGTAAGCGGTTTTACACATTGTGAAATCCGCAGGGCGACATTTAACTGGCAGGGCGCCTATAACAACGTCTGTCCTTGCGGCGTGAAGCACAACCATAAGTTCGGATCTGCCCCTAAATCGGCAGCCCTGCGAAAATCTTTAGCGACGCATCACCGTCAGCATCGAGAAGGCCAGTATTCACCCTGGCCTGAACGCAACATCGTGCGCTGTCTGTTCGCCATGACAGCCAGAGCGAAAACGGTTACGCCGCCCGATGCGGCAACGCGGCCATATACCGACGAATAGCCGAGGCGACGACCATCACAATCGCCAAACTCATCAAACCCATCAACGTATCATCCCACCGATGTTCTGCAGAAGAAGCGTTGTTAGACCACGCCTGATCCTGCACAAACACCATGATGAAACCGACGCCAAACTGCGTGCCTATATAACCGGTGGTCGTGCACCCGGTTTCAGCTGTTCCTCCTACACTTGGATGTACAGCACCGTGTCTTCGTAAACAACACGCAGTGGCCCACCACTAACGAGCGGCCGCCAAAGGCAGTACCGTATTTTTCCGATAAAGTGGCTCTATGCGACCGTTTCATTTTTCATTGAATAAGGCAGCAAGTAAGCTTGATAGTCGCTAGAGAGAAAACTGCCCCTCTTTCGTAGGGCTGTGGCGAAAACGATACCCCCATTCCCCCAGAGATTTTTGATCGTGCCGCATTATTCCGGGCCCTTGCTCACACGTTCTATGGCTCAGGCGCTGCTCGCCGCACACGAAGCTGGCGCGGCTGAATGGACTGGATCGTTGGACCTGGGTCGATCGAGCGGTAACGCAACCTTGCACGCGGATGCGTGGCAGTGGAAAGGCGTGCACTATTCTTATCCGCACACGCTGAAAGACCGCACCATCTATTACTGGGACGGCGATGAATTCGCATCGGTGTCGCGCTTTTCCGGCTCGCTGATCAAGCTGGTGCCCACCGAGTGGGGAGCGCCCACATTCGAGATCGACGGCATCAAGATGCTGCCAACCGCGAAGGAATCGCCATTCGAGGATGCGCGCCGCAAAGTGGCATTGGTCGAACCTCGCGGCAAAGTGCTGCTGGATACCTGCGGTGGCCTGGGCTATTTCGCTGCCTGCTGCCTGGAGGCCGGGGTCGCATGCATCCAGTCGTTCGAAAAGAACGCGGATGTACTTTGGTTGCGCACGATCAACGCGTGGTCACCGGATCCCGATGCACCCGCCAGCGGCGGTCGCTTGCAACTCACGCACGCCGACGTGTCGCAAACGATCGTCCAGATTCCCGATGCCTCGGTCGATGCACTACTGCACGATCCTCCACGCTTCGGCATTGCCGGTGAGCTCTACTCACAGGCGTTCTACGATCAATTGGCACGCGTGCTGCGGCGTGGCGGACGTCTGTTCCACTACACCGGCAGCCCAAACAAACTCACCAGCGACCGCGACGTTCCACGCGAGGTGGCAAAGCGGTTGGAGAAAGCGGGATTCAAGACGCAACTCGCGTTGGACGGCGTTTTAGCGACACGGCGTTAAACACGGTGCAAAAGAAGTATGCCGCTCTTTCGTGGTGACTTCGACGGCAAATGACGTCATACCTCGAAACGTCCCCCAGCCTTTAGGAGGTAGCGTGATCGGCACCTTCAACATTGCGAGGATGGTCCTCGCTTTGGATATTCGATGAGCGGGGTGAACGCGTAGGGGTCAGAGTCATCTTCAAGCGACTCTGACTCCTGTCGAAGCCCCTTCAGCTTGAAGGATCAAACGGCCTGTCGTAACAGTACTTTGCCGCTGGCCAATTCGTACACAGCGCCGACGACACGAACGCCCTTCTGTCCAACGGCTTCGGAAATCACCGGTTGCGCCGATGTCACGCGCGCCACGTTGTAATCCACGTTGGTGCCGATGGCGTTGATCAGCATGTTATCGCCCCCGGCTTCCACCGCCTTGGCGACGCCCGGACGTATGGCGTCGACAATGTCCCAGATGTGCCCGGGCAACGGTGCCGGTTGCTTGATTTCGTTGATAGTCGCTTTGACCGCACCACAATCGGTATGCCCGAGCACCATGATCAACGGCACCTTAAGCACACCTACCGCATATTCCAGGCTCGCCAGGCTATCGCTGCTGAGGTAATTGCCGGCCACGCGCACGACAAACAGATCGCCGGGGCCTTGATCGAATACCAATTCCGGCGCCACGCGCGAATCGGCGCAACTCAATATCGCAGCAATCGGATATTGCGCCTTGGCGCGGGCGGCACGGCCCACCGAGAAATCCTTGGCGTCGATCTTGTTGGATACATAACGCGCGTTGCCATCGATCAGGCGCCGCAGCGCGACATCGGGCGTGATGGCATTTTGAGGCGGTGGTGCATCGGCGAACGCGTAGCGGGGCATCAATGTGCTTAATGCAAGCAATCCCAGACCTGCTTCCAGAAACTGACGGCGGGACTGCAACGAATGCGAAGGGTGATCGCACATGGCATGTCTCCATTCAGATGGCGGATTGCCCCCAAGACGGGAACGAGACAACGGGGACTGGGATAGTTAACGCCATTTGATTAGCCCCGTCACCTTTTTAGCGGTAGTTACCTCTTAACGCACAGCGGTTATCGGAATGCACGCCTCTCCCCTATTCTCCGGAGGCCTGTTCCTTTAAAAGAGGACGTATGAACGCCACTGAGGCCATAGACTTTGTGCGCGAGCACGGCATCGTACTGGTGGCTGCACGCGGCCCGGCGCCAAAACTGGTGGAAGCGATTGCCGGCGAACCGATCAGGGGCAGCTGGTGGGCACACCCGAAAAGCCACCGGATCTTCAAAGTGTTGCAACAACTCGGTGAATCACCGGACATCCTCGCGTGTCGTTTCGTCAACGGTAAAGTCACGTTTATTCATCGCCGGCTATGGCCTGCATTGGTGAAACTAGCGGATCGTTTTGAGCCTTCGCAGTTGGCGCAGGTACATCAGGAACATACCGCGGCAGGGCATCATGAGACGCGTGACGTACCGTATCCGGAATGGGTGCCGCCGGAAGTTTTCGAGGAAGCAAAAGGCATGAGCGAGAGCGACGCGCTGGTGTTACTAGGGCAGCTCGCGTCGCGATAACGGACGCTTGTCCAAGAAAAGGGTGAAATGCGCCTGCACCTAAAAAAGCAGCTCTCCGCCCTTCTCTCATCTCATCTATTTCCAATGCACCGAAGCTAGCAATTGTGACAAACCACTCCAACACAACTGCACGCCGATACAGAAGATCACGAATGCGAAAAGCCGCATGGCGACTTGCGTGCCAACCGCGCCAAGCATTCGTTCGGTCGTACTGACAAAACGCATGCAGATGTAGATGCTCGTGCAAAGGATGATCAGTGCCAGCGCCACACCCAAAATATGTCCCGCAGAAAGGCCTTCCTTTGGCGAACCGGTGCCAAGTGCGATAGCCACCGCGATGGAACCGGGACCCACCGTAAGGGGAAGCGTTAACGGATAAAACGCCTTGGACGCCAGGGATTCCCCACGCGTATTGGCTTGCAGTGCTTGCGAATGATCGTCGGTCGGCTCGTCGCTGGGTTTCTGCAAGAGATTCCATCCTGCCATCGCGATAATCAAACCACCGGCTACTCTGAGCACCGGAATGGATATGCCGAAAAACGTAAGCACGTACGCGCCAATCGATAGCGATGCCAACAAGATCACAAAGCTGTTAAACGTAATTCGTCGTGCCAAGTCGTTGCGTTCGGCCTGTGTCGCATGCGGAACCAGGCTCAGCACCATGAACGCCGATGCCGGCGGGTTGATGATCGGAAACAACCCGGTAACGAGCAACAGAACGGTCTGAGTGAGGTCATATAGCATGGCTCGCAGCCCTTCGATGGTTGATGGCGCTAACGGTCAAGATAAAGGTTCCGCCCCTTCTTACCCGATCTCTTTTCGAAGAATTTACGCGACACGGCCCACACACATATAGCCCCTTTACCCTGAGCGATATCAACATAACGCATCTGTTTCGTATAGCGATATGGGTGCACTGCTTTGACCATCATGATTATCCAGGGGCCCCATGCCCCGACCCGATCAATCAGTAGTGAAATCCTAAGCCATCTACAGCAATTAGCTCGCGCTGCCGGACGGACGTTGGAACTGTGCAGCTGCGGAGGAATGCGCGAATTTGTGGCGCGCGTCAAGGCTGTGCGGCCTCATCACACAGAATTCATGCTGCTCGATCCCGGCGATCTTGCGCAACAGGTGAACGAGCACCCGGAGGTCGGACTAAGCGAAGCTCTCGACAACTTGGCGACGCCCTATATCGAAGTTCACGATGACAGCGATGATACGTTGCAACCCAGGGATTGCTGGCACAACGCGCCTGCAGCGACCATCATCATCCACGGTGACCTGGCCACCAGCTACCGCATTGGTTTAGGGATTGCCCTGAGGCAACTGCAGAACAAGCCCGCTCAGACGGGTTAAAGATAAAAGGGGGTCAGAGATAGTCAACGCCATTTAGTGGCGCTTTTACCGCCAAGCCTGAAGATCGAGCCGGATAAACCGCGAAAAAGCACTCTGCCTTTTTCTACAGAACACAGTGAATCCGCCCCCGTTTTGGCCTCGCTTACTGCCCCGTGTTCTGACCCTTGCTCAGATCGATCATCGGAATCGAACCTGCACCGACGACCTGCGGCAGCACACCGTTCCAATGCTGCAATCCGTAGAAGTGTGCGTAGTCCGGATGACTCTTGAGCGCATCGCCTACTGTCTCGATCGCTTTGGCCTGGGCTTGCGCCTGCAACACCGTAGCCTGCGCCTCGCCATTGGCACGTTCGACCGCAGCGGTGGCCTCCGCGGTAGCGGTCACGGTTTTCTGCTCACCCTCGAATTTCTTCTGTGCCACCGTGTTTTCCGCTTGCACGGCCAGGTTCTTGGCGCGCACGGCTTCCTCAATGGATTGATCGAAAATGGGTGAGTAGTGGATGCCTACCAACTGCACGTCAATCACGTCCACATTGAACAATCGCTGCAGCGCATCGCTGATGTCCTTGCGCATTTGTGCAGTGATTTGCGCGCGCTGATCGGAAATCGTCAGCGTGTTGTACTGCGCAAAGGCAGCAAGCGCACGATCTCTCACGACAGGCAGGATGGTCGCCTCAATATCCACCGCACCGGCACGGCCAACGTGATAGAGCAGATTCATCACCGCCGAACTGGGAATCTGATAGATCAAGCTGACGTCAATCGTCACCTTCTGATTGTCATTGGTGTACACATCCAGACCGTTGAGTGTGTAAACCGAGCGACTGGTCTGCAGGCGGTCCACCGATTCAAAGAACGGCACCTTGAAGTGCACACCCGTCGACAGCGGTGTGCTCGTCATGGTCGTACCACCCATCCAGCGTGTCCCGGCTTCTTCGCTGGGAGAAACAACAAATACGCTGTTGTAAAGCAAAATAATCAAAACGGCGATAGCCATCGTGCCACCGATACCGAAGCGGCCAAGAAGGCTGCGCGGATCCTTGGATGGCATCTTCGAAGGCATATTGATCATGAATCATCTCCCATACGTTGTAAGAAATAATTCTGCCCGCACCATGGGCGGCCAGAACCTAAAGCATGCAAGGCGCCATCCAATATCCGCATCGTGCAAAAAAGGGGGTTGTTAAGTGGGTTGAATGACCACCGCCGATATCCAGATTAATCTGAATCCGACCGGACGTGTGACCTCCCCGTAGTCCACGGCCAAATTGCCAGACGGTTACGATAAAGCCGCTGCCAACATCATAAGCCGTTGGCAATTCAAACGATTTATCAGGCATGCTCAACCTGTCGCGGTCCCGACGCGGCTGACGATGAGACTTCATTTCAAGAAGGCAGATACCGGCATTCGCACAGAGCTTCTTTATGCCCACCAGCCATTCACCCAATCAGACTCAGACACCCATTCAATTGCCTGAGATGGAGCTTGCAATCGCGGATGCTGCGCTCATGCCTTTAAATAGACCGCAAGTAACCACGCAATAAAGTTAAGCGATTCCCAGCAATCGGTTTTGCTAGCATCGGACCGGGGAGGCAATGGAAAAGGTCCGATGTTACGCACGGTAGTCACTACGCTGCTACTAGCTCTTCTGTGTTGCGAAACCGCTCACGCCAGAAAGCTGGATGTGATGACGCAGCCCTTCGAGGTCGAAATCGACCTCGATGCAACAGGGCACGTCACCGCTGCGCGCCCCATGGTGAAACTGCCCGATGAGCTGAAGCCGATCGTCACGGGCACCGTCCTCACATGGCAATTTCAGCCTTATCAAAAGAACGGGCACCCTGTCGCGGTCACAACGTGGCTACGCACCCGATTTCATTACTTCAAGCAACCGAAGCAAAGCCGCGTTTTCAAGGAATTGCTGTATGTCGGCAACGGCCCCTACATCGAAAGCAGCCCCATGCGTTTTCCACATGGTTTCTTAAGTCACGGCATCGACGCAATCTTCGTAATGCAGGCGACGGTGGAACCGGACGGCAGCATCGATCACATCAGCAATGTCCGCAGCGTCACATCGCTTGGAAAACCCGCCAGCGAACAGGCGAACGAGGTGGCCGGCGACATAGCCACGTGGAAAGGACGCCCAGTGATTGCAGATGGCACGCCCGTCGCCACACGCGTGACCATCTCCCGCGCCTTTGTCGTGAACGATGAATTTCTGTCGCGCTTTCAAGTGAGTTTCTGGGACACCGAACCCTTCAAGCCCGCCAGCGACTCACCCGACCAAAGCTTCACACCTATTCAAATGCCGGGAACGGAACTCGCAATCCCCGCGGATGCACTTGTTGTAGAAAATGCTCAGCAGGCGCCCACCGAGTAGGAACAATCAACGCGACATGGGTGAGAAATGCAACATAAAACTCCTGTCGCTTTTAAGCCTAAAAAGCACTCGCCACCCGCCTTTCCGCGCAGTGATCTCCCATAAAAAAAGCCCCCGCGCCGGTACTCGGAGGCTTTTCACTATCGTGCCCGCTTTATTGGGCGAGTGCCGTTACAGGAAACGGCGGAAATCTGAGAATGCCGTATCTGATTTGCCATCGATCTTCGTCGGCGGTGCTCCCGCACCTTTCACGGTGGAGTTTTCAGGACAGCCCATGCATAGATCGGCAAAGCTTTGACAGGCCGTTTTGTCGCCCTGCGAACACTCCGTCCACCAAGTGGCACAGGTTGAACAAGGTGGAAATGCGAAAGCAGTAGTCGGACGAACCAGAGCAGTGATACCAATAAGTGCGGCAGCGGCGTAAGCCATAGAAACGAGTTTCATGGATATCCCCTTACGTTTGGTTGATCACCCCGCCGCATGTGATATCGACTCATACATAAAACACGCGTGAAATCGAGATCGGATGTAAGAGGAGCACAACGTGTCGTCAATCCTCCCTCTTCTCATAGAGAATTCTACTCTCCGCCTTCCCTTCTAACTCAGCCTCCGCCATTTCCTTTGTAAAACATAAAATCACCCTGACGCTGTTTTTTGGGTTCAACGATGATGGATGTGGCCAACTGCTTTGCCATGTCTTCCACCATTTCGTCGGGCGTCGTGAAATGGGTTTTCGAATTCTCCTGATAGGTATACGTCACCAACGCTTGCCCGTCCTTAACGCTCAGAACGCGCACTGAGAGAGCCGCGCGATCCGAGTGCAGTGCCATGTGCCCGGTGCGGTAATAATCCTGGACCTCGCCATTGATGACAAATCGGTAACCCTTTTTATTCGCGTAAGCCACCGCTGCATCGTCAGTGAGCTGCGCGTTGGCTCCAACGGGCCTTGGCAGCGAGACAGCGTGCAGACCCGGCTTTTGCGAAAGTACGCGGACAAAGATCGAACTCGCATTCGCACCGGAGCCGTCACAATCTGGTTGATTCGCGATAGTGCAGTCCTCGAACATCACAACAGCAACCGTGCTTCCGTGAGGAACGCGATGTTTTACCGTGATGTCTGGATCGTCGGTAGCACACCCCGCCAACAGCATCGCCGTTGCCAAAAGGGCACATGTACGCATGGTCATGACTGACTCTCTCCAAGCCTTGAAAGTGCTATCGCTACTAGACGAGAGAGGATACCAAACTGCTTTTCTTGCGCGTCAAAAAGCAATCAAGTCTTTTTCAGTGAGACGATAAGCTTGCCAGAGATGGAATGGCGTGAAATTGAGCGCGCAAATTATTACGGTAATCACACCGGTGGCGCAGAGCCGCGTTCATCCCGCAAATGGGCTCAGGTTCACGCATCAACAAACGTATCGTCTGAATACAGCGAACCCGACCCCGTTTTAGTAGGACACAACGATATTTCTCGGTTAAACCTTATCCAATGGCGTATCGCCACCCGTGAACTGCAGCCGGGCTTGTTCAAGCCGATACCTGCGCTCGGAACGCCAGTTGCGCCAGTTGAACAAGGCACTGATCGTATAAACGAGTTGGAATGCTTTGATGCGGCTCCATACTTTGAGCGAGTCGAATACATCGCCGGCAAGCATGGAAATCACTCCCTGCTCGATCTGCCAGATATTGTGCGGTTCGCGGAACATCTCGCCCATCACTGGGCTGTTGAATCGATAGATGAAAAACGCAAAGTGCCGCATGCCACGGCGCTGGCGACGTTCCAAGCGGCGCAATAGTCGCGCCTCCCGCTGTGGATGACGCAGCGATTCGTCGACCACTGCAACGGCCTGCTCGGCGCCACTCATCGCCAGATACACACCCGAAGAAAAAACCGGGTCCAGAAACGCGAATGCATCGCCAATCAACACCCAACCAGGGCCGCCCATGCATGTGGAGTCGTAGGAATAATTGCCGGTGACGCGCACTTCATTGTCGATCAACTGGGCACGCTCAACGCGTTGCCAAAGCTCGGCATTCATACGCAGCGTCTCTAACAAAAACTCGACCTTGCGCCCTTTGCGTTGTTTCAAATACGCCGGGCGGCACACTGCGCCGATGCTCATCACACCGCCCGGCAGCGGGATCATCCACATCCAGCCATGCTCGAAGCGGTAGATGCTGATGTTGCCGGCATCGTCGCCAGGACGGCGCTCAGCGCCGAGAAAATGGCCGAAGATCGCCGCGCTTTGGTGCTCGTCGTTTTTCCGCTTGAGCTTTTTCTTCGAGGAAAGAAACGCATCGCGGCCACTGGCATCCATCACATAGCGCGCGCGAATTTGGTAGGTCTCGTCGGTATCGGTGCCTACGTCGATCAATGACTCGCGCGAGCTTTGCTGCACGACTTGCCTTACCTCGTGGCCCTCGCGCGCATCCGCACCGCACTCGCGTGCGTGGTCGTAGAGCATCTTGTCGAAGTCCTGCCGCCATACCTGATAAGCATGCGGTGGACTGTTGCGGAGGGCCCGCGCGAATGCGTAAGTGTTGTAGCCGCGCTCGTTGTCGGCCTCGAAATCCGCGCCGGGCTTAAATACGCCGATGCCCCTCACCTTCTCCATCACACCCAGTCGCTCGAACAGCGGCAGATTCATCGGTAGCAATGATTCGCCGATATGAAAGCGTGGGTGCCTGTCTTTTTCCAGCGCGATCACCTTATGACCCATGCGCGCCAGCAGAGCCGCTGCCGTACTACCGGCCGGCCCACCGCCAATCACCACCACGTCGCAATCCTGGGCGACTTGAACTGTGATTTCCGTCATGCCCATCCTTGTGAAGCGGTCAAGCGCTATAGCTCGAATCTGCAAGAGTATGCCAGAGCAAGCCTGCCGCCCCTGTCAAACGCGCTAGGCAGCATCGATTAAATCACGATGCCCGGCGGCAAGAACAATCGCAGCACATGGCCGCTCTTTAAGGATCGTAAAACAGATCAAAGTGGGACAGATTCGCTTACGTGCGCACGCTTCACCCTATTGACGCATGCCCGTTGTCTCGAATCGATTGGCACGGCCCTTCAGCAGTCCACAAAAAGGGCTCTGACCCCTTGCCAGAGCCCCTTTCGCGTTTGACGTTGGCAGGCGCAAGGCCAGGGCCGCGGTATACACGCAGCCCCATCTCCCGATGGCCCCAACTGCCCGAAAATGCGATAATCGGGGGTTGATAGCCGCCCTCGCAGCGGCAACTGCCCCCAGAGATACCGTGAAGACCCCCCAAGGCTTGCAGGCGCTGATCGATGACGGCGTCATTGATGAAGTGCTGCGACCGCTCAAGAGCGGCAAGGAAGCGGCGGTGTACGTTGTCCGCAGCGGCGACGAAGTACGCTGCGCGAAAGTTTACAAGGACATGGCACAGCGTAGCTTCCAGCAGCGCGTGCAGTATCAGGAAGGTCGCAAGGTACGAGGCAGTCGTGAAGCGCGTGCGATCGGCAAGGCCAGCAAGTACGGGCGCAAGCAGCAGGAAGTGGCCTGGAAGAACACCGAGGTTGACGCGCTCTACCAATTGCGCGTCGCTGGCATGCGTGTGCCCGAGCCGTATGGCTATTTCCACGGCGTATTGGTGATGGAGCTGGTCACCGACGCCGAAGGCTTCTCCGCGCCACGCTTAGGTGAGATTGAACTCAGTGCGGAGCAAGCACGCGAATACCATCGCGTGCTAGTGCGGCAGGTGGTGCTGATGCTGTGTTGCGGGCTGATCCATGGCGACCTGTCCGCGTACAACGTACTGGTCGGTCCAGACGGGCCGGTGGTGATCGATTTTCCGCAAGTCGTCAGTGCCGCGGGCAACAATGCGGCGCGCACGATGCTGCTGCGTGACGTCAACAACCTCACTGCACATCTTGGACGTTGGGCACCCGAGCTGCTGGACACGTGGTACGGCGAGGAGATGTGGGCGTTGTTTCAGGCCGGCGAGCTGCGACCCGATACGGAACTGACCGGCGAGTTCACGCCGGACGAAACCGAGGTCGATCTCGATAGCATCCGCCAGTCCATCAACGATGCACGCGAAGAAATGCTGATCCGACAGCAGGGTCGCGAGGCCGCAGAGCAAGACTAGCGAAGCGCCAACGCGTTCCGGCCTCAGAATTTCTCGCCCACCGGCAGATAGCGCCACGCCCCCGGCGGCATCGCGCCGTTCGGGCCCTTGCCCAAGGCAACCCTGCCGATACGCAACCGGCGAATCGACACGACACGTAGCCCGACCTGCGCGCACATGTCGCGCAGCTGTCCATCTTGTACGCCCTTGATCGCGAAGCGAAGCCGGCTCTCGTTCTGCCAACTGACCTTGCTCGGTGGGAGCACCCGACCGTTGAAACTCAGGCCATGGTTGAGCCGGCGCAGACCGTCAGGCGCGATCTCGCCGCTGATTTCGACGATGTACTCGTGCTCGATAAGTTCAGCATCCTCGGTCAGGCGGCGTCGTATCCGGCCGTCCTGGGTCAGCACCATCAGGCCACTGGCCTCGGCGTCCAGCGACACCAGCGATGTCAAACGATGGAAATGGCGCCGAAGCAGACGTTCACCGCTGGGGTCATCGGTCCAGCGCGTCGCCGGCGTTACCAAGGTGCTGGCGGGTTTGTAAGCGTTGCTCGCGTCGAAGCCCGGCGGCTTATGCAGCAAAATCGTGGCCGGCTCTACCGCATCCAGACGAGCTTCGGGATCGAGCTCAACACGCTCGAGGGTTACCTTGTGTTGCGGTGCCTCGATCACCTGCCCGTCCACCGACACCCAACCGTTCTGAATAAATTGCTCGGCTTCGGCCCGTGAGAGACCGAACAGCTCGCAGACACGATGGGCAAGTCGAACCGGAGCGGACATGGGAATTACCAGGAAAGCGAGACCTGCAGTGTAACGACCGGAAAGCCGCCCATGCGCGGGGCATAGGCATGCGATCCGGCAAGAGGAAGAAACGGGACAGTTTCACTTATAAATGGTCGAATCGTTGCGCGCAAAAAGGCTCTGACTCCTTTGGTAGCTCAATCGATCGAAGCGGCCATTTGACCGCACATGTGCTGCGAACACAGCCGATGGTACATAGTTGGGATCGGCGTGATGAAAATGCACCCGCGCATCTATCCCTCATCGACAAGGAGGGTGACATCGCGTCCACCTGTGAAATCAGGGTCGACGCGCGGAAGAAGCGAGAGATTGCTTCAAGCGTTAATGATCGCGTTTGCCAAGCCTTCGTCAGTCCCTTAGAAAAGCAGCTGTACTGTGGCAGCACCACGTCCGACAGTGTCAGATGGGCGCCCGACTTGGCCACCGCGTTGGATGTAGTTCTGGCTGATATCGACATGATCCGCCGCGCGCCCAAACATCGCAGCTAGATTGCCGACCGATGAGGAAGTGCCTAACGTTTCGGCTCCCAAAGCTCAATCTTGTTGCCTTCGGGATCTAGAATCCACGCGAAACGGCCGTTGGGTTCGTTGTCGTCGCGTTTCAGAATGGCGACGCCCTTTGCGCGCAACCGCGCAAGTA
>NZ_DATHMR010000004.1:0-13142 GCF_035486915.1 Dyella sp. | reverse complement strand
CATTAGACGTCTATTGGATGGCGCTTACCTTGTTGTGCTTACACAGTAATCCCATAGGATGGTTTGTGCTGGTAACTATTGCCCTAAGGACGAAACCGTGACTGCTAAGCCCCGCATTGCGCTCATCATCGGTTCTACCCGCCCGACGAGGTTCGCTGACAAACCAGCCCAATGGATGCTCAAACAAGCGCAAACGCGCCAGGACATGGAGGTCGAGGTGATCGATTTGCGCGACCATCCATTACCTTTCTTCGCCGAGGTTGCATCGAATCTGCGCGCGCCCAGCAAAGATCCGGAAGCCATTCGGTGGCAGCAAACCATCAGCCGATACGACGGCTTTATCTTTGTCGTTGCTGAATACAATCACTCGATCACTGCTGCACTTAAGAACGCACTGGATCAAGCCTACAAGGAGTGGAATCGGAAACCCTTCACCGCGATCGGCTATGGCGGCGTGGGCGCAACGCGTGCTATCGAACATCTGCGCGGAATTGGAATCGAATTGCAAATGGTCTCGACACGCAGCGCCGTCCACATTGGTGGCAGCGACTTCATGGCCGTATTCCCCTTGGGCGGCAACAAGCCGATTGAAGATATCGAGGCCAGCCTATTGCCGGCGGCGACGGCCGCCCTTGATGACTTGGTTTGGTGGGCCAAGGCGACGATGGCCGCGCGAGCGGCAACCGCGTAACGATCCGCTCAGGCGGCCCGCACGCGGGCCGCCTGAGCCAATGTTCTGAACGGCGCTGAGGTCGAGATGTTGTGTTGAGCCTTCTATCCCATGCAGCACGTTTAGCAAACGAACTCTCGCCGCCATGCGCGTGGGCTCATGCCGACCTGACGTGTGAACACTCGCGCGAAGTGTCTGGGGTTTGCAAAGCCGCACGCCGCCGCGACGTCACCAATTGCTACGCCCCGTTGCTGGAGCAGCGCCATCGCCTGCTGGACGCGCGCGCGTAGCAGCCAGGTGTGGGGTGCGAAGCCCGTCGTTTTGCGAAACGATCGGGCAAAGTGACTGGCTGAGAGTCCGCAGGCGGTGGCGATGTCACCCATCGATATGCTCCCGGACAAGTCATCCAGGATCATTTCCTTTGCGCGCTTTTCCTGCCACGACGCTAGCCCGCCACGAATCGGCCGAGTGAGATTCTGGCCGCCGTAGGCGTATGCAGTGTGCGAGGCCAAGGCCATCGCGATGTGATCCGTGAACAGGCGGTTGGCCTCCTCGGGCGCCCTCAACGCGGGCAACAACGACCGCCCGAGCTCCCAGTAAACGCCGTCCCGCACGCCCACGCCAGGATTGAACCTCAGGTTTTCCACTCGAGGTAAGTTGGCTTGCTCGGCCAGGGCATTCATGGTCGCGCGAGGCAGATACATCATCAGATTGTGAATGGGTGTATGCATGACCGAGCGAGGATCTCGCCTCAGATCGCATATGGACGTCTCACCGGCGCCATGGACACAACGCACGATTTCCCGACCTTCTTCCCAATACATCTTGGTTCGATCGGCCCCAAGGTTGAGGCCAATCATGTAAGCGTCGTCAGACGGAATGGAGTTCGAAAGCTGACCATTGGGGCGTTCTACAACGACCTCGGTCACCGCGAAGGCGGCATGCTTTAACAGGCGCAGGACAATGGCCGGAGCTTCTTCCCCTCCAAACATCGTCGCTAGATCGCGACCGTAGTAAGCGCTGGTCGGGGTTTCGGACCGCGCGATGCTCATAGCCCTCGCCTCTTATGAGGTTTGCCCAGTAACGATGTTTACCTGACGGAGCCGGGGCCGCCAGCGGCCTCAGGATAACCATTTAGATCGTGATAATCCTAGCCCGGGTGCACCCCAGGATGAACGGGTCAGAGCGCAAATGCGACGAAATCGGGTAAGTCGTGCTGGTCGCATCCAATATCGGTCGATTTGGACAACCTACAGTGAAGCGGTCGGGGTTCCCCCACTCCGGAGCGCCGGCTGCGGCCGGCGAGTTTCTCCTCCTTGAACGACGCCACTCAGCTGGGATGAAAAATGAACGCCAAAACGACCGAGCAACAACGCAACGAGCAAGTCATTCGTCAGCTGTATCACCTGGCCGATGCAAAGTCGAAAGACACGGCTAAATTCGTCTCGCAGTTTGCGGACGGCGGCTACTTCTACGATGTGGGCGCTGGGAAAAAATACTACGGCGCGGAAATTGGCCTGACGGTCGACCTCTACGCGGCCGCGTTCCCGGATATGCACCGGGAGCTTTACAACTTCTACTTCTACGAAGACGTCGTTGTCGTTGAGCTGTCGTTGAACGGCACACACAAGGGCGGCCTCACCCTTCCGGCCGGGACGATTCCCCCCACGGGCAAAGAAATCCACGCGCCATGCTGCGACGTCTTTCACCTCAAAGACGGCAAGGTCACCGCATTCCACTGCTACGTCGCCGTGCCCATCCTCCTGGAACAGCTGGGGGTCTTCATGAACATGCAAGCCGCCCTCAGACACTGACGCTTCGCCCGCCATGTCGACCGCCGGCGATCATTCCACCGAAAACCCGGGACATTATTTTCTGATCTTCTTGAAGATGGTCCCGGGCAAAACGCTATCTCCCGACGCGTTGGGACGTCATGCGGCCCATCTCTCAGAACTCGATCGGAGTGGTCGGCTTGTCCTGGCCGGCCCCATCCCTGAGCGCCTTGGTGGCTTGATCGTGTTACGCGTCGCCAGTCTGGCCGATGCGAAGGCCGTCGCGGATGAGGATCCGCTTGTTCGCGGCGGCTACCAGACCTACGAACTCGGAACCTGGCTGATGAGCAATCGCCACAACAGCTACCGCCCTGAACCGCCACAGGAGCACGAGAAATGAGCGACAAGCCCATCCGCATCGGGTATTGCCTGTCCCTTACGGGCCCACTCGCTTCAAACGGCAAGACCGCAAGGTTGGCCCATGAACTATGGGCACAAGATGTGAATAGCAGAGGTGGGCTTCTCGGTCGAAAAGTCGAGATGGTTTGTGTTGACGATGAAACAAATCCCCAACTCGTCCTCGACATCTACAAGCGTCTTCTCGACGTCGAAAAGGTCGATCTGCTGATCGGCGGCTACGGTGACAATTCTGTTGCACCGGCGATGCCGCTGGTGATGGAGCGCAAGCGCTATTTGGTGGCGATCATGGCGCTCGCGGTGAACGCGACGCTGAACTATTCAAACTACTTTGTGATGATCCCCACCGGGCCGCATCCACCGGCCGCCTTGACGGAAGGCTTCTTCGAACTCGCGGCACGTCAGGCACCCAAGCCACAAACGCTGGCGATCGTTGCCGCCGATGCGCCGTTTTCGAAAGCGCCTATTCAGGGCGCCAAAGCGCACGCAGAAAAACACGGGTTCGAGGTCGTTTCGGAAGAACTCTATCCGCTCTCAACGACCGACTTCGCGGTCTACATGGATCGTCTCGGATCGATCAATCCGGACATCGTGTTCTTCTGTTCCTACCTCAACGATTCGGCAGGCCTGATTCGCGCGATAAGCAATGCCACGTTTAAACCAAAACTGGTCGGCGGAGCGATGATCGGCCCACAAAATGGTTCGATCAAAACGCAGCTCGGCCAAGCGCTCAATGGCATCGTCAACTACGAGTATTGGTTGCCGGTTCCCGCACTGATGAATCCTGGCGTCGCGGACCTGATCACAAAGTATCAATCTCTTGCGCTAGATTTTGGCGCCGATCCGCTGGGCTATTACGTCGCTCCCCAAGCCTACGCTCAGATGCAAGTTGTCGAGCAGGCCATCATCGGCACCCAGTCGCTCGATGACGACAAACTCGCGGAATACACGCGCAATACGGTCTTCAAGACTGTCGTCGGAGACGTCAAGTTCGGAGACGCCGGCAGTTGGAGCAAGGCGCGAGTCTTACAGGTGCAGTTTCAAAATATCCGAAGCGGTGATCTGACGAATTTCAAAGAACCCGGCACACACGTCGTCGTTTGGCCGCCCGAATTGGCTTCCGGCCCGCTGATCTACCCCTACGCGAATGCGAAACCGAGCAGTTGAAGAGAGCGGCGAGATCAGCGATGAACCTCAAGACGAACGACTTCGCATCGGTGCGCCCGTTGGATTCCGACGACGCGCAAATCGTGGCCAGAATACGAACCATGGCGGCGCCCACCAAAGGCGTCTCGCGGGGCATTGAAGGGCGGGAATTGTTTGACGCCGTGATGGCGAATGTCCCGGCGCCGAACAATGCGAGATCGGAATGGGGCACGGTCGGTGGCGTGCCGGGAACGTGGGTGCACCCCGCAAATGCACGGCCAGAATGTGCGCTCCTGCATCTGCACGGCGGCTGGTTCAACTTCGGGTCCGCGGCTGCCTTCACCAACCTTGTAGGACAAATCGCGGCGCGTGTCGGAGTCAGTGCGTTCATTCCGGGCTACCGGCTGGCTCCGGAGTATCCCTTTCCGGCTGCGACGGAGGACGTTTGGGCTTGCTACAAGGGGTTCGCGCAAAAAGGCTACCGCAGGCTTGTCCTTACGGGGGACTCTGCCGGGGGCAATCTCGCGCTTGGCCTGGCGGGTCGAATAGTGCGTGCGGGCAACTCGACCGACGCAGACCTCGTCGGCGTTGCGGTCTTCTCGCCGGTCACCGATTTAACGCTGTCCGGCGAAAGCTACGTGACGCGCGCGGAAGCCGACCCACTTTTCACCCGCGCCCAGGTCGCTCAACTCGTCCGGGCTTATCTGCGTGACACCGACCCGGGCAACGCGTTGGCGTCGCCCCTAGCCGGACCGATTGCGGGACTGCCGCCTGTTCGTGTGCACGTAGGCGACGATGAAGTTCTGCTGGATGACTCTCGCCGATACGTTGCAAGGGCCATCATGGAGGGCGTCGATGCCAAACTCGACGTCTGGATGGGCATGCCGCATGGGTTCGTCGGACGTGTCGGCGCATTGAAGGCGGCCGATCAAGCGATGAACGAGGTCGGCGTCTTCCTTGCAGAGAGACTTGGCGAGTGATCCAGCGTCCCATGGGTATCGCTAACTGGCTCTTCTTAGAACACGCGGTTGAGACAAGCAAAAGCCCAGTGAAATCTGGGCACGCCTCGGACGCTTTGCCACCGACCATTCTGCGTATCTGTCATAGACCGAGGGCAGCCTCCTGACTGGCCTTGGAGAGCGTTCGGCGCTAAGTTCGACCCACAACGTTGTCGCCGGCGTTTGGTGCGATGAAGCGTTTCCTGAATTTGAGAGCGGCATTGAGGCACTGACAGTCGTATGACGGCAGGCTCACGATCCTCCTCATCACCGTCACGACGGGCATACGGCAAAGAGCTCGCCGCGAACTTCGGCGCCGAGGAAGCACCGTTTGCGGTCACCCGATCTTTGGCGAATGCAGAGTTCGCCGTAACGGAGATCAAGGTGTTGCGGCCGTTCGGGCACATGTCCGAGCCCTTCCCGCGCCAAAACGCCCACCTGATCATCTTCGAGCTCCTCGACAACCAGGGCATGGAATACTGGCTGGAAGGGCGCCATGTCCGAAATCTCGACCTTCGAGTCGGAGATACCATCTTTCATGATCTCCAACGCGAACCGTCGGTGTTGGTCGACAGACCGGTGCATACGATTCAATGGTTCCTACCGCAGACGGCGCTCAACGCCCTGGCTGACGAAGCACACGTCCCGCACATCCATGAGCTTCGCCATGAGCCCGGCGTTGGCGTCACCGATGCAGTGATTGGCCATATGAACGCCGCGATACTTCCCGCCCTGAGAGCGGGGGAGCAAGTGAGCCGGCTATTCGTGGACCACATGAATTTGGCGTTCGCAGCACACGTGGCCCAGACCTACGGCGGTATGCAGTTTGCGGCCCGCATACCCAAGGGCGGCCTCACGCCTTGGCAGCAACGTCAGGCGAAAGACATGCTCCTATCCGATCTCACCGGGGCCATCCCACTCGCATCGATTGCCATGGCGTGCGGTATATCACCCAGCCATTTTGCGCGCGCGTTCCGAAAGTCGACGGGCATGCCACCCCACGCTTGGTTGATTAAGGCCCGCGTCGAGCGCGCGAAGGTGTTGCTCCGCCAACGTAGCCCATCGCTCACGGCCATCGCACTCCAATGCGGCTTCGTCGACCAGAGTCATTTCACGCGCGTCTTCGCGCGCCATGTGGGGCTCACGCCCGGAGCTTGGCGGAGAATGGCCTGGACCTGATCGGATTCCTGAGGACGCCGCCTTGGCGGTAGGCTCTCCTTCCCCATCCAGGCCGCTCTAGCCCCTAGGTACGTTTTCTCTCTGACATCCAAACGACCCTCCATAGCCCTGCTTCTTGACCGACCGATTTCGTAAGCCTTCGATTTTCCCTATAAGCTATTTTTTTAGATCGTTGCGATGCAGTTGCCTATGACCAGCACCGAACGCAGTTCACCCGATCAAGCCCGCAAGGGAAAGCCGTGTTTCAGTGGGCGCGCTGCGTGACCAGATCGCAAGCAAGATCCTGAAGATCATCGCCATTGCCGCGATCGCCGGCGAGCGGGTCCACCTTCCCGCTCAACAAAATGAAACCGGGTTCGCCCGTGCTCGATTGCGCCCCTACGACGATCAGACTGTGCCATGCCATGCGGTCGCCCGACGGCAACGAGGCTGCCAACGATTGAAAGGGATTGATCGTGAGCGAATCGCCGGGAACCCACATGGCTGCATAACGATGTCCGTGCGCCGGCAGTGGTTCGCTCAATGGCTGCCACTGTGACGTGATCGTAGGCAGCAGTCGCCGCAAGGTGTCGTGCACATCCGCGCGAACGCAATCGACATGGATATGAAGCTGATTTTGCGTGCGGCCGAACGGTGAATTGACCACCATGCTCAGCACGTCGCGCGGCACGGATGTGTGCAGGGCCGCTTCGACATAACGCCGCGCCTCCCATGCGTCCGCGAAATAATTGGGCGCGCCCGGCGCCAGCAGCGCTTCACTTTCGATCCCTGTGATACGCGCCAGCGGCAACACGAGATATTGATAGCGCCCGCTGCGGTCCTTGAACACCGCATATCCACTTGCCGGCCCTTGTGGCGCGGATACTTCGATACACGGAGACGGCGGATAGATGTTCTGACGTGCAGCCGTTGCGCACTGCCCGCTAACCCATTGCCACAACTGGTCGGGATTCTTCGTGGCTGTTTTCGCCATCGTTGGGGACGATTCGGCCTGCACTCTCGAAGATGTCGTTGCACATGCCAGCGCAACTACGCATGCGAATAGCCAGTGGATGGCGCCGCGCCGATTCATGGCGCATCGGCGGAGTTGATGCGGGCGACGTAATCCTTGAATCGGCGACGCTCGCTGGGACTGACGTCCGCCGCCACCATCATCCGCTTTTGCTTGAGGGGATCGACGCGCGAGCCGTGATTCCACAGCTCGTAATACAGATGCGGCCCGGTAGAGAGGCCCGTGGCGCCGACATAGCCGATGATTTGTCCGCGACGAACATGACTGCCCACTTGGAGGCGATCTGCGAACGCGCTCAGGTGGCCGTAACGCGTGGCAAGGTCGCCGCCATGTTTCACTTCCACCAATCGTCCGTAGTTGCCACGCCAATCGGCGATGTCGACAACGCCATCCATGGTGGCTCGCACAGGCGTGCCGTTCGGCGCGGCATAGTCGATACCTTGATGAAATTCATCGCCACCCAGCACAGGCTGGATGCGCCAGCCCCATCCGGAGGAGATGTGGGCATTCGACACGGGCAGCACCGGATCCAGCACCCGATATCCCTGCCCTTGCGCGCCGACCATCAAGTCATGTCCCAGGCTGTCGACGTAGTGATAAACGCGCTCGTGCTGTCCTCGATACGTGAGCTCGACGTAAGCGAGCTGCTGCGACGAACCGGCTTTGCCCGACGGCAACAATGCGAGCGTGCAGTGGCTGTCTTTAGGCAGACGACTCGGCAGGTTCCAACGCTCGCGCGCGTAATCCACGATCGCTTCAACCACCGGGCGATGACCCAGTTGCCGAATGAGTTCCTGGCTGAGCAAACGGCCAGGCGTGAGCGACGTGAGCAGCGGACTCGTTGTTTTCTTCGATGGTTGAGGATTCCCGGTCGCGCTTATGGGTAGCGCTTCGATGTGCGCCACGGACAGCGGGACCGTTATCGCATCACCGATCACGCCGGCGAACAACGCGTGCGATTGTTGAGGTAATGATTCGATTTGATCGGCACGCTTTCTACCTGCCGGATCCCGCTCGATGCGCAGGCTGACCAGTGCAGGGCCGGAACGACCTGACATGTCCGTGCAAGCGGTGAAGATATCGCCGGGCCGCATCTGCGTGAGCATGTGCCGTGTCGATGCATCGGCACGATGAAGCCATTGGGTGAACTGCGCTGCATGAACACCGTCATGCGACACCAGATCGATTGCCTGATCGCCGGCTTGAATGATTTGACGATGAGTCGTGCAGCTCGTTTCTGCGCGCTTCGCGTAAGCCGCTGTGCTGCACAGCGCGGACAGGATAAATAGGCACACCGCAACTCTCGTCATCCGCATTCCCCCTGGTCCATGCGGTTGAATAGATCGTAACGTTATAACATCGCTGTCCGCTGCGCAAATGTCTTCCCAGCCGCCAGACACTAAGGACTCGCGTGACCTCGCACCCACGCCGATAACGTGCGCGTCCACCCAAAATCGACATATGTGCGTATCGAGTTCGTTGAGGTAGATCTGTGTGCCGATGGATGCAGTCGTAAGCCACGACGTCCCACTCCGTCCAAAATCGCCCGCGCATAGCGTCGAACCATCACCCGATATCCAAACGTTGAACCCGGCTCCACAGTTGAGTGCTTATCGCGACGAGCCTTACACTCCCGGCATGCGCCGCACACTTTCCTGCATGACACGCTCTCTCCCATTGCGGGTGCTGGCTGTCGTGGCGTGCTGGCTGATGCTGACCAACTCTTTGTGGGCCTACTTGCCGTCTGCACCGAACGCGGGACCTGGTGTCATGTCCACGGTCACGAGCGCTCCCGTCAGTGCGCATGCATCGAACAAGATGCATCTCGCAGAAGACAACGATTGTTGTTCCGGCCACATCGATCACCATATGGGCCATCGGGGCACGACATGCCATTGTGCGTCGTCATGCGGCGGATTGCTTTTGCCGGGATCGGAAACGGCGTCCGCGTCGATCATGACAATATCGATCAATACGTTCCCCCTTGAACGCCGTGCTCCATCGCTGGCGCTGCAACCTCCTTTACGGCCACCGGTCGTCTAATCCTCGCAACCTTCCGCGCACGCAGCCATCGCCCGAAAGCGATGACATGTCGTGTATGAGCGCATCTCCTATCCGATGCATCACGCGTTACGAGTGATCGATCATGAAACGTTTTGCCGTTGCGCCCGCGACAGACCTATCGCGGCGACGCTTTGTCCAGGGATTGGCCCTCGGCGGCGCCGTTGCGGGCCTGGGTAAATGGACGTCCAGCTGGGCGCAGACACGCGAAGGATCGCCCGTTTTATCAGGCGCCGATTTCTCGCTGGTCGTTGACGAAACGCCCGTCAACTTCACGGGCAAGCGGCGCCTTGCAACGATCGTCAACGGCGGCCTTCCCGGTCCGACGTTGCGCTGGAAAGAAGGCAGCGAGGTCGCACTGCGCATCGTCAACCGACTGCGTATGCCGACGTCCATTCATTGGCACGGGATCCGGTTGCCTTTTCAGATGGACGGCGTACCGGGCATCAGCTTCCCGGGCATCGCTGCCGGCGATACGTTTGTGTATCGATTTCCCGTGCGGCAATCGGGCACCTATTGGTATCACAGTCACTCGGGTTATCAGGAACAAACCGGTCTCTACGGTGCGGTAATCATCGATCCGGCCACACCGGATCGCGTGCGCGTGGATCGGGATTACGTTGTCATGCTCAACGACTGGACCGACGACGATCCCGCGCATATCTTCGCCATGCTCAAACGGCAAAGCGATTACTACAACGTTGCGTTGCCGACCTTTCCGGATTTTCTTCGCGACGTACGCGAACGCGGGTTAAGCGAAGCGCTTGCGGACCGGCGTATGTGGAACCGCATGCGCATGAACCCGACGGATCTGAGCGATGTTTCGGGCTACACCTTTACCTATCTGATGAACGGCGCATCGCCGGCCATGAATTGGACGGGCCTGTTTCGTCCGGGCGAGCGCGTTCGTCTGCGTTTTATCAATGGCTCGACCATGACGCTATTCGATGTGCGCATTCCTGGCCTTAAGATGACGGTGATCAGCGCGGACGGCCAGGATGTCGAACCCGTCCACGTCGACGAATTTCGCATCGCAGTGGCGGAAACCTACGATGTGATCGTGGAGCCGCAAGAGGATCGCGCTTACACCGTGTTTGCCCAGGCCATCGACCGCTCGGGCTATGCACGCGGGACGCTTGCACCGCGTCCTGGCATGGAGGCGCAGGTTCCCGCCCTGGATGTCCGTCAGCTGTTGACGATGGACGACATGATGGGCGGCATGTCGATGAATCGCTCAACGCCCGCCACGCCTTCACACGCCATGGCTTCCATGCCGGACATGCAGGCCATGAGCATGCCGACGCCGGCTGCTCCTTCGAATCATCTTGCTCGCATCGAACGCGGCCCCGCTGTGGACATGCGCGTGGAAACGCCGCGCACGAATTTGGACGATCCGGGTGTTGGGTTGCGCGACAACGGCCGACGCGTGCTGACCTACGCCGACTTACATACCGTAGGCGGCCCGCTCGACGCCCGACAACCCACACGCGACATCGAATTGCACCTGACCGGCAACATGCAGCGCTACATGTGGTCGTTCGACGGCGTGAAGTTCTCCGACGCGCAACCGATACAGCTGCATGCCAATGAACGCGTGCGTCTGGTGTTGGTCAACGACACGATGATGAACCATCCGATTCACCTCCACGGGATGTGGAGTGAAGTCGAACACCCGGATGGTACATTTCAATTCCGCAAGCATACCGTCAATGTTCAACCGGCACAGCGGATTGCCTACGCCGTCACGGCGGATGCACTGGGCCGCTGGGCCTATCACTGCCACATGATGTTTCACATGGAAGCGGGGATGTTCCGCGAAGTGGTGGTGTCGTGAACACTTTGCGATGGTTGCACCGACCGCGCCTTTCGACGTTGCTTGCACTGGCTTGGATCGCATCGAGCGCATCGGACATGGCGATCGCACAAACGACGTCCAGCAACGCGGATCAGCATGGATCGACATCGATGGCATCGATGCCGGGCATGACGATGGACACCGGACCGGTTGGCGGAAATTCCGCGATGCAGATGACGACGATGGATATGCAGGATAACGCTGCGCAAAGCATGGTTCTCATCGATCAGCTGGAAGCGGCCCATACCCGCAACGGCAACGGGCAAGCATGGGATGCGGAGGCTTGGTATGGCACGGATACCGACAAGGTGTGGTTACGTACCGAGGGCAACCATACTGCAGGCGCCTTGGAAGATGCCGATGTCGAAATGTTATGGAGCCACGCCGCGTCTGCATTCTGGAATACGCAACTGGGCGTGCGCCAGGATGTAAGCGGCGACGATCATCGGACCTGGGCGGCATTCGGGGTAGAAGGACTGGCACCTTACTGGTTCGACCTGGAAGCGACCGGTTATGTCAGCGCGTCGGGTTACACCGCTGCGAGATTGCGCGCGGAATATACACTGTTGTTTACCCAACGCTGGATTCTTCAACCGGAATTGGAAACCAACCTCTACGGCAAAAGCGATCCACGCGATGATACGGGTGCAGGTATTTCGGATATGCAGTTGGGTCTGCGCTTGCGCTACGACGCGACGCGGCAATTCGCTCCGTATGTGGGCTTCGTCTGGGTCCGTCATTTTGGGGAAACCGCCGATTGGATCCAACAACGTCGCGAGCCGGTTTTCGACGCGCAGATCGTCGTCGGTCTGCACGCATGGTTTTGAGGAAGCCAACAATGAAAATATTTGGAAAAGGGTTGCTCGGCGCGATGTCGCTTGCCGTCGTCGCGATCATTGGCGCCGTCGCATTCACAGGCTCGGGGATTTACAACGTGGGCGCCGATGCACCGCATTGGCCTGTCACCCATACCGTCCTGCAAACGCTGCGGGATCGGTCGATCGCCGTTCGAAGCCGCGGCGAAAGCGTGCCTGATCTGAATGATCCGCAAGCGATTCTGAAAGGAGCCGGTCAATACGCGGCGATGTGCACGGGCTGCCACCGCGCCCCCGGCGCTCAGGACTCGGAACTTCGCCGGGGCCTGTACCCACAACCGCCAGATCTCTCCCGACAGCAGATAGAGCCACGCGCAGCGTTCTGGATCATCAAGCACGGCATCAAGATGAGTGCGATGCCGGCGTGGGGTTCCACCCATGACGACGCCACGATATGGAGCATGGTGGCATTTCTTCAAAAGCTGCCAAGCATGACTCCCGAACAATACAAAGCGATCGTCGCCAAAGCGCCGCCCGACGACGACATGGATATGGATCCAAAAGCCATGGGGAACGCAGGTAACCGCAAAGGATAGTCGGTGCCAAATGTCCGTATATGGACTCCTCCCCTTTGCAAAGCTCCCCGTGCTCTAGCGTCCGTGTCGACTGCACACGTATATCCGGTCTCTAACAGCGGCATCGTTTTGATGCTGGACCATGATGGGCTATTCGCGCGTCAGCTCCCAATCGCTTTGTCGTGCTTGTCGCACATGGCCGTTAAAGGGTTTTGTTAACGCCGGTTCGACCGGTTTGCCATCGTGCAAGGTTGCGTCGCAATCGTGGTAGAGGGTACTTCGTTTATTACACGAGATGCATCAGGCCGCCGCCCGCTCCGGTTGGTAGTCACGGTCGTGGCGCAACATCGCCCAGGCCATGCGCACTGTTTTGTTAGCTAATGCCACGCAGGCGACATTCGGATGCGATCGTTCGGCCAGATGGATGACCCGGCGACTAAGTCGATCCTCCTTGGTCTGGGCGGTGCGGATCATCGCCCGTGCACCATGCACCAAGAGCGTTCGCACGTACGCATCGCCCCGCTTGCTGATGCCAACAGGCGCTCTTTCCCGCCCGAACTGTGCTGACGAGGCGTTAATCCTAGTGAGGCAGCAAGCTGACGACCGTTGGCAAACTGTCGCGCATCGCCGATCGCCGCGAGC
>NZ_DATHMR010000003.1:0-12639 GCF_035486915.1 Dyella sp. | reverse complement strand
ACTCGTTGCCACATGTTCACAATGCAATCCAAAATGGACATCGCTTGCCATGCGACTTCCCGAACCATCGTGCGATTGCAAAGGGAAGCCGGAGACGATCGTTCCCGAGGCAGCGTGGACAAACGAAACAGCGGGTCAGCTCATCGCGCACGTTGCCTCGCAAGCGCTGAAAGATCCGACGCCGCTAGATCTCTCGTTGTTGTGCACCACGTTACGGGGTGAGGTTATTCGCCGCTATGGAGCGAGTGCCTCTGCGTGGCACGCGCTTGGCCAGGAGTTAACAGATTTTGCAGGACCATCATACGTCTCGCCTACCGCTAAATCCCCACGTCTATTGTCTGAGACCTTCTCGCGTCATGCGTGCGGCGTGCGCAAAGCGCGGCTTTCCGTCGAGCGCTATGTCCTATTGATCGCTTTTCTTTTTGGTGACATCGATACGTTGAAGCGTGCAGCGTTGTCAGAAACCAGAGTGGTGGAACCGGTCATCATTTCCGGAGCGACGTATCAAGGGGACATTGTTGGCTCGAATATCGGAGTCGAACTAAGGCGACTTTATGTGCGTCATCGAGGACGAATAAGTGGCATGAGTCGTGAGTGTGGCAGGCCTTGGACAACTGTTGTTCGTGAGCTAGCGACGCATTGTCCAGACCTAATCCAACCATTGCGCACCTTCGCGAAACAGAAAGCCGTGCCGGTAGCCAAAACTCTTTTCGCCCAAGGAATGGAACTTCGGGAGATTGTGCGAATAACAGGGCTTTCGCTGTCCTCAATTTACAAAGTATGCCTAAGTGACCCGGAAGCACGTGACGCCCGAAAGCGAGGCCTTTTTACGATCCGACGAGAAAGGCTTCGACGCAAAGCTAAGACCCTCATCGATCAGGGTTTGAAACGCTCGTTAATTACTCGGAAGTTGGGCCCTTCGCAAAAATGGTTGAACACGTTCGATACTCAATGGATTGCCGAAAATTATCCCGAAAAGGCAAGAGGTCCCGGTCGAAAGGTAGTCCTTTCGTCGTCTGACTGGAAAAAGCGCGACCGCCATTGGGCAGCGGTTGTCCCGAAAGTGGTTAATCGCCTCATCGAACAACAAGTGCATCGCATGTTTCAAGTTAAGCCAAGCACAGTCGTGAGGGCGATGCAATTGAGGCATCTTGTCAGTCGACGCCCAAGAACAAAAGCAGCGTTGGAACAGTACGCTGAATCGCAAGCGTCTTTTCGAGTGCGGCAAGCGGCGCATGTAGCACGCAAGCTTTTTAAGAGAATGGGAAGGATGCCCTCCGCGTTCGCGATTGCAAACCAAATCCATAGACCGCTATCCGAATTAATGCCCTACCTTTGGCTAGCCGGCATTGATATTAATTCATGCACCAAGCAATGCGAGCCCTCCAGCAGTCGCCAAATCATGTATTACCCTTAGCACTGATTTGTCACGATCAGTAATCCGCGTAATCCGCATCGGACCCCGTCAGCCGTGGAATGCGGAGCCATACGCGCGTCTAAGTCTCCAGCAGACCGCAATTGTTGCTATTTATTTGCCCAACTCTTCGGAGTTGTTAAGATTAATGATAACTATACCCAAATTCGTTATAACTATTCTGCCAGGACAATCGACGCGTGCAACACCCGCGCGTTTCAACACCTTCGTGCATTCGGCCAGCGTTGCGCCTGTGGTGAACACATCGTCCAGCAACGCGACATGCGGCGGTAAACCGACACCATCGCGCAACGCAAATGCAGCATTCAAATTGCGGCGACGTTCCATTGCATTCAACGTCGTCTGTGCACCCGTGCTTCGCACGCGCTGCAGAACATCATGACGACAAGGCACATTCAACGCGCACGCCAGCGACAGCGCCAACTCTAACGCCTGGTTGTAGCCACGTTCTCGCAGGCGTTGCGTATGCAGCGGCACCGGCACAATAAGTTGCGGCAGCGGCAATCGTCGCGCTTCGCGTTCCCATAGTGTCGAGAGGACCCGGCCCGCTGCAAGATCGCGACCGAATTTGAATCGCGTTTCCAGACGGTCTAGCGGCCACGCATAACGAAACGGCGCCCACGCCGCATGCCACCGCGGCGCCCTGCGCTGACACTGGCCGCATAACGGCACAGACACAGGTAATGGCAACGCGCAGCGCGCGCAACAATGTGTGTTGCGCGGAAATTCCGCGATGCATGCCGGACAAAGATCGATGCCGTCCGCACCGGCATCCGCACACAGGAGACAACGCCATGGCAACACCCAGCGGCGCAGCGGCGCGGTCAGTCGATTCAGCGCCTCCATGCGCAATGCGTTGCCTCAGTTGCTCGGCTTGTAGAGGGCCGCGTCGATGATCGACCACAGGTGAATGATCCAGCCCATCCAGATCACCCACAGCGCCGCGGCCAACACAAACATGACGATCGCCTTGAGCAATCGCCCCTGCACCAGCTGCCCCAGGCCGGGGATGAAGAAGCTGCATACCGCGGCGATCACATTGCCCGTACTGCCCTGACCTGCACTCATGAATCACGTCCTTGCTGGGTGGATGGGCCATGGTAATGGGTTTGTGGCCGTCAACCATTCCATGGCGTATCTAGTTGACAGCCTTTCGGGGCACTTCCACACTTATAGGCCGCGCATTTTGTGGATTTCCCAGCCTATGTCCGTAGCCGCTCTTCGCCACGACTGGACCCGCGACGAAGTCGTCGCGCTGTTCGCCCTGCCCTTCAATGAGTTGCTGCATCGGGCACATGGCGTGCATCGCGCCAACCACGATCCCAACGCGGTGCAGGTCTCCACGCTGCTGTCGATCAAGACCGGCGGCTGCCCCGAGGATTGCGGCTATTGCCCGCAGGCGGCGCGTTATCACACCGGGGTCAAGGCCGAAAAACTGATGGCAGTGGATGCGGTGGTCGCACGCGCGCAGGCGGCGAAGGATGCCGGTGCCAGCCGCTTCTGCATGGGCGCGGCATGGCGCAGCCCGAAAGATCGCGACGTCGCCCAGGTCGCGGAAATTGTCTCGGCGGTGAAAGCGCTCGGTCTGGAGACCTGCGCCACGCTGGGCATGCTGACCGATACGCAAGCGCAGACACTCAAGCATGCCGGTTTGGATTTCTACAACCACAATCTGGATACCGCGCCGGAGTTTTACAGCGAGGTCATCCACACGCGCGACTATCAGGATCGTCTCGACACGCTGGAACATATTCGCGAAGCGGGTTTGAAAACATGCTGCGGCGGCATCGTCGGCATGGGCGAATCGCGCGAACAACGCGCCGGTCTGCTGCAAACGCTCGCCAACCTGCCCGAGCATCCGCAATCCGTGCCGATCAACCAGCTGGTGCAGGTGGAAGGCACGCCGCTCTACGGTACGGATGCGCTCGATCCGTTCGAGTTCGTACGCACGATTGCCGTGGCGCGGATGTTGATGCCCGCATCGATGGTGCGTTTATCCGCAGGCCGCCAGCAGATGGACGATGCCGTGCAGGCGCTTTGCTTCTTCGCCGGCGCCAACTCCATTTTCTACGGCGAGAAACTGTTGACCACCGGCAACCCGGACGTCGAACACGATCGCGCGCTATTCCGCCGCCTCGACCTGCATGCGCTGGAAGTCGCCGAAGAAGCTGGCACCGTACACGCCGACATCATCGAGACGGAAGCGGCGAGTTGCGGGCAAGGCTGTGGCTGCAGTGCCGCGGCCTGACCTGATCGAACGATTGGCCGTTCAGACGGCCGAACGTGCGCAGGCTCAGTTGCAACGGCGCCTGCGCACCATTACGCAAACCGACGGTGCGTTCATAGAAAGCGACGGACGCCGTTTGCTTTCGTTCTGCAGCAACGACTATCTGGGTCTTGCACAACACCCCAAACTGGTCGCCGCGTTGAAGCAGGCGGCCGATGCAGACGGTGTCGGCAGTGGATCGGCCCATCTGATCTGCGGCCACCGCCGCGAACACGCCGCGCTGGAAGAAACACTGGCCGAATGGACAGGACGCGAACGCGCGTTGCTTTTCTCCACCGGCTATATGGCCAACCTGGGTGTGATACAGGCACTCCTTGAGCGCGGCGAACTGTGCGTGCAGGACAAACTCAATCATGCGTGCCTTCTCGACGGTGCGCAGCTTGCTGGCGCGACACTCAAACGTTACCCGCATGCCGATGTCGAGGCAGCATCGCGTCAGTTGCAAAGTCAAACCGAAGGTTGCGCCTTGCTGGCAACCGATGGCGTTTTCAGTATGGACGGCGATATCGCACCCTTGCGCGAGCTCGCTTCGCTTTGCGCGAACGAAGGCGCCACGTTGATGGTGGACGATGCGCACGGACTTGGTGTACTCGGTGAAGATGGCGCAGGAAGCGTTGCCGAAGCGAATTTGAGCGAACGGGACGTTCCCGTGCTGATGGCCACATTGGGCAAAGCACTCGGATGCAGCGGCGCATTTGTCGCCGGTTCTGCCGCGCTTATCGACGGCCTGATCCAGTTTGCGCGCACGTACATCTACACCACAGCCATGCCACCTGCACTCGCCGCGGCGACACGGTGTGCGGTGAATATGTCACGCCAGGAAAGCTGGCGCCGCGAAAAACTTCAACATCTGATCCAGCATTTCCGCCGTGGCGCAGGCGAACTTGGGTTGCCGCTGATGCCATCGCGCACGGCGATCCAGCCGCTCTTGCTCGGCGATTCGCAACGGGCACTGGACGCCTCACGCGCATTGGAAGCACAAGGCCTGCTGGTGGTCGCGATTCGCCCACCTACGGTACCCCAAGGGCAGGCACGGCTGCGCATCACCCTGTCTGCTGCTCACGAAGAATCGCACATCGACCAGCTGCTGCAGGCGCTTGAATCCCTGCGGCTGGTGCACGCGCCGGTATAATTGCACCTTGAGCATCCCCGTCCCGTCTATGTCGACCCTGAACATCTCCGCGTACCGCTTCGTCAGCCTGGACGATCTGCCAGCGCTGCGCGCACGCGTGCTTGCGCAATGCGAAGCGTTGGCGCTGAAGGGCACCATATTGCTGGCGCCCGAAGGCATCAACCTGTTTCTTGCTGGCTCGCGCGAAGCGATCGAGTCGTTCCTGACATGGCTGCGCGAAGACCCGCGATTCGCCGGCCTGGAAGCGAAGGAATCGGTCTCCGACGACGTGCCATTCAAGCGCATGCGCGTGCGCCTGAAGAAGGAAATCATCACCCTGCGTCGGCCCACGATCCGGCCGGAAGGCGGCCGCGCGCCAGCTGTTGATCCGGCCACGCTCAAGCGCTGGCTCGATCAGGGACACGATGACGACGGTCACGAAGTCGTGCTCCTCGATACGCGCAACGCGTATGAAACCGACGTCGGCATGTTTCCCCATGCCGTCGACTACCGCATTGCGAGCTTCACCGAACTGCCGGCAGCGCTGGCCGACGATCAGTCGCGTTACGAAGGCAAAACAATCGTGTCCTATTGCACGGGCGGCATCCGATGCGAGAAAGCCGTGTTGCACATGCAGGACATCGGGATGGAGCGCGTGTTTCAGCTCGAAGGCGGCATTCTGAAATACTTCGAAGAAGTAGGCGGGGCACACTGGCACGGCGATTGTTTCGTGTTTGACGAACGCGGCGCGGTGGACAAGGCGCTCGAGCCCTCACCGATTTCGCCTCCCGACGCGGGAAATGACACCAAGGCGACTTCCGCATGAACCTGCACATCGAGGTTCATGGCAGCGGCGCGATACCGCTGGTGATGATTCACGGCTGGGCCATGCACGGCGGTGTGTTTGCGCCCTTGATTCATGTGCTGCAAGAGCAATGCACGATGTATGTGGTCGACCTGCCCGGCCACGGTTACTCGGGTGACAGCGCGCTGTCGCTGCAGCCGGATATCTGTGCACGCGCGATTGCCGACGCTACGCCGCCCGCCGCATGGCTCGGCTGGTCGATGGGTGGACTTGTTGCATTGAGTGCCGCGCTGAATCTGGGGGAACACGTACAAGGCCTCGCCATGCTTTGCGCAACGCCGCGCTTTACCAGCGCCCCCGATTGGCCGCATGGCAGAGATCCCGCACTGGTGCAGCAGTTGGCTGCGGATCTGGAAACGGACTACCACGCCACCATCGATCGTTTTCTAGCGCTGGAAGTGATGGGCAGCCCCGATCCGCGCGGCGAATTGCGCCGTTTGCGCGCCGAAGTGTTTTCGCGCGGCGAACCGAATATGCGCATACTGCAAGATGGCATTCGCATCCTCGATGAAACGGATCTTCGCGTCGGCTTGCCGACATTGAAAGCTGGGAAAAGCTGGTGGACCGCAGGGCGGCTCGATCGCCTTGTTCACCCCAACGCCATGCAATGGTCCGCTGACGCAAGCAAGGGCGAGTTCAACGTGGTTGCACATGCAGGACACGCACCTTTTCTCAGTCATGCCGATACCGTTGCGCAGACGCTGCTGCCCTGGCTTGAGACAACCCGATGAGCGACTTTCACGTCGATATCCAGCGCGTGCGTGCCAACTTTGGCCACGCTGCCACGAGCTATGAGCAACACGATGCGTTGCAACGCGAAGTACAGCAATTGTTGCTGGAACGCCTCGACTTCTATCTGCAGCAACCCGAACGCGTGATCGACGTCGGCGCCGGCACAGGTCGCGGCAGTGCGCTGCTGAAGAAGCGTTATGCCAAGGCACAGGTGATCGCGGTCGATGCCGCGTTGCCCATGCTGCGCGCCGCCAAGGCGCACGCCGGCTGGCTGAAGCCTTTTGTACGCGTGTGCGGCGAGGCAACTGCATTGCCGTTGCCGGATCACAGCGTCGATATATTGCATTCCAATCTGTGCTTTCAGTGGATCGACGACCTGCCCGCGCTGTTCGGCGAATGTGTGCGCGTGCTGAAGCCTGGCGGCATGCTGCTGTTTTCCACCTTCGGTCCCGATACCTTGCGCGAATTGCGCGCTGCGTGGGCCTCGGTCGACCAGCACTCCCACGTCAGCCGGTTTCTGGATATGCATGACGTCGGTGACGCGATGATTACCGCGGGTCTGCGCGATCCGGTGCTGGACGTGGATCGCTACACGCTGACCTACAGCGAACCCAAAGCCTTGCTGCGCGAACTCAAAGGCTTGGGCGCCACACACGCCGACCGTGGTCGCGAACGCGCACTCACGGGCAAACATCACTTTCAACGCATGCTTGCCGCTTACGAAGCGATGCGCGTCGATGGCCGCATTCCGGCAACGTGGGAGGTGGTGACGGCGCACGCATGGGGACCGCCGCCGGGTCAGTCGCGCCGCGCGAAAGATGGCGGCGAGATTGCGAGCTTCTCCATCGACAGCTTGCGCGGCTCACGGCGACGCTAAGCGCCGCTTATGTGGCACCTGACTTATGTGTGCGACACAGGCTCCGCCGCGCTACCGGCCGAAGCGGGCTTCCCATTGCCAGATTGTGCCGGCGCACCTTTATCGGATTTTTGCTTTGGATAATAAATTGCGCTGACATTGCCCACGCCCGTGAAATGCGTGGTGTTGGTGTCGTAGGTGATCTTGTCCGCGCGGGCTTCGCCCGTGTTCTGCTCAATGACAACCGCATTCGGATAGAGCACGGCAATGCCGTTGATGTTGTCGTAATCGAGCGTGGGTGCCTCGCCCGTCATGAGGTTGTTGTCGTCGTCCAGTTGCTCGATATGCGCATGCGGTTTACCGGTCATGACAATGCGGCTTACCTGCGTATCGGCATCCAGATAAATCTTCGCGACGTCGCCCTTTGCCTTCATCGTGCCCTGTGTGACCAGCACATTGCCAGTGAGCGTGGTGATGGTATTGGGCGCATTGAAGCCGTCGAGGTGATCCTGCGCGGTGTTCATCGGCTGATTGCGATCGCCGGTTTTTGCATAAGCCGATACTGCAGCCAGTGTAAAGGCAGCGGCCGCGCCGATCAGCAGAACGCTCCGCGCGGCGCGCATGGTAGAGGAAATAATGTATGAGGCCATAGTTAGCGTTTTCCTCCGCACGCCTTGTATCTGAAACATTCAATCAGGTGATCGTTGACCATGCCGGTAGCTTGCATGAAGGCATAGCAGATGGTGGTGCCGACAAACCGAAAGCCACGCTTTTTGAGATTCTTGCTCATCGTATCCGACACCGGCGTGCTCGCCGGCACATCGCCTCTGCCCTGCCAACGATTCTGAATGGACTTGCCATTCACGAATGACCACAGGTAAGCATCGAGGCTACCGAATTCATCGATGACTTCCAGCGTTGCCTTGGCATTATCGCGCGCCGCTGTGATTTTTAGGCGATTACGGATAAGTCCCGGATCGAGCAGGAGCTTTTCCAGCTCGCGATCCTTCATGGCGGCGACGCGGGCAATGTCGAAGTTGTGGAACGCGCGCCGATAGTTATCGCGCTTGTGCAGCACGGTGCGCCAAGAGAGCCCCGCCTGCGCTCCTTCCAGACAAAGAAACTCGAACAGTGCGCGGTCGTCATGCAACGGCACGCCCCATTCGGTGTCGTGATACGACTGCATTAGCTCACCGTCGGCCGCCCAATGGCAGCGAATGCGTGACGTCACTGCGGCTCTCCCTGATTCCGAGGAGAACAGAATAGCGCCACGCACCCGAGGATGGTGAGGAATCCTTAAATGGTAAGGCTGGAGCGGTAACGCTGACGCCAGTAATGAAGCACCAGTGTCAAACCCAGCAAAGTGGCTGCGATCACGAAGATGGTGACGCCCAGATTGCCGACACGCAGACCATCGGCGTAGCCATCCGGCAACTGGGCGCCGTTGTCCTGGAACGTCGCCGCTGCCATGCCGGTGTAATGCATGCCGCACACGGCCACACCCATCACCAGGGCGCTCCCGATCATCTGCAGCGGACCGCGAAGATTGAACGCGAGCCAGAGCGCGGCCATCGATGCGGCCACGGCGATGACAAAAGACAGGAAGACCACGCCATAGTCGTAGCTGATCGTGGCGGGCATCATCATCGCTGCCATACCGAGATAATGCATCGAGGCCACGCCCACGCCCATGCATGTTCCCGCGCCAGCCAACTTCAACCAGCTGAACTGACCGTCTCCGACCAGCAGCAAGCCGCCGGAACAGGCCGCAAATGCAACGACGGCCGATAGCGCGGTGATCGCGGGGTCATAGGTCACATCCATGCCGCTGTCGCAGGCAAGCATGGCGATGAAATGCATCGCCCAGATGGCGCCAAGCCCCATGGCTCCTCCTGCCATGGCGACCGCTGCCGTTTTCTGTCGCGGATTGCGCGCCAGCGGAATGGCCACGGCAAGTTGCAGCGCGGTGAACGAGCCCAGTACCGCAACCGCGTACGACAACAAAACGAGCAGCCAGTTGTAAGTCATTGGCATAGGCATGTCGATTCCCCCGGAATGACGCTACTAATGTGAGATTTCCATACTGCAGTGCGCCGCGCCGGTGCTTCTGCAGCTCAGATGGCGAACGAATACTTTCTTGGGCGTTACGGATGCGCCGAGCAAACCTTCCAGATAACCGCCGTAGAACTTGCAGCCCGACTGCACACCCGGCGTGCACAAGGGACTGTTGAGCACGTTGATGTGCACGCCGTGCTGTTCGATATCGGCGAGCAGCTTCAGCGCCGGCACACCGATGCGTTTAATCGCATCGCTTAAGCCCAACTTGGCGCCCATCGCATAGTCGCGTTTGTAGACCCATGCACCGGTGCGTCGCCCGGCCAATATCAGCGAGGACTCGCGGACCGAATCCGACACGCTGTTTTCGAGCGCGACGAGCCACGGGTAGATATGCGGATAATCCTGCGCAAGCTTGGGCAGGATGTGCTCGACCTGAGAGATGTCCGGCGTCACCGGTGACGTAGGCGCAGCGGGCGGTTCCCGCATCGGTGCGGGTTCTTCCGCCACCGGCTGGGCCATCGTTTCAGTGATTTTCGGAACGGATGTCGCTGGCGCCGAAAGAGGTGTCACTTCGCCAGCCAAAGCCGCCTCGAAGCTCAACACACGCGTGTGTGTTCCAAGCATTTCTTCCAGCGCCAAGCGTTGCTCGTCAGGGCCTCGCACAAGCATGGACAGCCACGCACCACGGCTGTCCTGTGTCAGCCGCTGACGCAACAGCGAAAAATGATTGGTGACTACAACGTGCCCAAGCTCGGCGAGCAGGCCCTCTCTGCGGTCAGAGTGGACCTGTATTTCCAGCTCGACCATAAGGCCCCCCCTGTTGCTCGATGCTGGGATCAGATTGTGAGCCGGGAGGATGAGTGATTTAAAAAAAGGAAAGCGTGATTAGCATCATGATTCATCACGTGCGAAAACACGCGATGACATTTCTGGCGCGAATCTTGCAGATTTTTCGGGCGTGGTTCACAACATGATCGCAAGCACGTTCGAACGTGCTGCTACCAGGGCAGCGCATCCAGATCCACATTACCGCCGGTCAACACCAGGCCGACACGCTTGCCCGCGAAACGCTCGCGCTGTTTGAGCACGGCTGCAAAGACTGTGGCGCTGGAGACTTCCACCACTAGCTTGAGCGAACGCCACAGTTCGCGCATCGCGGCAATGCTTTCCTCATCGGTAACGGTGATGACTTCGACACGATGCGTGTGCAGCGCTTCGAGATTGGATTCGCCGACCAGGGTGCGCAGTCCATCGCAAATAGTGTTCGCGGCGAAGTGGTCGATGCGCGCACCGCGCGCGAGCGATTGCGCCGTATCGTCGGCACCGGCCGGTTCCGCGCCAAATACCTTGATGGTGGGATCGATGCCATGCGCGGCAATCGCGCTGCCGCTGGATAAACCGCCGCCGCCAATGGGTGTGATGAGCACATCCAGACCATCGGCCTGACGCAACAATTCCAACGCTGCCGTGCCCTGCCCGGCCATCACCTGCGTGTTGGCATAGGGATGAACCAGAATGGCACCGGTCGCCTGCTGCACTTCGGCCGCTTTCGCTTCGCGCGCTGCTGTCGTGGCTGCACAACGATGCAAGATGGCGCCCGCTTTTTCGATGGCTTCGAGTTTGGCCAGAACCGCGCCTTCCGGCACGACAACGTGCGCAGGAATACCGCGCGTGGCGGCAGCCATGGCGAGCGCATTGCCGTGATTGCCGGACGAATGCGTCACCACGCCACGCGCCGCTTCCTCATCGGAGAGCGACCACACGGCATTGCAGGCGCCACGAAATTTGAAGGCACCCCCACGTTGCAGGTTTTCGCATTTGAAAAACAGTTGCGCGCCAACCATCTCGTCGAGCGCGGCGTTGCGCAATACGGGCGTCAAGACGGCGTAAGGCGCAATGCGCGCGGCGGCATCGCGGATTTGATCCATCGTCGGTAAAGGCACACTCATGCGACATCGATCTCCACGCCACAACGAAATTCCCGTTCGGCACCCGGCTCCAGACGAATCGCATCCGCGCAGTCGGGGCGATTGAATGCATTGGACATGCTTTCCATCGGCTCCAGCGCGACGGAACGGCGCACATCGCGCGTCACCGTGTCCGCGGTAAATGCGAGCGCCACACCCCTTTCCTGCCAAACACTGATGCGTATCCCGCTCGCCGGGTCGCGCAGGCGTGTGCGCGCGCGTCCGTCCGCGCCGTACACGAGATGGGCGTAAGCGTTATCGATCTTTGTCGCACCAATCGGTTTGGCCTGGCGGAAATCCAGTGCGCGCGGAGCTTGCTCGATAGCTAAATAAGCCTCAGCCCCCGCCAACGGAATGGAGTCGGTGTTCATGCGCACGAATGCCGTCGCCGGAATCTCAAGTTCCCAGGTGTCGACGCTACTGTTGCCCACGCGAAAATACGGGTGCCAGCCGAAGAAACACGGTGCCGCCTTGTCGCCAACATTGCGCATGCGGGCAGACAATGACAGGCCACTTGCATCAAGCGTAAAAGTGACGGCCAGATCGATGGCGAACGGATAACCCGCGAATTTGCCGGGCCGGATCACGGAGGTCGTAAACGTGACTTGCGCAGACTGCGCATCGGCATGCGGTGCAGCGATGTCGAAATCCACGCCACGAACGAAGCCGTGCCTGGCGGCGCGTTCGGCGCCCTGCACACCAGGCTGCAAGTCGTAGGACTGGCCATCGAACGTGTAGCGGGCGTCGTCGATGCGATTGGCGAAGGGCACCATGATCGCGTAACGCGAACTCGGGCGGCTCTCGATCTCGGGGCCATCGCGGTAGCCGTCGGCAAGCTGATGCACCGCGCCGCCGATCGTCTGCTCCAGACCGATCAACGCCGCACCGTGGCGCGCGAGCCGTACTGAGCGCCCGCGCGCGGCGTCGCGGAGAATCACGATATCTTGCGTCCCCAACCGCGCCTGCTCGATGCTGAATGCTGTCATCCGCTTGTTCCTGCCGGGGGAAACCCGCATGTTAGCCTGATCCGTCCTTGCTCGGCCCATGTGCAGTATGACTCTAGCGAATGAAACCGCCGCCACCCCGATCCGCCTGCGTGACTACCGCCGCCCGCCGTGGTCGGTCGATACGGTCGAATTGGATGTCGATCTAGGTATCGATGCCGCCGAGGTGACTGCACGTCTTGTGCTTCGACGCGATGTCGAACAGTCCCTGCCGCTGCGACTGGACGGCGAAGGATTGGAACTGCTGGCCATTTCGCTCGACGGCCACGCACTGGATGCCAACCGCTATCGGTACGAAAACAGCGTGCTGGAAGTGGATGGCGC
>NZ_DATHMR010000002.1:0-17591 GCF_035486915.1 Dyella sp. | reverse complement strand
CGGCCGTGCCGACTATCCGGCCGCATTGCGCGATCTGCTGGGTCAGTCACTGGCGGCCAGTGCGCTGCTGACCGGCAATATCAAGCTCGATGGCGCGTTATCGATTGAATTGAAGAGCGCCGGTGCACTGCGCCTGCTGTTCGCAGAGTGCTCCGACACCGGTCGTTTGCGTGGTTTGGCCCGCTGGGATGGTGCCGTGCCTGACGAGTTGCCGCTAAGCAGCCTGCCTGACGCGATTATGGCCATCACGATCGGGCACGCGGAGCGCGGCAAGCGTTATCAGGGTCTTGTCGATTTGCGTCATTCGGAACTTGCGGGTGCGCTGGAGAATTATTTCCAGCAGTCCGAACAGTTGCCCGCGCGCATCATCCTCGCCGCAAACGAACAACATGCGGTGGGCCTGATGTTGCAGAAACTGCCGGGTGAGGGCGGGCGCGATGCGGTGCAGGACGAAGACGCATGGCCGCGCATCGAGCATCTCACCGCGACCTTGGGTAAGACCGAGCTTCTGACGACGCCACCGGAGCAGTTGCTCTATCGCCTCTATCACGAGGAAACCGTGCGCTTGTTCCAGCCGCGTCCGCTCGCGTTTGGCTGCAGCTGTTCGCGCGAGCGCGTCGAAACGATGCTGCGCTCGCTGGGCCGCGAAGAGATCGAAGCCACACTGGAAACACAGCACGGCCTGATCGAAGTGACGTGCGAATTCTGCGCGCGTACCTATACGTTCGATCGTGTGGACGCGGAGCATCTGCTGAGTGGCGGTGCTGCAACCTCATCGACGGTGCAGTAAAGCAATGAAGCGGACGATCAGCTCACCGTGCTGATCGTTCCCAGCCAGAAATCGGCCGCTTGCGGCCTGGCGAACAGGAAGCCCTGGCCAAAACGGCAGCCGATATGCCGCAGCGCCTGGCGTTGCGCTTCTTCCTCAATGCCTTCGGCAATCACCTGCATTTGCAGCGAGTCGGCCAACACCTGAATCGCGCGCACCACCGGTACGCTGTGGCTGCCGGCACTGGCAAGTTCGGTGATGAAGGTACGATCGATCTTCAGCGTTTCGATCGGATACTGATGCAGATAGCTCAGCGATGAGTAACCTGTGCCGAAGTCGTCCAGCGCGATACCAACGCCGTGGTGACGCAGGTTGTCGAGCATGCGTTTCACCTGCGAGGGATTTTCCAGCAGCGTGCGTTCGGTCACTTCAATACGCAGCGAACGCGGGTTGACGCGATGCGCGCGCAACAGGTTCAACAAACGATCGTCCAGATCGGGCAGGCGGAAATGGCGTCCGGAAACGTTGAGGCTGACGAAACCATCCGCGCCAGCCAGCATGCTTGCCTGTGAAGCGACCTGTTCGAAGATCTGCCAGTCGATGGTTTCCGCGCTGCCGTTTTCTTCGGCCACAGCGAGGAAATCGCCGGGACACAGCAGGCCGCGATCGGGATGGCGCCAGCGCAGCAGCGCCTCATAGCCGACCGTGCGGCCGTCATCGAGCGCGACGATCGGCTGGTAGAACGGCACGAACTCGTTGCGCGTCAGCGCGCGGCGCAAGTCGCCTTCCATCTCCAGCAGCGAAAGCACTTCGCGGCGGAGACGATCGTCAAACATCGCAGCGCGATGGCGGCCTTCGTCCTTCGCGCGATACATCGCCGCATCCGCATCGCGCAGCAATTCCTCCGGTTGCTGGTAATGCTGTGCAGGCAACGCGATGCCGATGGATGCCGACGTAAAGATTTCCTTGATGCCGAGACGGAACGGCACGTGCAGTTCCGCGATGATGCGTTCGGCCACCACCGCCGCCTTGCCGGCATCGCTGATACCTTCCAGTAATACCGCGAATTCATCGCCACCAAGACGTGCCACCAGGTCGCGTGTTTTCAGACAGGCGCGAATGCGGCTACCGGCCTGGAATAGCAAATCGTCACCGATCAGATGGCCGACGGAGTCGTTGATGACCTTGAAGCGATCCAGGTCGATAAACAGCACCGCGAACAGCTTGGTGGGATCGGCATGATAGGCCTGCAATGCCTGACCCAATCGCTGCAACAACAGTGTGCGGTTCGGCAGGCCAGTCAGCGAATCGTGCAAGGTTTCATACATCAACCGGCGTTCGACGCGTTCGCGTTCGGCGATCTGTTCGCGCAAATCGCGGTTGGCAAGCGCGAGGGCACGCGTACGTTCGGTAACGCGGCGCTCCAGGTTCACATAGGCCTGCTTCAGCGATTCGGCCGTTTGCTTGCGTTGCAACGCGTTGGCGATGTGGTAGCTGACGAAGGTGAGCAGTTCCTGATCGCGTGTGTCGTAAATGTGCTTGGGCGAATAGCTCTGCACGGCGAGCACACCCATCACGCGGTCGTCCCACACCAGCGGCACGCCGAGCCAACAGACCGATGGCGTGCCTGACTGCACGCATTCGCCGATCTCAGCGAGCCGATCGAACGTCTGACGGTCTGCAAGCAACGGTTTGCCGTGTTTGAGTACGTATTCCGTCGCGCCATTACCGATGGGGCGCGGTTGCCGTGTCGTTTCCTTTTCGTCGATCGAATACGGGAAACTGATCGTCTGCGAACTGTCATCGAGCAGCGCAATGTAGAAATTGCGCGCGTAGAGCAAGCCGCCGACCACACGGTGAACGGCGGCATAGAAGTTTTGCTGGCTTTCCGGCGCGCTCGCCAATTCGGCGATGCGGAACAGCGCGGACTGCAGGCGTTCGCCACGTTGACGTTGCAAAACCTGTTGGCGAAGCACGCGGTTAGTCGCGCGCAGGGCAGCGGTGCGATCGGCGACGCGCCGCTCCAGCTCGGCGTGCGCCTCGCGACGTTCCAACGCGGTTTGCATGTGCTGCGCAACGTAGTTGAGCAGATCGCGATCGTGCCGCGTGTAATGCGTATCCGCGCGATAGCTCTGCACGGCGATACCGCCGACCACTTGGCTGCCACGCAGTAGCGGTACGCCGAGCCAGTGCTCGCAGGCAGGCCCTACGAGTTGGAAGCGACCTTCCAGCTGCCGCGCCAACTCTTCCACCGAACCCATGATGGGCTGACCCGTCTGTAGCAGATTCCAGGACAGACTGTGCCGCATGTCTTGCAGCGGATACGTTTCGTCGGGTGACGGGGGTTTCAGGTCGGCGGTGTCGACGTAATAAGGAAAACGCACACTGTCCGTGCCTGGGTCGTACAGGAAGATGTAGAAGTTCTCCGCGTACATCAGCATGCCGACGATGGAATGCAGCGACTGCATCATCTCGCTCATGTTGTGCGCGGTGCCGGCCAGATCGGCAATTGCGTAGAGAGCGCGCTGCAGGCGTTCGGCCATGGCCAGCCGCGAAATGGCTTCATAGAGACGGCCGGTTTCACTGAGCTGACGCAGGCGAGTGCTGGCCAACCGCCCGAGCCACGCCAGCTCGGCCGTGGCCACATCGTTGAGCTGGGCTGGATCGCCGTCCAGAACGAGGGTCTGCAAACTTTGCGGATCCTTGGCCAGACTCATTCTGCCGGGGGGCGGGGAGGGGTCTTCCGCTTCGGAGGGAACCCAGTGAAGCGTGCCGGCCAGGCCAAGATGAACGAGAGCGGCTTCGCACGTTTCCAGCACGCTGCCCGCGTCGACCGCACGAAACAGCTTTTCCATGGTCTCACGCAGCTCCGCCGGAATGACTCCGGAGGCTGGCGACGGGAAATTGCGGCCAGGCACTGAACTCATGGAATTAGTTGGACCCCTGTCCAGTGTTTCGGCTGACTATATATCGTGATGATGCCGTCATGTCGTTTGCGCTCACAGCTTCTTCACGGTCGCCCCGGAAAGCTACTGTGCCAAGCATCCGTCGTGCCAGCAAGTCCTTGTTCAAAAGGCTTTTTTGGCGGAGTGGCCCACAAAATTTTTATGCGCCGCCGGGTGTTAGTAAAAAGTAAAATCAGATATACTGAACTCCGGGTGTCCATGCCTCTGCGAGGCCTGGACGGGTTCTTGCTACGTCGCCTTCGAATGTTCATGCGCCGATTGCTGCTGACATTGCCACTGCTATGCGTGCCGCTGATCGCGGCAGGCCAGACTGTGAGCGCCGATCAGTCCACCAATCCGTGGATACAGCAGCAGACGACGCTGAAAACGGGTCAGCCGGCGCCGGGTTCGCTGCTGATTCAATCGCAGAATTCGGCGACAGCTGGTGCACAGGGCGATTCGTTGCTCTCGCTCAATCCGTTGGATGGGGGCACCGTCAGCTCCAGCACACTGCAATATGGCGTGACACCGAATGTCACCACGCAAGCGACGATCAATCAGAAGTCGTGGGCGACGCAACCACGCATCGTCGGTACGGAAGTTGGCGCGACCTACAACACCGGCCGCTACAGCCTCGGTTTGAGCGTTGCGCAGGATCAGGTGACCAATCCAACGCCGCTGCCGCGCGTGCTTCCTGGTGCCGTCACTGGCGTGAATGGTTTGACCGATTTCGACAACAGTACGCAGCTCAATGCGAAGGGTCGACTCTCGCTGGGCGGCAACAGCGGTGTGATGCTGGGCGCGAGTATGGGTCGTATCCATCTACTGCCGGGCAATTTGCTGGGTCTGAGCACGTTGGATCAAAAGGCGTTGAGTTTCGGCATCGATCATGGCCCGGTCAGCGGCAGCATCATTGGTCGCAGCATGCAGCCGGAAATGAACAATCCGGGCATGCCCAATAGCGGTTTCTATCCGGATCGCCGCTGGAACAGCATCGACCTCGGCGTCACCTGGCGTTTGCCGTGGCAGGGTTCGTTGAGTTTCGGTGCGCAGAACATCTGGTCTTCCGGCAATGCGACGAATACGCCGGCAGGTCCGCCGCAACCGGATCAGTCGCGCACGCCGTACGTGCAGTATCACCAGGATCTCTGATCAGACATCACGCACAAACAAAAAGCCCCTGCCATGCAGGGGCTTTTTGTTTGTGCGTCGTGATCAGTCCTGCTTGCGGATGCGCAGGTCGCCGCTGAACGTTTCCACATTGATCTTGCCGTTGCCAGTGCCTGCAACGGCATCGAGCGAACTGCCCGGGCCGTGCTCGGGCTGCTTGGGTGTCCCGAAGTCGCTGCGCAGATCTCCGCTGAACGTCGTGGCGTGAACGTTGCTGGACAGGGATGACGGAACCAGCAATTGCACATCGCCGCTCATGCTGTCGATGGTGATATTGCCACCCGAAGCGAGCGAACCCGCAAGCTGCACATCGCCCGAGACGGTGCTGAGATTGAGATGCTGCCAGGGGCCGCCACCGGCCTGGATGCGTCCGGAAATGGTTTGCAGATCGACTGAGTTACCGAGCGATGGCGCAAGGATGTCGCCGCTCACGGTTTGTAGCTTTGCCTGCGCTGCCTTACCTGAGAACGCGATGTTGCCGCTCACCGAGATGACATTGAGCATCGGCGTCTGCGCATTGATGCGCACGCGGCCGCTTACTGAATTAACTTCGATATCGCCGCCGTTGATGCCGTCGATGCTGAGCGGCGCGCTGACGATCTTCACTTTCAACGATGCGCCGCGTGGCACGCTGATGTCCAGGCGCGACGACGACATCGATTTGTCGCTGCCCCAGTTCAGCCATCCGTTTTCTCCTTGCGCCTGCACACCGATCGTCAGATTGTTTTCGCTGCCTTGGATGTTCAGCGGTGCGGCGCCGTCGCCCAGCTCGCCACCCACGTGGACTTCGTTGCGATCCCATGCGGTGATCGTGACTTCACCCTTGATGTTGACGACGTCGATATGCGCTGTAGGTGAAGCAGGATGGCTCACGTCGAGCGGGGTATCGGCCATTGCCTGCCCTCCCCAGGACAGGCAGATAAGCAACGGCAGGTAGCGGGCGTTTTTCATAGTTATTGTGTCCTGAAGAGCCTTAGCCGGCTTGTTTCTCCAACTGCTCGCGCAGCTGTGTTTGCTGTTGTTCGGTACGTTGCAGCAGGCGCTGCAAGGCGGGTGAGTCAGGAGCTTGCTGCATCGCCTGTTGCAGTTCCATGCGTGCCGCACCGAATTCCACGGCGGCGCCTGCGAAACGTGGATCGCTCGGTTTCCACGGTGCGTTTTCAGGGTTCGGCTTGCTGGCAATCGCGATAGGCGGTGCGACCGGCGCAACGGTGTGCATGTGCCAGACGATGCCGCCGGCGAGCACCATGACCGCTGCGACACTCGCCGCAAGTGCCCACACCTGTCGATGACGCGCACGCCTGATCGGCGTTGGCGTTTCCGCAGCAGCCGGGGTCGCGTTGTCGATCGCCGCGTCGATACGCGCCCACAGATCGTCCCGCGGTGCGACCGGCTGGTTCAAATCGCGCATTTGGCGCAGCCATTCGAATTCGTTCATCACACATCTCCAAGCGATTTGCGCAACAACCCGCGTGCACGATGCAGTTGCGCCTTGGATGAGCCCACTGCCATACCTAGTTCACTGGCAATTTCATCGTGGTGCCAGCCTTCCACGTCATGCAGTACCAGTACGGCGCGTGCCCGCGGCGGTAGTTTGCCGATCGCACGTTCCAGCTCGTCGCGTTCGGCCGCGCAGAACGGGGTTTCGCCATGCTCGGGAATGCTTTCCTCGTCGATGTAACCGACAGGGTCGGCGCCCCGCGCCCGTATGTCCATCAGTGCCACATTCACCGCCAACCGATAAAGCCACGTACCGAAAGCGCTCTGTTCGCGAAAGCTGTCGAGCTTCTGCCAAGCGCGCACGAAGGCGTCCTGAGTCAGGTCCTCCGCCCGCGCATGATCGTAGCCGGACAACCGCAACATCGCGCCATGAATCCGGCTCGCGTGCTGGCGATACAGGCGCTGGAATGCCTGACGGTCGCCCGCTGCGGCCGCGCGTACGTCATCCCTATCGTTGTGGTGTCCCGCAACCAGTGCAGGTGGCATGGCACTTCCGTTGGCAATGCAAGCAGCAATCATCTTGCTAGCTTTGATGCGGTTGCAAGCCATTAGGTTTACACCGCCGGCCAGTCGGCTCGGCGGTGTAGAAGGCGTGAATCAGGCGTTGGCCGCCTTGCGCGGCGTTTCCAGGGCCTGAGCGACGCGTTGCTGTTCCTGCCGCAGGCGGGCAGGGAGGCGCGGGTTGAAGCTGTCGAGGTAGTCGCCGATGGCCTGCAGCTCGGTCTGCCAGCCGGGAATGTCGACGTGCAGCAGTTCGGCCACCGTGTCGCGCGGCAGTTCCAGGCCGTCCATCTTCAGCTCGTTCTGGGTGGGCAGGATGCCGATCGGGGTTTCCGTGCCGCGGGCCTTGCCCTCGACGCGATTGATCATCCACTCCAGTACGCGCAGGTTTTCGCCAAAGCCCGGCCACATGAACTTGCCGTCCTTGCCTTTGCGGAACCAGTTCACGTGGAATATCTTCGGCAGCTTGGCGCCAGGCTTGTCGAACGACAGCCAGTGCGTGAAGTAGTCGCCGTAGTGATAGCCGCAGAACGGCTTCATTGCCATCGAGTCGCGGCGAAGAACGCCTACCGCACCCGTGGCCGCTGCCGTGGTTTCCGAACCCATCGCTGCGCCCATCAGCACGCCGTGCGTCCAGTCGCGCGCTTCCATCACCAGTGGAATCAGCGACGGACGGCGACCGCCGAAGACGATCGCACTGATCGGCACGCCTTGCGCATCTTCCGCTTTGGATGACCACGTCGGGCATTGTTTAGCGCTGACCGTGAAACGCGAATTCGGATGTGCGGCCGGGCCGTTGGCCGGATCGAACGGGCGGCCTTGCCAATCCGTCACCGGCGTACCGGGCACGCCCTCCCACCACGGTTGGTTGTCGGCGGTCACGGCAACGTTGGTAAAGATTGTGTCGCGCGCAATCGTCGTCAGCGCATTGGGGTTGCTCAGTGTGCTGGTGCCAGGAGCCACGCCGAAGAAACCGGCTTCCGGATTGATGGCGTATAGACGTCCATCTGCACCGGGGCGCATCCAGCAGATATCGTCGCCGACCGTCCACACACGCCAACCGTCTTTGCGATAACCCTCTGGCGGAATCAGCATCGCCAGGTTGGTTTTGCCGCATGCCGACGGGAACGCTGCAGCGACGTAATGAGTGTGGCCCTGCGGATTTTCGATGCCCACGATCAGCATGTGCTCGGCGAGCCAGCCTTCGGTGCGCGCCTGATAGCTGGCGATGCGGAGCGCATGGCACTTCTTGCCGAGCAGCGCATTGCCGCCATAGCCGGAACCGTACGACTGAATCGACAGTTCTTCGGGGAAATGCATGATGAAGCGACGCTCCGGATCGAGCTCGCCGGTCGAGTGCAGGCCCTTCACGAAGGTGCCTTCATGCTCGATACGTGCAAGCGCAGCTGCGCCCATGCGCGTCATCGTGCGCATGTTCGCGACCACGTACGGGCTGTCGGTGATTTCGACGCCGCAACGCGACAGCGGGGAATCGATCGGCCCCATGCAGTATGGAATCACGTACATGGTCCGGCCTTCCATGCAGCCGTCGAACAACGCATCCATCTTCGTGTGCGCATCGGCCGGCGCCATCCAATGATTGTTCGGACCGGCGTCGGCCTCGTCCTTCGTGCAGACGAAGGTGAGATGTTCGACACGCGCCACGTCCGACGGACTGGAGCGGTGCAGATAGCAGCCCGGATGGGTCTGCTGGTTGAGTTCGATCAAATCTCCGCTCTGCAGCATCAGCTGCGTCAGCGCCCGATATTCGGCATCGGAACCGTCACACCAGTGGATGGATGCGGGGCGGGTCTTTGCCGCCACGTCTTGAACCCATCGCTCGAGCGAATCAAGCTTGCTCGTCATGTTTCCCTCACCTTGGTCTACCCACAAAAAGGATGTAGAACGCTAAGTTACGGGAAGTGGCATTGCAAGGTTGCCCGCAGCAAACAGGCGTGCGGCGAGGTGCCGCGCCTGACGCGTCAGGCACTTGGAATCAACACTGCAACTAGCAGCTCAGGCAGGAATCAGCGTGGCGATCATGTGTTCGACGTAAGTGTCGAACTCTTCGTGGCTCAACCTTGGCAGGCCGAGCGTGAAATTGAGCTGCAGGAAGCCGACGTAGGCGGCATAGGTCAGGCGCGCGCGGTTGAGCGCGTTGGCGGTGTCCATTCCCGCTTGCTTATAGGCCGTATGCAAAAACTCGGTACGGCGCTTGGAAACGCGTGCCATCACCGGGACCACCAGCGGATGATCCAGGGCTTTTAGCAGTGCGGCGTAGACGCGGTGCGGCTGCAGCTCGTGCGCGACGCGGCGGAACAGCTCCGGCAAGCGTTCGCGCGGATCGGGAATGGCCTCGATCTGGCTGATGATTTCGCGCTCGCCGTATTGTTCCCAGCGTTCCAGGGCGGCCTGAAGCAGGGCTTCGCGGGTGCGAAAATGCCAGTAAAAGCTGCCCTTGGTTACGCCAAGCTGACGGGCGAGTGCCTCGACAGCCAAGGCTCCCACGCCTTGTTCGGAGATCAAGCTAAGGGCGGCGTCTTCCCAATCTTCGGCGGAGAGGCGCGTGCGTTCAGGCTTCTGACGTACATTCATTTCCGTATGGTAGCCCAGAGCGCGGGAAAACGGTGTTGGGCGGCCGGTTTCGCGGTTCCGATAGTCCTTTCGCGGAAGCCGGTTGACGACGCTCCATGAGCGCTCCATACTCATGCGTATGGAACAAGCACCCGCTATGCGCATTTCATTCACGACCAGCGACGGGCTGTCGTTGGCGGCAGATTTACGCAACGCCACCGGTGCGCCGACACTACTGTTTGCGCACGGCTTCGGTCAGACGCGCGGTGCCTGGAAGGCCGCTGCCGCGACGATGGCAGTGCGCGGTTGCCGCTGCGTGACCTTCGATAGCCGCGGTCACGGCGAAAGCGATCACGTGCCGGGCGGCGACTACCACATGGAACAGTTCGTCAACGATTTGCTCGATATCGCGCGCGCGCAACCGCAGCCGCCGATCCTGATTGGCGCGTCGATGGGTGGCTTGCTCGGTCTGGCCGTTGCGGGCGAGACGCGGCCCTCGCCGTTCCGCGCCATGGTGCTGGTCGACATTACCCCGCGCTGGGAAACTTCCGGCGTCGAACGCATTCTGGCGTTCATGCAAGCCCATCCTGATGGTTTTGCGAGCTATGACGAAGCTGCCGAACAGATTGCTGCGTATCTGCCGCAACGGCGCGAACGCAAAAGCGAGCAGCAGTTGCGCCCGCTGCTTCGCGAAGGCGCAGACGGACGTCTGCGCTGGCATTGGGATCCCGCATTGCTTTCCGGCAGCCTGATCATGGAAAGCGAACGCTATCAACCGCGTTTGCTCGACGCTGCCGCGAAGGTCGATGTGCCGGTGCTGCTGCTGTCCGGCGAACGCAGCGATGTGGTCTCCCATCGCACGGTCGATGAATTTCTTGCCCTGGTACCGCATGCGCGGCATGCCGAGGTACCCGGCGCAACCCATATGTTGGCCGGCGATGCGAACGATGCATTTACGGCCCAGATCGCAGGCTTCATGGCAAGCCTGGAACGCGTCGACGCCGATGTCGATGCGATCAAGCAACCTGCAACGAGGTGTTGAGATGTCCGTACTACTAACTCTGTTGGCGGCAATCATCGCCAGTGGTGCCTGCGCCTACCATCGCAGCAGCTTGCGTACGTGGGCGGTGACGACGATCGTGGTGACGCTCGCCGTTGGCTTGCTGACTGGTGCGCCGCTCACGACGGTCGTGCTGCTCGCAATCGAGCTGCTGATCGCCGTGCCCCTGCTGATGATTCACTTTCGTCGCAAGAACATTAGCGCGCCGTTGCTGAAAATATTCGCCAAGGTCACGCCGAAGTTGTCCGATACCGAGCAGACTGCACTGGAAGCAGGCACCGTCGGTTTCGAGGGCGAACTGTTTTCCGGCAAGCCGCAGTGGCACGAACTGTTGAAGCAGCCCAAGCCCGAATTGAGCGTCGAAGAGAAAGCATTCCTCGACGGTCCCGTCGAAGAGCTGTGCGGCATGATCGACGATTGGCAGATCACTCACGAACTGGCGGATCTGCCGCCGGACGTGTGGGAGTTCATCAAGAAGAACAGGTTCTTCGGCATGATCATCCCGAAGCAGTACGGTGGCCTGGGTTTCTCCGCGCTGGCACATTCGGCGGTACTGCAGAAACTTGCGACGATGTCCGCAACGGTTGCCTCGACAGTGGCCGTGCCCAATTCGCTCGGCCCCGCAGAGTTGCTGCTGCATTACGGCAGCGACGAGCAAAAGAATTTCTATCTGCCACGTCTGGCCGTTGGGGAAGAGATTCCGTGCTTCGCATTGACCGGTCCGTATGCGGGTTCGGATGCGACGTCAATTCCGGACTTCGGCATCGTCTGCAAGCAGGTTGTGGATGGCGTCGAAACTGTCGGTATGAAGCTCACCTTCGACAAGCGCTACATCACGCTCGCACCGATTGCGACCGTGGTTGGCTTGGCGTTCCGTTTGTACGATCCCGAGCATCTGCTCGGCGACAAGGAAGACTTGGGTATCACGCTGGCGCTGCTGCCGCGTAGCACGCCAGGCCTGGAAATCGGTCGCCGTCACTTCCCGCTCAATGTGCCGTTCCAGAACGGTCCGGTGCACGGCAAGGACATCTTTGCGCCGTTGTCCACGCTCATCGGCGGTCCGCACATGGCCGGCCATGGTTGGCGCATGTTGGTGGAATGCCTTTCGGTGGGCCGCGCTATCTCGCTGCCGTCTAACGCGACGGGTGGCGTGCGCATGGCTGTCGCTGCGACGGGCGCTTATGCGCGCATGCGCAAGCAGTTCGGTCTCGCCGTGGCGCGTTTCGAGGGCGTGGAAGAAGCGCTCGCGCGTATCGGTGGCCTGACGTACGCAACCGCTGCACTCTCGCGCGCCACCGCAGCAGCCGTGGACCGCGGCGAGAAACCCGCCGTGCCATCGGCCATCGCCAAATATCACGCGACCGAATGGGGTCGCACCATCGCAGGCGATTCGATGGACGTGCACGGCGGCAAAGCCGTGCAGCTGGGTCCCAAGAACTACGCAGGTCGTGCGTGGCAGGGCGTGCCCATCGCTATTACGGTGGAAGGCGCGAACATTATGACGCGCAGCCTGATGATCTTCGGTCAGGGTGCCATTCGCTGCCATCCTTACGTGCTGAAGGAAATGAAGGCGTTGTCGATTCCCGACTATAGCGAGCGTTTGAAGAGTTTCGACGACGCGCTGTTCGGTCACATCGGTTTCGGAATTTCCAACGCGGTGCGCAGCTTCGTGCTGGGTGTCACCGCGGCGCATATCGGTGAATCCGCGGGCGATGCGTATACGCGTCGCTACTATCGCAAACTCAATCGTTACTCCGCGGCGCTCGCGCTGTGCGCGGACACGTTCATGGGCGTACTGGGCGGCAAGCTCAAGTTCAAGGAAAAGCTATCTGCGCGTCTGGGCGATGTGTTGAGTTACCTGTATATCGCCAGCGCGATGCTCAAGCGATATGAAGATACAGGTCGTCCCGAAGCGGATCGCCCGTTGCTCGCATGGGCGTTCCACGAGTGCATGTGGCGTACGCAGATGGCGCTCGATGGCGCGATTCGTAACTTCCCGGTGCGTCCCATTGCGTGGCTGCTGCATGTGCTGGTGTTCCCGTTCGGTCGCCGCGAGGTGCCGCCGTCGGATCGTCTGGGACGTCGCGTCGCCGCCATCATCACGGCACCGGGCGAAGCGCGTGACCGTCTGCTTGAATGGGCTTACCTCACGCCGACCGCCAACAACACGGTTGGTCGTATGAATGCGCTGTTGCCGGATGTGATCGCGGCCGAGCCAGTCGAACGCAAGTTCGGCAAGGCGCAGAAGGCCGGTCAATTCACCTCGCACGACTATCTCGGTCAGTTGGACGAAGCCGTGAAAGCGGGTGTGATCGATCCGTCCGAAGCGGCACTGCTCAAGCGTGTGCGTGAAGGCGTGTTCGAGTTCATCTCGGTAGACGATTTCGACCCCGCAGAGCTGCGTTCCGCTGTGACGCGCGCGGATGAGAAAAAGGTCAGCGACACCACGCAACGCGCTGCGTAATACGTGCCGATATCGGCGGCGGACTATCCGCCGCCGCCGCAAGGGGAAACGATGAGCGCACCGCTGCTGTCACTCTATCGCCGCATCACATCGTGGCCGGGTGGCCGCTGGATGTTCTCGCGTGCGGTGTGCTTGAGGGCGCCATATTTCTCCACCATCGCACCACGCTTCGTATCGCTCGAACCGGGCCGCTGCGAAGTGCGGATACGCGATCGTCGTCGCGTGCACAATCACATCGGCACCGTGCACGCCATTGCACTTTGCAATCTCGCCGAACTCAGTGCGGGTGTGATGGCGGAAGCCACATTGCCAGCGAGCATGCGCTGGATACCCAAAGGTATGACGGTGGAATATCTCAACAGGGCGAAGGGAACGATGTATGCCGTGGCCACGCCCGAGACGCCGCTGATCGAATCGACCAGCGGCTATGAATGGCCTGTGTCGGTGCAGGTGAAAGATCCTGCGGGTGCCGACGTATTCCGCGCTCGCATCATGCTTTGGGTGACGCAACGCAAACCGCAGGCGACTTAAGACAGCGCGTTGCGCTTGCGCACCCACGACGGTGGCACGATCGTCTTGCGCCGGATTGCAATCGCCAGCAATACCGCCGATATGCATGCGGAAACGGCCACGGCGACCACGGAACCCTCAACGCCGAATTTTCCGCCCGTCACCCAGTCCGAACCGGTGACCGACGGCACGATGATCCCTTTTACATTAAAACCGGATACTGCGAAGCCGTATATCGTGCCTTCGCTGAAATTCCATGCCGCATGCAGGCCAATGACCATCCACAATGAGCGAGTGAGGTGGTACACGAGCGCCAGAAGAATGCCTGCCTCGATCGCGATCGCCACTGCGCTCCAAAGCGTGGCGTTTGGATTGTTCAGATGCGCGCCCCCAAAAAAAAGCGCGGAAATGGCCAGCGCTCCCCACGTCCCTAGGCCTTCTTCCGAAATGCGATAGAGAACGCCACGAAAGATGGTCTCTTCCGCGATGCCGGTTGCGATGCCCATGCCCAGCAGCGAGGGCAACCAAACCGCATCGGCATTGACGCTCAGAACGTGATAGCTACCCATCAGCCAGAGCAATAGGGTCATTGTGCTGAGCAGCAGAAATCCGGCGATTAAGCCGGCAATGCCGTAGGTAGGTAATTGACGCAAGGCGAGTTCGGATACGCGCCGCCGTTCGATCAAGCGCACAGCAACAACGTACACCAGCAATATCGACACGAACTCGAGAACCAGGCCGACAAGATTGCGCTCCAAAGGCGAGGCATCTTTGCCGCCCAAGTGAAGTGCGGTCGCCAGATGAAAGAGTGGATAACCTACCGCGAAGAAACAGGCGGCATAGATCACAATGCGCGCGAGTGGCGAAAAGACTAGCCATCGTTTCCATGCCGGCGCCGAAGCGGGTGTAGTAAAGGCGACCATTTCGTTCATGAACACTCCCCTGTTTTGTCAGCACGCTAGGACTGCACAACGCGATGTGCGCAGTGCCAGACGTCATGTTTTGGTTGATTGACTAAAATGAAGAAAGCACGCAGCCGTTCTTACCATTTTCTTTGGCCTGATACATCGCACGATCGGCCGCCTGAATCAACGACTCATCGGAGTCGATACCTTCGTGCCACACTGCAACACCGACGCTCGCGCTTATATGCGCGGTGAACGCGCCGCGTTGGCTCTGGAGCGGGTAGGGCTGTGCGAGCATGTCGCAGATATCCTGGCAACGCTGCAGTAGCGGTGCTGTGCCAGCCACATCTTCAAAGATTAGCGCGAATTCGTCGCCGCCCAAGCGTGCCACCGTGTCTTCGCTGCGAACATGATTATTCAGACGCGCTGAGATGGCCTGGAGCAGCGCATCGCCAGCGGGGTGGCCGTGGGTGTCGTTCACAGCCTTGAAGCCATCGATATCGACCAGCACCAAGGCAAAGCTGCTTTCTCCACGTGCGCTGTGCTGCATGGCCTCACGCAACCGGTCGTGAAACAGCACGCGATTGGGCAATCCCGTTAGCATATCGTGCGTGGCCTGATGGCGCACTTTGGCTTCGACGCGCTGACGCTCGGCAATTTCCTTGTGCAACTGCTCGTTGCGTGAGGAAAGTTCTTCCAGAGTTTGCTGCAATTGCATACGTGCTGCATGCAGCTCGAGGAAAACGCGAACCTTCGATTGCAGGATCACATCGTTGATCGGCTTTGCAATGTAGTCCACGGCGCCCGAGCGGTAACCTTTGAGCCGATTCAAATCGTCCGCATACGCGGCAGTGACGAAGATGACGGGCGTATCGCGTAGCTGTTCGGCATCGGCGAGCAGGCCCGCTACTTCGAAGCCGTCCATGTCCGGCATGTTCACATCCAGAAGAATCAATGCGAATTGCTGGTCGATGCAGCGCGACAGCGCCTCGTTGCCGCTGCTGGCTTCCACCAGTTCAGCGCCACAATCGGCAAGAAGATGACGCATCGCCACGAGATTGGCACGCGTGTCGTCGACAACCAGTATTTTTGGAATATGCGTAGTCATGCCATACACAAGCGATTGATCAGGGGGGCGATGTCCTCGAGCGGAACGCAATGATCCGCGCCCGCAAGATCTAGCGCGGCCTGCGGCATGGTGGCCGCAAAGGCATCTTGGGGAGATTGAACTATAGCCACGCCGCCCAACTGGCGAATGCGTCGCAAACCGGCCGCTCCGTCGTTATTGCCACCCGTGAGAACCACGCCGATTAGCGCGTTGCGCCAAACGTCGGCGGCGGACGTGAATAGCACGTCAATCGATGGTCGCGAGTGGTTCACGCGCGAGTCGATCGATAGCGAAAAATGCAGATCGTTTTCCACTAGAAGGTGATAACCCGTGGGCGCCAATTGCACAACACCCGGTTGCGCATAATGTCGTTCGGTCGCCTCAATGACCGGCAATTGCGAAGTACGACCGAGCACTTCGCACAACAGGCCTACCGTGTCGGAACTGCTGTGGCAGCAAACTACGACAGTCTGACGCAAGGTCGCATGCAACCCTCCGATCACGGCCTTGAGAGCATCGACGCCGCCCGCCGAACAACCCATCGCGATGGCAGCCGGCACGGTCATGCGCTCTTGCGCTCTTGATGGCTGGCCAGCCGGTAGATGCGCAAATGCTCGGCAAACGGGGTGAACTCTCCGGCAGTGCACGCGTATTCGAGGCTTTCGCGCAAGCCCAGACACAGAAAGCCGCCGCGGACGAGACTGTCGCGGAATAACGAAAGCACGCGATCCTGCAAAGGATTGGAAAAATAAATCATGACATTGCGGCAAAGGATCAGATGTGCTTCGCAGAACACGCCGTCGGACACCAGGTTGTGTTTGGCGAATGTCACGTTGCGACGCAAGCGTTGATCCACTTTCAGCAGGTTGTAGCGCGCGCTGTAGTAGTCGGCGAGCGAGCGCGTCCCGCCCGATGCCTGATAGTTGCGGGACCATTGTTGTGCTTCGCGTGCAGGATAGATGCCATCGTGCGCTTGCTGTATCGCACGATCGCTCAAGTCGGTGGCGAATATCTGCGTACGTTCGTAAAGGCCCGCTTCTTCAAGCAGGATGGCGAGCGAATACACCTCCTGTCCGTGCGCGCAACCTGCTTGCCAGATGTTGATTTGCGGATAAGAGGCCAACAGCGGGAAAACCTGTTCGCGCAGACCGCGAAACATGCTCGGGTCGCGAAACATGTCGGAAGCCGGCACGGTGAGTCCTTCCAGAATATTCGGAAGAAGTTCCGGTTCGTGCATCACACGCTCGATCAGACCGCTGATCGTCTTGCAATCGAGTTGGTCGGTAAGCTGTTGCACACGGCGTTTCAGCGATGCCGGCGCATACTGGCTGAAGTCGTAGCCATGACGACGCTGAAGTGCCTGTATGAAAAGGTCGACCTCAATGTTGTCCAGCCCAGGCACGCTCACGATTCGGTTCTCCACATCAGTCGCGCAACCAGACATGCATTATGGACGCGAGCTTGTCCAGATCGATGGGCTTGGAAAGGTAATCGTTGGCACCTGCCTCCAGGCATTGTTCGCGGTCGCCGCGCATAGCTTTTGCAGTGAGCGCGATAATCGGCAACTTATCGAGCGTTGGCTGGGAACGAATCGCACGCGTCGCCTCGTAGCCATCCATACCGGGCATCATGATATCCATCAGGACGATTTCCACCTGCGGTGTTTCCGACAGGACGTGCAGCGCCTTGTGACCGTCCTGCGCCATGCTCACCTGCATGCCCCAGCCACGCAGTACTTTGGAGAGTGCAAACAGATTGCGCATGTCGTCATCCACGAGCAGCACATGATGACCGTTCAGTCCATCGTGGCTGGCGGGTGTGGCGACCGGCCCTGGCGTTGCTCCGCGCTGCTTGATGCTGTGCAGGAACAGGCTCACCTCGTCCATCAGACGTTCGGGTGAACGCACGCCCTTGATGACAATGCTGTCGGTGTATTGGCGGATGCGCAGGTTTTCTTCGCGGCTCAATTCGCGGCCTGAGTAAACCACGACGGGTGGAATGCTGCCGCTGTCGGAAAGCGTCTCCAGCAATTCCATGCCCGAGATACCGGGCAAGCCGAGGTCGAGCACAATACAGTCGTAGCCG
>NZ_DATHMR010000001.1:0-17008 GCF_035486915.1 Dyella sp. | reverse complement strand
TCCCATGATCTGGCCTGTGCGTCATGAGCCGGAGGTCGGCGCCTTTCAGGCGTGGATGCTTGATGTCGGGCAGGGGCTGTCGATGGTGGTGCGCACGCGCGACCATGTCCTGGTGTATGACACGGGTGCGCTTTATCCATCCGGTTTCGACCTGGGTGAAGCCGTGGTCATTCCGTCGCTGCATGCACTTGGCATGGATCGCGTGGACGTCTTGATGATCAGCCACGGCGACAACGATCACGCCGGTGGCGCACCAGCCGTTGCGAAAGCTTTCCCTTCCGCAAAGCGTTACGCAGGCGAACCGCAGCGCATGTCGATTCCGATGGAACCATGCATGGCCGGTCAGCATTGGGAATGGGACGGCGTACGTTTCGATGTGTTGAGTCCCGCCACGTCTGATGCGTCAACGGACAACGATCGATCCTGCGTGTTGCTCATCACAGGTGCGGGTGGCCGTATGCTGTTGACCGGGGACATCGACACCGACGTTGAATCGCGCATCGCCAGGCAATGGCGGCCCGGGCTGCCACTGGTATTGCAGGTGCCCCATCACGGTAGCCGGACATCGTCGAGCCCGGATTTTATTGCGACAACAAAACCGGAGCTGGCCGTCGTTTCCACCGGCTGGCTGAATCGTTTCGGGCACCCGCGGCCGGAGGTGCTGCAGCGCTACGCCAGCGCCGACGTGCCGGTACTTAACACGGCTTTGGAAGGCGCCATTCAGATTGATTTTCCGGCGCGCACCGCCACCTATACCGCTATACGCTGGCGGCAGCGGCAACGGCGTTATTGGCGGGAATGAACTGCCACAAGCCGCACGGTATGTCACAGCGACGCTGCTATGATGCCGGCTTCAGGCAAGCGGCAAGTCCGGGAGTTGGATGTGGGTGATTTGTTTCAGATTCTGATGGCTGGCGGCTGGGCGATGGCGCCCATTCTGATCTGCTCGGCGGTGGCGCTGGCGATCGTGTTGGAGCGCTGCTGGACCTTGCGGCGCGCATCCGTGCTACCGCCTGGACTGTCTCAGGAAGTGCGCGAATGGGCACAATCCGATCAGCTCGATCCGGAGCACATCGAAAAGCTTTCGAGCGGCTCACCGCTGGGTGAACTGCTCGCTGCTGCGCTGGCTGTGCGCAATCGTCCGCGTGAGTTAATCAAGGAACGCATCGAAGACACCGGCCGCCATGTGGTGCATCGCATGGAGCGTTATCTCAATACGCTCGGCACCATCGCGTTGATCGGTCCGCTGCTCGGTCTGTTCGGCACCGTGATTGGTCTGATTCGCATGTTCATGGAGGTGATGGTTGGCGGCATGGCCGATCCCACCAAGATGGCGGGTGGCATCGGCGAAGCGCTGATCTGCACTGCCGCCGGTCTCACCGTGGCCATTCCCGCGTACGTGCTGCATCGCTATTTCCGTTCGAAGGTCGCTGGTTATTGCGTGGACATGGAAAAGCAGGCCACGCTGCTGTTGGATGACCTGACCATCTCTGCAACACCTGCCGCGACGCCACGTCCGCGTCGTGCATCGGTGGCAGGCGGAAAGGCATCGGTCTAAGAGCCCGATTACGATCTCGGCGTGGCCCGCGCCGGGACTGTTTGCTCGACGGGCAAGGAGGAACGAAGACGTGTATGTCGATACACAACTGAGTGAGGACGCAGCCCGGCGGGCAAACAGCCCCGGCCCGAAGGGTTGTCATGGTGCGTCCACCATGCGGCAGCGCGCGGCTTGGCTCGCCAGCCAGGCAGGCGCGGCGCCGTGCACTACCACCTGGCGGACGCACCGTGACAACGCGGGCTACGCCGAGACCGTAATCAGGCTCTGATATGCGTATCGGTAACGACCGTCGCAACGATGATTTCGAGATCAACGTAGTTTCGTTGATCGACGTACTGCTGACGCTTTTGATGTTCTTTGTGCTCACGACGACGTTCGTGCAGCATTCGCGCCTGAAGGTAGAATTACCGCAGGCGAGCGCGGAAGATCGCGATATGCAGCCTCCGGCGATTACCGTCATGGTGGATCGCGAGGGCCATTTCTACGTGGGTAGCGACGAAGTGATGGGTGAGGGCGTCGAGCCGCTGAAAGCGGCCATCGCCAGCGTGGCCGGTGACGACCGCAACCAGACTGTCACCATTCGCGCGGATGCCATGACAGCGCACCAGAACGTTGTTACCGCCATGGATGCGCTTGGGCAACTTGGTTTTACTCACCTCTCCATCGCCACGACGCCGACGCAGTCGGAAGCAGGCAAATGAGCGGTAAGAAAGTCCCGCTTTGGGATGCAAAAAGCCGGGCTGTGTATAAGCGGCTGCTTGGCTATTCGGCGCGCTACTGGCCTGTTGCGATCATCGCCATTATCGGCATGGCGATAGATAGCGGCTGTCTTGCGCTCTTTACCAACAAACTGCGTCCGATCATGGACGATCTGTTTGCCAAGAAAGATCCGTACCTCATTTTCTGGACGCCAATCTGGATCATTGGGGTGTTTCTCATCCGTGGCGTTGCGGCCTTTTTCGGTAACTACGGCATTTCCTACATCGGGCGCCACGTCGTGCAGGTCATGCAGCGCGATGTCTTTGCGGCGTACTTGCGCTTGCCTGCGGCTTTTTTTGGCAACGAGCATTCGGGTCACCAGATATCGCGTATCACCTTCACGAGCGAGCAGATCGCCGGTGCATCGACCGATGCATTAAAGGTGGCGGTGACAGAAGGTGCGATGGTCATCTTCATGTTCGCGGTCATGTTGCATAACAGTGCCTACCTTACGCTGGCGCTGATCGTGCTGATTCCCGCTATCGTGTTGATCGCTGCATTGGTCAGCCGTCGTTATCGCGTTATCAGCCGCCGTATCCAGAACATGATGGGTTCGGTCACCGGCACCGTACAGGAAGCGGTCGAGGCCCATCGCGAAGTGCGCATTTACGGTGGTCAGGAACATGCGGCCACGCGCTTCAGGGACGTTACGGATCGGGCGCGCTATCTGAACTTGAAGATTGCGGCGACCAGTGCGACGTCGGGTTCCGCTATCCAGACGGTGGCCTCCTTTGCACTGGCGGGCCTGATTTTTCTTGGCTCGCGTCCGTTCATCATCAACAGCATCTCGCCGGGTGTTTTCATTGCGGTGCTTACGGCGATGGGTGCGATGCTACCGTCGCTGAAGCGGCTGGCGAATGTGCAATCCACGATTCAAACCGGCATCTCGGCCGCAGAAAGTCTGTTCGAACTGATCGATACGCCGCCGGAAATCGATCACGGTACGCAGGTGCTTGAACGCACGACCGGCGACTTGCGCTTCGAGGATGTTCGCCTCGTCTATCCGCGCGGCGACTTTGAAGCGCTTTCCCGCGTAAGCCTGCATTGTGCGCCGGGCACCGTTACCGCGCTGGTTGGGCGTTCCGGTAGCGGCAAGAGCAGCCTTGTGAGTCTTTTGCCGCGGTTCAACGAACCAACTAGTGGACGCATCCTGCTCGATGGCGCGAACTACGAGTCCTACACGCTGCCCTCCTTACGCCGGCAAATTGCCTGGGTGGGGCAGAGCGTTGTGCTGTTCGATGGCACCGTTGCCGAAAACATCGCTTACGGCGAATTGGCGGGTGCGAGCGAGCAGGAAATCGTCGCTGCGGCAGAAGCCGCCAACGCGATGGAATTTATCCAGCGCTTGCCCAAGGGCATTCACAGTCAGATAGGCGAGGGCGGCAATATGCTCTCGGGTGGTCAGCGTCAGCGAATCGCCATCGCCAGGGCGATTCTGAAGAATGCGCCTATTCTCGTTCTTGACGAAGCAACCAGTGCGCTCGATACGGAGTCGGAGCGCCTCATTCAGCAAGCGCTGCAGCGGCTGATGAAGGATCGAACCACGCTGGTCATCGCCCATCGCTTGTCGACGATTGAACACGCCGATCAGATTGCGGTGATGGATCATGGCGAGATCATCGAGCGCGGCACGCATAGCGAGTTGCTCGCCATGGGCGGCCACTACGCAGCCTTGCACCGGATGCAATTCAACGAGCGTCCTGTCGCCGTCTCCGCCGACTGACCCATGACCTTGGCCGAAGCGCTCCAGGCGGGTTGGTACGGCAAAGGGCGCCTGCCTTGGTGGTGTTATCCGCTTGCGGGTTTGTATGGCGCAGTAATCGCGGTTCGTCGCGCGCTTTATCGCGCTGGAATGCTTCGCGCGGTACGGTTGTCGTGCCCTGTCATTGTGGTGGGAAATATCACAACCGGCGGCACCGGCAAGACACCTCTTACGCTGGCGCTGGTTGACGCACTTCGCGCGCGTGGTTATCGGCCGGGTGTTGTGAGTCGAGGCTACGGTGGAACGCAGCGCGAACCGCTGCTGCTGGGCGATGCGCCGAATCCTTCCGAGGTCGGCGACGAACCCGCGTTGATTCGTACGACCGGTGTACCTGTGGCCGTCGGGCGCGACAGGCCGGCCGCTGCGCAACTGCTTGTCAATCAAGGATGCGATGTACTGATCGCTGACGACGGCTTACAGCATTACCGGCTCGCGCGCGATATCGAAATTTGCGTCATCGATGGCGAGCGTCGCTTCGGTAACGCACAGCTATTACCTGCGGGGCCATTACGCGAACCGCTGAGTCGCCTGGATGTTGTTGATTTTCGAATCTGCAATGGCGGCGATCCTCAAACGGGTGAAGTGCTAATGCTGCTTCGCGGCGGCGTGGTGCGAGCGCTGGTCGACGGGCATGAACGAGCGATTGCGCACTTCTCCGGTATGCGCGTGCATGCCGTCGCTGCGATTGGCAATCCGCACCGCTTCTTTGCAAGCCTTGAAGCGCAGGGTATTCACGTGATCGCACACCCGTTAGACGATCATCACGCGTTTGTTCCTGCAGACTTCGCTTTTGGCGACGATTTGCCGGTGTTGATGACCGAAAAAGATGCGATCAAGTGTCGCGGCTTCGCCAAGACGAATTGGTCGAGCGTGCCCGTCAAAGCGGAGCTTCCGGTATCTTTTTACGACGAATTAAGCACGCGTATACGTTCAAAGACGCGATAAAGCCACGCCAGCAGCGTTATCATAGGCGTTGTTCCGGCCCGAGCCGGCTGAAGTCTTTTGTTACGAGGTTGTCATGAGCCTGATCCAGGTACCGGTGTCCTTCGGCGAGCTGATCGACAAGATTACGATTCTCGAGATCAAAGCGCGCCTTATCACCGATGAGTCGAAATTGGCTAACGTGCATAACGAGCTGAATTTGCTCAATGCGACATGGGCCAATCATCATGCTTCGCAGACGGACATCAGCAAGGAGCGCGCACGCCTGCTGGCCGTGAACGAAACCTTGTGGGATATCGAAGACCGCATCCGCCTGAAAGAAAAGGCACAGGAATTCGACAAGGAGTTCATCGAGCTTGCGCGTTCGGTGTATTTCGAGAACGACGAACGCGCTGCCGTGAAGCGCGAGATCAACGTGAAGCTGGGTTCGCAGTTGGTCGAAGAAAAGTCGTATCAGGATTACCGTCAGAAATAATCGCTAACGGATGTTCGAGGCAGCGGCGGCGGCCTCGAAGCGATCGATTACGTCGTTCACTTCGATCAGTTCCATGACGCCGGGGCGTTCGATCTTGCTACCCCAGGGAATCTCACTCGCGGGTTTGCCCAGATATTTGCGTGAGGCTGCGTCGTATTTGTCGACGCACCAGCGCCGATCGGAATACGGGCCGGAGCGGTTGGGGTTGCTTGCAGCATGCAATCCAAGCACTTTCATGCCCACCGAATTGGCCATGTGCATCGGCCCGGAATCCGGTGTCAGCAACAACTGTGTGCGGCAGAACATGGCCATCAGTTTCTTGAGCGTGTCCTTGCCAGTCAGATCGAGCGGCCGGTGGTGGCAGGCCGCGAGTACAGCATCCGCCATCTCACGCTCATTGGCAGAGGGGCCGCCGATCAACACCACGCGCCATTTACGCGACGCTGCGTGGTCCATCGCGGCGGCGTAGCGCTCAGGCAGCCAGTTTCGCAGCGAATGGCTGGAGGTTGGGCTTACCAACAACGTGGGTTGATCGCCAGGCAACTGCTCCGCCACCCAGGCGTGCGCATCGTCGGGAATGGGAATATCCCAACGCACACTGGTCTGTTTCAATCCGAGCGGTTCGCAAAAACTGCCGATGGCATCCAGGACGTGTTCACCCGAACGCGCGGGAATGCGCTCGTTGATAACCAGGCCATGCAGATCCTTGGCGCGTGCATGATCGTAGCCAACGCGACGCCGCGCCTTGATACCCAGACTCAGGATGTTCGAACGCAATGCCACCTGCATCTGCAGCAACGCGTCGAATCGACGATCGCGTAACGCGGTACCGACCTCACGGATCCCGGCCCAGCCTGCGCCTTTGTCGAACGTCACGAATTCCACGCCGGGCAGGTCGCCCACCAGTTTGCGTTCCAGCTTGCCCACGATCCAGGTCAGTGAGGTCTGCGGCCACGCTTGCTGCAACGTGCGCACCAGCGGCACCACATGGGTGACATCCCCGATGGCGGACGTTCGCAGCAGGCAGATGGATGCGGGATCAGACATGTAGAATCGCCGAGGTATGAATCGAGAGGGAGCCACGGCAGCACCGATGCACGAGCAACTGCGCCAGGACGCCGAAGGTGCGATTCTGTTCGACGCCACGGTGTCGCCACAAGTCGACGCCTCGTGGTTCGACCCCGGCTATTGGCGCGCTCGTGGCGCACTGAGCGCCCAGGCTGGTGGCCGTGGCGGTGTCTCCATGATCGATACCCCGGCCGGTGAGTGTGTACTGCGCCATTACCGCCGCGGCGGCATGGTGGCTCGCCTGATGGGCGATCGCTATCTGTGGATCGGTGCTGATAAAACCCGCAGCTTCGCCGAATTCCGCGTGCTGCAAGCCATTGCACGCTGGGAGTTGCCGGTGCCGCAAGTGGTTGCCGCCCGCTATCAACGCGCTGGACTTTATTATCGTGGCGACCTGATCACGCGCCGTATTGCCAACACACACACGCTGGCCGAATGCGTCGCGGCCGCACGATTCGATGCGGAACTTGCGCAGGAAGTGGGTGCTATGGTGGCGCGCTTTCATCGCAAGGGTGTATGGCATGCCGACCTCAATGCACACAACATTCTGGTTGCCGAGTCGGCGCTCTATCTGATCGACTTCGACCGAGGAGAGATTCGTTCGGAGGGGGAGGGCTGGCGCATGGCCAATCTCCAGCGGCTGCGACGCTCCCTGTTTAAGCTCGGCGCGGCGGAAGAAGGCGAAGCGACGTTCGATAAAAAGATTTGGACACCCCTCATGTACGGCTACGAGCGTACTCTCAGCGCATGAACTGGTACCTGCACTTTCTAGGAACTGGCGCTGCGCACGCGGTGGAGCTCGGTTCGTCGTCAGCGGTCGTGGAGCGCGATGGAAAGCCATTGCTGCTGATCGATTGCGGTCCCGATACGCTCGATCGCTATATGGCCTCGTACGGCGAATCGCCGCAGGCGCTCTACATCACGCACACGCACATGGATCACGTGGGCGGCCTCGAACGTCTGTTCACACGACTGTGGTTCAACGATGCGCTGCGTGGACAAACGCGAGTGTTCACACATGCAGCACTGGTTCCATGGTTGCAGGCGCGCATCGCCGATTACCCCGGCGTACTGGCGGAAGGTGGCGTGAACTACTGGGAAGCATTTCGCCTGGTGCCATGTTCGCGCGGCTTCTGGCTGGACGGCTTTTGGTTCGATGTGTTTCCGACGCGGCATCATCGCCCTGGCACGTCGTTCGGTATCGCCTTACAGGGCAGTTTCGCGTTTACCGGCGATACGCGGCCCCTCCCGGAAGTGCTATCGCAATACGCGGGCGGTAACGAATTGATTGCCCACGATTGCGGATTGGTCGGCAATCCGTCGCATACCGGCATCGACGATATCGAACGCGAGTATGACGCTGCGATGCGCAGGCGCCTGGTGCTCTATCACTACGGTAGCGCCGCCGATGGTGCTGCGTTGGGCGCACGCGGTTATCGCATTGCCGGAACGGGCCAGCGCGTGCCGATTCCCGCGCCGCCTCCGCCCCGGTCCGACGCCGGTTGAACCCGTCTCTCTCTTGTCTGAGCCGAGGGCAACCGTTATCCTTCCGCTTCTTTGTCGCAGGAATGCCGGCAAACGAGTAGTGCGTGCGGAGAGATGTCCGAGTGGTTGAAGGAGCACGCCTGGAAAGTGTGTATACGGCTTATCCCCGTATCGAGGGTTCGAATCCCTCTCTCTCCGCCAGTTATTGAAAGATGCGACGGCCTGGACGCTGGCGCAGTAGTAGGAAATTCAAGGGTAAGACGAGGGGTGGTCCCTCTTTAGAACCAAATTCAGCGCGATGGGCGACAAGATGTCATTTGGCGCGCATCACGGGCCTCGATGCCCACCTCTATGGTGGCCCCGTCGGTCCCCCCGCGACGATAGTTTGCGAATCCCGCCAGGTCCGGAAGGAAGCAACGGTAGCGAATGATTCGGGTGCCGGGGTGTGGCTGGCGGGGCCGCCGCCTTTTGCGGGTGCCGAAAGCTTTGCATGACTTGCCTTGACCGACTTGGCACAATCGGGGTTCGCCCCCAACTGACCGTGACGCATGTCTTATCAGGTACTCGCGCGTAAGTGGCGCCCCCGCAAGTTCGCCGAACTCGTCGGACAGGAACACGTTGTACGCGCGCTGACCAATGCGCTAGACAGCGGCCGCATGCATCACGCCTATCTGTTTACCGGCACGCGCGGTGTGGGCAAGACGACAATCGCACGCATCTTCGCCAAATCGCTCAATTGCGAACGCGGCGAGTCGGCCGACCCTTGCGGCGAGTGCAGTGTCTGCACCGCGGTGGATGCCGGCCGCTTCGTGGATCTGCTGGAAATCGACGCAGCCAGCAACACGGGCGTGGACGATGTGCGCGAAGTGATCGAGAACGCACAGTACGCTCCCGCGCGCGGCCGCTTCAAGGTCTATCTGGTCGACGAAGTGCACATGCTCTCCAAGCCCGCGTTCAACGCGCTGTTGAAAACGCTGGAAGAGCCACCGCCGCACGTGAAGTTTCTCCTGGCGACCACCGATCCGCAGAAGCTCCCGGTCACGGTGCTTTCCCGCTGCCTGCGCTTCAATCTCAAGCGCCTGCTGCCCGATCAGATCGGCGGTCAAATACGCCATATCCTCGGCGCCGAACACATCGAGTACGAAGACGCGGCCATTGGCGAACTTGCGCGGGGCGCCGATGGTTCGATGCGCGATGGTTTGTCGCTGCTGGACCAAGCCATCGCTTACGGCGGTGGTTCGCTGAAAGCCGATGACGTCAGGGCGATGCTCGGCAGCGTCGAGCGCGGCCAGGTGCTTGGCTTGCTCGCTGCGCTCGCCGCTGGCGATGGTGAGGCCTTGATGGCCGAATGCACGCGCGTTGCGTCGTACTCGCCAGATTTTAGCAGCGTGCTCGACGATCTTGCTGCCGCCCTGCATCGCATCCAGTTGATCCAGCTGGTGCCTGGCTATCGAACAGAGGCCAATGACGCAGATGACAGCACGCTGCTTGGCCTCGCCGAACGCATGGCCGCCGAGGACGTGCAGCTTTACTACCAGATCGCAACGACAGGTCGCCGCGATTTGTCGCTCGCGCCGGATGCGCGTACGGGCTTTGAGATGGCGTTGCTGCGCATGCTGGCGTTTCGTCCATCCGATGAGGCGGCACCGGCGCCAAGCGGTGGGCAGCGGTCCACGTCTGCGCCAGCCCCACGCGCGCCAGCGCCACCCCCCACCCATGCGGCAGCGCCACCTGCCGCCGTGCGGCCTGTCGTCTCCTCACATCCTGCACCGGCGCAGGAGAAACCAGCGGCGTCCACAGCGCCAGTTGCGCCCATGAACGGCCCGCTTGACTGGGAGGCGCTGATTCAGCGTGCCGACCTGCGTGGACCGCTCGGCCAGCTCGCACAGAATTCGGCATTGCACCACCGCGATGGCCATACGCTGGTGCTCGCGCTGCAACCCACGTACATGCATCTGGCCGTCGAGCCGATGGTGAGCCAAATGGCCGATCGCATCAGCGCTGTGCTGGGTGAAACCATTCGACTGCGCTTTGTAAGCGACAGCCAGGGCGCTGCCGAAACACCCGCGGCGCGTGCGGCGAGCGTACGCAGTGCGGCGCAGTCGGCGGCGGAGCAATCCATCGAAGGCGATCCGCTGGTGCAGGCGCTAAAGCGCGAATTCGGTGCGCGCGTGGTACCGCAATCCGTCAAACCTTTTGAATCCTGATATTCCTTTGAATCCCGATATTCCGGAGTACACGCTATGAGAGGACAACTTGGCCAGCTGATGCAGCAGGCGCAGCGCATGCAGGAAGACATGAAGCGCGCGCAGGAAGAAATCGCCAAGCTGGAGGTGACCGGCAGCTCCGGCGGTGGACTGGTGAGCGTCGTGATGAGCGGTGCGCATGAAGTCCGTCGCGTCCAGATTGACCGCAAGCTGTTTGCGGACGATCCGGAGATGGCAGAAGACTTGGTCGCGGCGGCGATCAACGACGCCGTGAACAAGGTCGCCGAGGCGAGCAAATCCAGGCTGGGCAACGTCACGGCAGGCATGAGTTTGCCGCCCGGTTTCAAGATGCCGTTTTAAGAAGGCAACGTTGCCGATGTGCGGTTGGGCGCAGCGAGCCGTCTGGCCACGCATCCTTGCTTCATCACGGTTTCTTCTTCGGTAGATCATGAGCGGCTCCCCACTCCTCAACGAATTGATCGAAGCGCTGCGTTGCCTGCCTGGCGTGGGCGGCAAGAGTGCACAGCGCATGGCGTTCCATTTGCTGGAACGCGAGCGTGAGCGTGGCTTGAAGCTGGCCCGGGTGCTCGAGCAGGCGATGCAGAAAATCGGTCATTGCTCGCGCTGTCGAAATTTCAGCGAGACGCCCGTTTGTGCGATCTGCGCAAGTTCCAGTCGCGATCGTCACGTGCTCTGCGTGGTTGAGTCGCCGACTGATCTTGCTGCCATCGAGCAGGCCACTGGTTATCGCGGTCAGTACTTCGTGCTGATGGGACGGCTTTCACCGCTGGATGGATTGGGGCCCGAAGAGCTCGGACTGGGTTTGTTGAGCGAACGCCTTGGCGAAGGCGACGTCGAGGAATTGATTCTCGCCACCAACCCGACCGTGGAAGGCGAAGCGACCGCGCATTACTTGGCGCAACTTGCGCGCGCCGCAGGCATACGCCCAACACGACTGGCGCACGGGGTGCCGCTGGGTGGCGAGCTGGAGTACGTCGATCGCAGCACACTGGCGCATGCGTTTGGCAGTCGACAATCGGTGGAATAACCGGCCTGTAACGGAAGGAGAGACCTATGGGCGACACTATTTTCGGGAAGATCATCCGCCACGAGATTCCGGCCGATATCGTTTATGAGACCGATGACGTGCTGGCTTTCCGCGATCTCAATCCCCAGGCGCCTGTGCACGTGCTGTTTGTTCCCAAGCGGGCGATCGCAACGTTGAACGACGCCACGGCAGCCGATGCGGAATTGATCGGTAAGCTGGTGCTTGCGGCGGCCGATTATGCCAAGCGCGAAGGGTTCGACAAGGAAGGCTATCGCACGGTAATCAACTGCAACGAGCACGGCGGCCAAACGGTTTTTCATCTGCATGTGCATCTGTTGGCGGGGCGCCGGATGACTTGGCCGCCGGGCTGACGATGGATGCTCCCGTTTTCGTGCATAAAAAACGCCGGCATCTGCCGGCGTTTTTTGATGCATCGAGAGCGATCAGCGGTGACGGACGATAATCACCGGACCACCCCAGCCACCACCCCAGCCGCCCCAATACGGACCGCCCCAGTAAGGACTCCAATAGGGACCCCAATACGGGTCGTACCAGCCCGGGCCATACGGATAACCGCCGCCGACAGGACGCTTCGGCCACAGGTAAACTACGCTCGCATCGACGCGCGGGTAGGCGTAGTCGTAATCGCCTACTTTGCGCGTCATCGAGCCCTGGACGGTGCCCGTGACGGTGATCTCGCGGCCGCGCGTAAAGACTTCCGGATCGTAGAAGCCGGCGCGGCAGGCTACGAAACGGCCCTGGGTGTTGGCATCGCCGCCGCTGCGGGCGGGGCGTGCCTGATCATCCAGCGGACGACCCAGCACGTAGAAGCAGGTGGCTTGTTGACCCGGCTCCGTGCTGATGATTTCGCCACCCCAGCGCACCGTCTGACCACTGGCGCTACCCGCCTGTGCGTTCAGCGATGTGACATTGGCGAAGTTACCCTGCAGCGGTTGCGGCACCGTGGCGCATGCGGCCAATAGTGCAGAGGTCGCTGCGAGGCTAAGAAATCGAAATAGGGGAGACATGACTTTTTTCTCCATCGTGGCGGTTTGCATCCTACAGCGTTGCGCTTCGATTAGACCACGCGGTGCGGTTGGAAATTCCGTACTGCCTGCCGAAAAGCGCGTAAAGATTCAGGGTGAGGTTCGACAGTGGCGTAACGAAGTTCGATATAGCGGCTCATCAAATGATCCAGTTCCACGCGTTGTCCTGGCAACGCACGAATCGCGCGGCGAAGGTAATTGCGAGGCCCTTCGCTACGCCCACGGATGATCCCCGCACGGGCGAGTTTGCGTTCCAGCGCACGCATCGCCGCCAGGGCGGGATCGCCCTCCGGTCGACGCCATAACGCCCACAGCAAACCAACCGCACCGAAAAGCGCAATGCTGGCGCCCAGCAATCTTTCCAGAATGCCGGTGTCAGCGTCGCGTATGCCAAACGGCGTCAGCAGCCCGCGTTGGCGCATAGCGTCAAAACCGATAACGCCCTTGTCCCACCAACGGTTGACGATGTCCCAGTGATTTCGTATCGACTCCACCCACTCGGATCGATACCAGGCGAGCTGATCGCCACCGGCATCTTCCGCACCGAGATTGATCCGTTGCGGTTGCACGGCAGCGGTGGGGTCGACGCGTATCCAGCCGCGTCCTTGCAGCCACACTTCGCTCCACGCGTGCGCATCGGAGTTGCGCACAAGCAGATAGCCGCCCATCGTGTTCCAGTAACCACCCTGATAACCGGTGACAACGCGCGCAGGAATGCCAGCGGCGCGCATGAGCACGGTGAAAGAAGATGCGTAATGTTCGCAAAAACCTTCGTGCGTACTGAACAGGAAATCGTCAATCGCGTTGCGCCCTAGCGGTGCTGGCCCCAACGTGTAGCGGAAACCCCCGTTATGAAAAAGACCGAGCACGGCGTTGATGATCGCTACGTTGTCGTTGCCATAACGTTTTCGAAGTTCCGCGGCGAGCTGGTGACTACGGGGATCGAAACCTGATGGCAACTGCAGTGCCTGCGCGCGTACGTCTGCGCTGATGTTTCCTTCGAGCCGGTAATTCACTGCCGAACGCAATCCGTAATCCATTACGTCATTGACGGGTTTTTCCGCAAACACCTCGCCATCCGAGCGCATATGCGATTGAGTCGGCGCCTGAATCGGAACATCGAGCGTGGGCAGTACGCGCTGGTGAGTCGGTTCAAGATTGATTCGATAGTTGACGACGCCTGCCGTTTCGATCGGCAGCGAATCAACCTCGGGCAGATCGACACGCGTCCAGTTCTCTCCGTCATAGTTCCACAGAACAAAAGCACGGAAATAGCGCTGATGGTTAGTAGGCGGTGGCCCATCGAACGTCACGCGCATCGCCGGGCTGTCATCGTTGAGTATTTGGGTGAAGTCGCTGGGCGACATTTCATCCGACAACCCGCTTCGCGCCGCCTGTTGCTCGGACGTGCCCCACAAGGGTGAACTCAGTCGCGGAACCAACAGGAAGGCGGTTGCCGCGAGAGGGAGCGATACGGCGAGCAGTACGACGGCGGGCAACAATTGACGAGGTAGCGTGGAGGTTATTTGTGTCGGCTCGAGTGAACGCCATGTACTCAAGGCGGGCAGCAAGCCCAGCGCCACGACAAACGTGGCGACAAGGCTTTGACTGAACAGAAGCGCTGCCATCAACAGGAAGCATGCGAACGCGGCTGCGACGCGTGCATCGCGCGAGGATTCGCTTTCGGTGAGTTTCAATACCAACAAACCTGCTGCCAACGTGGAGCCGGCCTCGCGGCCGAACACATTGCCATATTGCACAATCACGGCGCCGACGAGAAAGAGCAGCATCGGTACCTTCAGCCAGCCGGGGACTTTGCCGGGCCGATGTTTCCGTTGCCACCAGCGCAGCGCCAGCCCAAGCGCGAACGCAATCGTGAGCGACCATGGAACATGCGGAGCGTGCACGGCTAATACAAAAGCCGTTGTCAAGCACATCAGGTTGAACGTGCGCTCGTTAACGTTTGGTTGCAAAGGGACGCGATGAAAAAGTTGCGCGATGCTGATCATGGCATCAGTGCCAGCGCGGTCATGCAGCGCGCATAGTGTGCCGAGCCGCTACTGATCGCGATAACTTCCGTCGGAAGCCACAAGCTGTACTGCCGCCCCTGCGCCTGAGCCTCGCCAAGCCAGCGCGCGAGGCGAGAAATACGCGATTCGTCGTCCAGTCCGCGCAGGTCTCGCCAATCGAGGCGCCATTCCCGCCGTGCCTCGGGTTGCTCGTAATCTTTCACCAGCAACATGTCGTGACGCGCACTCGCTTTCCGCGCAACGTGACGCATGGAGTCGCCACTGCGGTAATCACGCAGCGCAGCCAGATCTTCCCCGCGGTGCAGGCGTTGGCGGTGATTGTCTTCTACAGGCTGTGCGGGAGCCGGACCGGAAAGCTCCGGCCGCGGCCATACAAGCACCGCGTATTCGGGGTTTGACCAACTCCACGCACGAAACAGACCCATGGGCCAGGTTGTCCAGATGCGAAAACGAGGGATGGCAAGCCAGCCGCGTTGTTCCGTGGGAAGACTCACCGTGACATCGGTTCGGCCGGTGACATCAAATACGTGCACGCTGTCTGCAATATCCAGCCGAACAGCCTGCCGCAGACGGAGTGCCTGAAAATCGAACGTGACATCAATAGGATTTCCAGCCGTTGCATAACCGGCACGCAATCCATGAATGCGTAATCCGTTCAAGGTACGAAAGGCGATGAGCATGCTGATGGATGTCGCAGCACCGAGCACGCATGTCAGCAATAACGCAGCGTTATTTGCATAGTTGAGGCTGCCTGTGAGCATCACCATTAGCAACGCGGTGAAAGCGACGCCGAAGCTGGTGGGAACGATGTAAATGCGCCGTCGATGCAATATGACGGGCAGCTGTTCCTGCTTCCTGTGCCGCGTGAGTGACGGCAGCCGGCGTTCGGCCCATCGCTGCAGGCGCTGGAATGAGGCGCGCATCAGTCGACGGCGACTTCGCTCAATAACGTGCGTGCAAGCGTTTCACCGCTTGCACCGCGTGATGCCACAAGTCGATGCGCCGCAAGTGGCACGAACAGGGCCTGGATGTCTTCTGGCAGCACATGTCCGCGATCGCTCAGCATCGCCCAGGCGCGTGCCGCAGCAAGCAGCGACAGCCCTGCACGTGGCGACAGACCCACTCGAATATCGGGATGACGGCGGCTTGCGGTGAGTAGCGCCTGCAGGTAATCGAGCAATGCGGAGCTGGCGGTGACGGTTTGTACTTGCCGGTAAAGCGTGTTGAGGCCCGATGCATCCAGCTGGGGCGTCAGCCTCGTTAGCAAATCGCGACGATCGGTGCCGGTGAGCAATTCGCGTTCGGCACTCGCGTCGGGATAATCGAGCGAGACACGGAGCATGAAGCGATCAAGTTGGGAATCGGGCAATGGGAACGTGCCCGCAAGATCCAGCGGATTTTGCGTGGCCACCACAAAGAACGGTTCCGGCAACGTATGCGTTTGACCATCGACGGTGACCTGTCCTTCGGCCATCGCTTCAAGCAACGCGCTTTGTGTTTTGGGCGTCGCACGGTTGATTTCGTCGGCCAGCAGCAATCCGGCAAATACCGGGCCTGGATGAAAACGAAACGCTCCGGTCTCGCGCTCGTACATGCTGACCCCGATAATGTCCGAAGGCAGCAAGTCGCTCGTGAACTGCACGCGCTGGAAATCGAGCGCGAAAGTGGCCGCGAGTGCATGCGCAAGCGTGGTCTTGCCGACGCCTGGCACGTCTTCCAGTAACAGGTGACCGCCTGCGATCAGGCAGGTAAACGCCAGTTTGACCTGACGTGCCTTGCCGAGCAGCACCTTGTTGACCTGGGCGATGGCAGCATGGAGATGCTGCTGCAGAATTTCATCACGAAGCGGGGTGATGGCTGACATGGGATGGGAGGCAAGGACCGACGTGGGGAACGATCCCAGTGTAGTGGTGGGTATTGCTCGCTGGCGAGCGGCATTCGTCACAGTCTTTCTGTGCCTGCTCGCCATCAAGCTCGTGCTGGCACTGACGCTGCAACCCTTGGGCGATGAGGCCTTTTATTGGCAGGAGAGTCGGCATCTCGCCTGGGGTTACAGCGACTTGCCGCCGCTTACCGCATGGCTGGTCCGAGCGGGTGAGGGCGTAGCCGGGCACGGCGTAGGGGGTATGCGCTGGCCATTCTTGCTGCTGGGGAGTTGTTTGCCCTGGGTGCTGGTCGCTTTTGGCAGGCGTGCGTTTGATGAACGCGTGGCGTGGCAGGCCGGACTGCTATGCATGTGTTTACCGCTGGCCGGAAGTCTGGGAGTCGTGGCGTTGCCGGATGTGCCGCTCACCGTTGCCGGTGCCGTGGCGATGTTGGCACTTCTGGGCGCCATGGACGAGAACCGTTTGCACGATTGGCTGTTACTGGGCGTTGCGCTTGCGGCGTGTTGGCTTAGCCATTACCGGGCGGCGATGTACATGGTAGCGGGGCTGCTGCTATTTCTTCTCACGCCGCGCGGCCGCCAGCAGTGGCAACGTAGCGGTTTCTGGTTGGCCATGCTGATCGCGGCATTGGGTTTGATCCCGCTTCTTGTTTCCAACTGGCAGCAACATGGTGCAGGGATGGCGTTCCAGCTTATGGAACGCCATCCATGGCGCTTTCATGCCGACACCTTGGTGCAGCCAT